>JAPUDV010000013.1 GCA_027492875.1 Candidatus Competibacteraceae bacterium | reverse complement strand
GTTCGGGGTGGTCTTAACTACTTTGACAGTCCAATGGCATTGATGCACCAACGCCCCCAGCTTTGCTCAACGCCGCACGAAACCATGCTCGATATCTTCAACGAGCACGGCGTGGCGACCATGACCCCAGCTTACATCAGCGACCTGCTGGAACCCAAGATCATACCCAGAGATCAATGGCATGTGGCGCTGGCGCTGGCGACGCTACCCGCGCAAAGCGCGCAACCGGGTCCGGCCAATCCGGCTTGGTCCCCCGTTGCGATGTCTCCCAGTTGAACTCGGTTGGCGTCAGGCCTGGCATGATTGGGATTTTCCAGGAACACCAGGGCGCCGCGCGGCGGCTCCGGCCGGAACGACTGGCTGATTTCGTGTTCCGCTTCCAACCAGTCATCCACGGGACAACCGCCCTGAAAACCCCGGCGCTCGGCACGGAAATAGGCGGCTTCCGCAATCATGTGACACCACTGATCAGTGGAGATTTTTCGGAGAGGGCGTTTAAGTTTCGGCACGGCATGGCTCCATAAGGTCACCAAATAACGACGTCATCCTAGCAAATTGAAATTTCGCCAGGCCAGCCGTGCTGTATCGCGAGACAAACCCTGGTCGAAACCCCATGGCGCTATTTGAACAGATCGTAGCCGACGGTGAACATCACGGCTGCGGTACCGAGCAGGTTGAGTTGCACGTTGAAATCGCCGAACCGGTAGCCGAGCGCCGGCACCACGCCCGGCGCCACGCCGTTATGATTGTATGGGATCTTATTCTCGTAAGGTTCCTTGTAGCCGAGCAGCACGCCGCCGGACAGCTTGAAGTACAGATCGCTGTCGATCGATTCCAGCGGCCAGGACTTCCCGAAGTAGAAATACTGGCACTTCTGGTTGAAACTGTTGTTGAAGTAGGATGCGCCGACCAACCAGCGCGAAGGGGACTGCCACTCCGCGCCGATCAGCCAGGAATAGTTGGCGTGTTCGGGGTCATAGTTGAAGTGAATGACGCCCGGCGCTCCTTGTACCATCAACACGTCGCCTTCCTCGAAAATGCCGGCTCGGACCTTGCCCGCCGCCAGCAGCGCGAGCGCCGCGAACCCGAGCATCGCCCAAGCGACCGCGTGACGACGCGAATGAATCGGAAACTTTCGTGTTGGAATCATGTTAAATCCAATGGGTCGCTCAAGGTTCAGTGGGGAACTGGACGCAGCCATCGATGAGAATCCTTTTGATCGGGCACGCCGGACGCGGGCAATTCGCAAACCGCGCGATTATGATTGATCGGGTTCTCCTTGACCATGACGGAGCCGAGAGATGAACGCCGACGAAAACCCGGAACTACAGATTACCGAACGCCTGCGCGAGCCGCTCCCCGCCCAGGCCACGTTGACCCTGCCGTTCGAGCAACGGCGCAAGAGCCGGCTGCGCACGCGGCTCGATAACGGCCAAGACGTGGGGTTGTTCCTGCCGCGCGGCACGGTGCTGCGCCACGGCGACCGCCTGCGCGCCACCAGCGGCCTCATCGTGGAAGTGCGCGCCGCCCCGGAAACTGTCTCCACCGCCCGTGCCGACGATGCCCTGCTGCTGGCGCGCACCGCCTATCATCTCGGCAACCGCCACGTCGCCCTGCAACTTGCTCCCGGCTGGCTGCGCTATTCACACGATCATGTGCTGGATGGAATGGTGCGGGAGCTGGGGCTGGCGGTGAATCGCGAGCAGGCGCCGTTCGAGCCGGAAGCGGGCGCCCACGACGGCGAACGCCACCCTGCCTAAAGGCGGACGCCGCCGGCGTTCGACCTTCATCGCCCGCCGCCCGGTTTGCGGAACTTCGCTCGAACCCCGGACGCGCCTTCCTCCAAGGGGATATAATTCCAGCCGGCGCAAGGCGTGCGCGTTGCGAAACTCCATGCCCGCCAGCGAGCGGTTTTACCGCCACCGGCCTCCCGTAACCCGTCTACAAGCGAGGTAAGCCATGATCCCGACCTTCGGTGAACATTATCGTTTTCAATGGGACGATCTCGGCGATATCGATCTGGGGCGCCCCAATCTCGGTCCGCAGCTCCCGGTGGCGGTCTACCGGCTGGCTCAATACACCCTGCGGGAAACATTAGCTCAGCGCTACGGCGACGACACGGCGGGCGACATTCTGCGGGACGCCGGCTGGATCGCCGGCCGCGAGTTCTGCCTAAACGTCCTCGACCGCGGACAACCGCTCAACGCCTTCATCGCCGAATTACAAAACCAGCTCAAGGAAATGGGTATCGGCGTGCTGCGGGTGGAGCGAGCCGATCCGGAAAAATTGGCGTTCACGCTCACCGTCTCGGAAGATCTGGACTGCTCCGGCCTGCCGGTCATGGGCACCACGGTCTGCGATTACGACGAAGGCTTTATCGCCGGCCTGCTGTATGCCTACACCGGCCAGCCTTTTTCCGCCAAGGAAATCGACTGCTGGGCCACCGGCGACCGCACCTGCCGCTTCGACGTCAAGCCCGACGCCCTCGCCGCATGAACGAGGACGACCGCCGTTATCTGGCGGCGGCGGCCGGCCGGATCGAAAAACTACTGGCCGCGCGGGGCGCGAGCCCGCTGCACCCGGCTGGGCTGACGTCGGAGCTGCAAGTCTTCGGCGAGCAGTTCGACCGCCTGCTGGCCGCGCTGGAGGTGTTGCGCCGCTTTGCCATCGCGCTCGCCAACGGCGATCTGGCCCAGGACGCGCCGTCGGGCGCCCACCTGCTCGATCCGCTCAAGCACCTGCAGTCCAACCTGCGCCATCTGACCTGGCAAACCCAGCGGGTGGCGGCGGGCGATCTCGATCAGCATGTCGATTTTCTCGGGGAATTCTCCAATTCCTTCAATCAGATGATCCAAGCACTCCGGGAAAAGCGCAGCGCCGAGGAAAAGGTTCGCTACCTGAGCGTGCACGACTCTCTCACCGGTCTGTACAACCGCGCCTACTTCAACGAGGAACTCGACCGGCTACGCGCGGCGGGCGATTACCCGGTCAGTTTTTTGATCGCCGATCTGGACGGCCTCAAGATCGCCAACGATATTCGCGGCCATCAAGTCGGCGATCTACTGATCAAGAAGGCCGCGCAGGTGCTCCAGCACGGCATGCGGGCCGAGGATGTGGTGGCGCGCATCGGCGGCGACGAGTTCGTCATCGTCCTGCATGGGGCCGATGACGAACGGGCCGGCGCCGCCATCGCTCAAATCCGCGCCACGATGGACGCCTTCAACCAGCGGGACGTGATTTTCCCCATTTCCATCTCCCTGGGCGCCGGCGTCGCCATCAGCCATCATGCGCTGGAGGAGGCGCTGCGCCGGGCGGATGAAGCGATGTATCGGGACAAGCTCCAGCGTAAGGGATACGCGCGCAACGCACCCGCTGGCCTCGGCCAACCTCGTTAACCGGTCGCCGGCATCCGCGCCCCCGATTTCCACCCGCTCATCCCCGCATGTCGCTGACGCTCTCCAGCCTGCCACGCCTGCTGCAACTGTGCAGCCCTTCGCTGCCGGTCGGGGCTTACGCCTATTCGCAGGGGTTGGAATGCGCGGTGGAGCGCGGCTGGGTGCGGGACGAAGCCAGCGCCAGCGACTGGATTCTCGGCCTGCTCGGCCACGGCCTGCGGCGCCTGGACCTACCGGTGTTCGCCCGACTGTACCGGGGCTGGTGCACCGCCGATCCGGAGGCGGTGCGGCGCTGGAACGCCCGGCTGTACGCCTCGCGCGAGGCGGAGGAATTGCAGCGGGAAGACCGCCATCTCGGCGCGGCGCTGGCCCGTTTGCTGGTCGATCTGGGCGTCGCGGAAGCGGAATCGTGGCGGAACGCGCCCCGGGTGTGCTTCGCCACCCTGTTCGTCCTGGCGGCGGTCAAGTGGGATATTCCGCTGCCGGAAGCCGCCGCCGGCTACGCCTGGGCCTGGACCGAAAATCAGGTGATCGCCGCGACCCGATTGCTTCCGCTCGGCCAGACCGCCAGCCAGCGCCTGTTGGCCGCCGCCGGGCCGGTCATAGCCGCTGCGGTGGAACAGGGTCTGGCTCTGGCGGATGAGGACATCGGCGCCGGCGCGCCGGGGCTGGCGCTGGCCGGGGCGCTGCACGAAACCCAGTATTCACGGCTGTTCCGGTCGTGAGCGGTTCCCACGCAAGCGTTGGCCCCGGACGGTTCGCTTTAGCCCTGCAGCGGTCGGATTGGACCTTTTGCGCGCTGGCCGGCGGCCGGCTTGGACCGATGCGGCGGCGCTAGCAAACGCGCTTGCGCCCGATGTGGTCGCGCGCCAAGTCGAGCAGTTCGAGCGGTGGCTCGTAGCCAGCGCAGCGGCAGTTCTGCAGGTATTCGCTCAGGCGCGGCTCGGCGTCGTGCCGGCTGGCGAGTTCGATCAGTTCCAACAACTCGATCATGCGAGGCGCGGGGACGGTGGCGACGGTTTGCAACATGTGGGATTCCTCGGGTTGGAATAGGATCCATCGAAAAGTTATTCATGAAATACGCCAAAAAACTCAAGCGCCCCGAAGCACGTCGGGATTCCAGCGGGCCATCGCACCCTCAGCAACTGCTCACGCCCGGAGCCGCGCTCTGGCCGGCGATGATCGATTGGGTCACCCGGTTGCGACCCTCCAGCTTCGAGCGGTACAGCGCCTGCCCGGCGCGTCGCAGCAGATCCTCGCCACCTTCGCCTTCGGCTCGCATCGCCACACCGAAGCTGGCGGTGATCGGCCCGCACCGCGGCAGGATCGGCCGCCATTCCAGTCGTTGACGGATACCCTCGGCGCCGACCGCTGCGGGTTCCAACAGGGTTTCCGGCAACAGCACGACAAACTCCTCTTCACCGGACCGCGCCACCAGATCGTTTTGCCGGCGGCGTTCGCGCAACAGCGCCGCGAAACCTCGCAAAACCTCATCGCCGGTCGCGCGCCCCCAGCGCTCGTTAATCTGCCTGAAATGATCCAGATCCGCGATCAGCAAACAGAGTGGGTGACGGTGGCGGCGGCTGCGTTCGACCTCCGCCGCCAGCCCCTCTTCCAACTGCCGCCGGTTGCCGACCCCGGTCAGCGCATCGAAATACGTCAGCCTTCCGCCCATCGCCTCGTCGCGCTGCAACTCCCGGTTGGCGCGCGACGACTGGCGCCGGATCCTGGCCAGTTCGGCGTCCAGTTGCAGCACCGTCGTCCCCAGCGCCTCCAATCCCTCTACGTCGCACTCGGCCGCCACCAGCAACCGCCCCTGCGGCCAGCGGTAAATGTGGCCCTGCAGGGCGCGATGTCGCCGGTCCGCGCCGGCGATGTTCAGAATGCCCCGATACAACAGCAGCGCCCCCCCCGGATACGGCGCCAGCGCCCGCACGTCCTCCAAGCGGGGACTGAGAAACAGGGCGCGCGCATCCCAGGGTTGGCCGGCCGTTGCCGGCGGCACCACCAGCCGCAGAAAATCGCGGTTGGCGGCCAGAACGCGACCCTCCTCGTCCAACAGCGCAGTCACGACGCCACCGAGTTCCCGCAGGAACGCCGGTAGGCCGAATGCTTCCAGCGAAAGAATCACATCGTTCATCATGGTCGCTTCCTGAAAAATCCAGGCGGACATCGCCGCATCGCGCCCTTGCCGGGAGACGGGGCCAGCGGCCAGGGGTCAGCCGCCCTGGGATACGATGGCGCCGGACAGCGGACGACTTTCATCGTCCAGAGGAATATCCACCCATTCATCGCGGTGGATGCGCCGCAAGTCCATAATGGACCAGGGGATCAGAACCAGCGCCGCCAGAATCCAGGCAACCAGATGCCAGATCCAACCGCCGCCGGGAATAAAAGTCGCGATCACGATGAAAAAGCCGGTGACGCCATAAAAGCGATAGGCCGCCTGCTGGGTGTAATGCCCCACCTTCGGGTTGGGATGATGGCGGTTCATCGCGTACACCAGCATCGAGGCGCCGAACCAGAAAATCAGCAGGGGAAACGGCACGAGAATCGCGATCAGGTTGCCGTAGTTCATCAGAGCGGAAGCCCGTCTGGCGGACGAACCGCGCGCCATCTTGCCGATGGCGGTATTCTCACCTTGTTCCAGGATATGCATTGCAAAGCCCTTTCCATCACCAATAAACCCGGGTCGCGCCGGAAAGCCCGCCGGGTCCGGGAACCTGCCGCAGCGCGGTCAACCCAAAGCAGCGCGCCATGACTTTCGCCTGGCTGCGCGCCCTGCATTATGGGCTCCTGCCGCCGATTTGCCTGCTGTGCGGGACCGCCGGCGCGGGCGACCGCGATTTGTGCGCCGGCTGTGGCGCCGACCTGCCGCGCAACCCGCGAGCCTGTCCGGGCTGCGCCCTGCCGCTGGCGGCGGGTTTCGATGGAGACTGCGAGCGCTGCCGGGCGCGGGCTTACAGCTTCGATCGCGCCTTCGTGCCCTTTCGCTATCGACCACCGGTGGATTTTTTAATTCTCGGGCTGAAATTCAATCGCCGGCTGAGTCACGCCCGACTGCTGGGTGAGTTATTCGCTGCGGCGCTGGCCGAGCGGGGCGCGCCGCCGCCCGATTGTATCATCCCAGTGCCGCTTCATCCGCTGCGTTTGCGGGAGCGCGGCTTCAATCAGGCGCTGGAGCTGGCGCGTCCCAGCGCCCGCCGTTTCCATATCCCACTGCTGGCCGATGGCCTGCGGCGCGTGCGCCACACCACCCCGCAAACCCAGTTGGACGCCGACCGCCGCCATAGCAATCCACGGGGGGCGTTCGCCGCCGGCCGGCCCCTGCCGGGACGGCGGGTGGCGCTGATGGACGACGTCGTCACCACCGCCAGCACCGTCGCCGAGTGCGCGCGCATTCTACGGGCCAGCGGCGCGGCGGACATCGAAATCTGGGCCATCGGCCGGGCCGCCGCCAACCCGTAAGCCGCTCGCCCGCACCGCAAGCACGCCCGCATTCGACCGTGACCGGCAATAACCGTAACCTCCGCATCTGAAATCTCGTAGAATGCCGCGCCAATCTGTTCCGGCCAGCATGGGCGCCATGAAAACAACCGTTTCGGCTTTCGACCAGGCCATTCGCTCTCACGACGAGCTCATCAAGCGCCGCGATCTGGCGATATGGATCGGCGCCGAGCCGACCTTCACCGACCGCGCTTCCGAAGCCCCGGAATGGCTGCATAGCGCCCTCGGCTCCACCAAGGAAGCGCGCGCCCGACACATGTTGGCCCAAGCCCTCGAGCACATGCCGGGGGCGGCCATCCTGCGGACCCTGGGCCGACAGTACTCCAAGGAGGACCGGCCGCGCTGGAACCTGGGGCTGTACCGGCGCCGCGACGGTCAAGCGGTCTGGTCCGGCCCGCCCGACCCGTTGCAGGGCGGCGTGCCCACCGCCCTGCCCGCCGGCCCGCTTGAAGACTTCTGGGAGCAACTGGCCCAGCGGCTCGGCGCGCTCGGCTGGCCCGCGCTGCTATTCGCGGTCGAGACCTACCCCGGTCTGCGCATCGTGTTTCGCCGCGACCGGCTGCCGTTGCTGGCTAATCCCGAACGGGATCCGCGGCTGGCCCGCCCCAGCCTGCACGGCCGGCCGATCCCGCCGCAGGGGCCGCGCGACGAACTGGCGGAACAGGGGACGTTCCTGCTCGGCATCGGCTGGCCCGGTCCGGCACAGGATCTGGAGGCGGTCGCCGCGCCCTGCGTGGAGCTGCCGGCCTGCCCCGATGTGGAGATGTTCCAACGGTTGCTGGCGGCGATCGGCGCGGCGGCCAACGCCGCCGGATTACCGGGGCTGATCCTCACCGGCTTTTCCCCGCCGGTGGACGCCAGCGTGGCCTGGACCACCCTGACGCCCGACCCCGCCGTGGTGGAAACCAACATGGCGCCGGCGGCCGATGTCGCCACTTTCCTGGACGAAACCCGAGCCTGGTTTGCTGCCGCCGCTTCCGCTGGCCTTGCGCCTTACCGGCTGCACTACAACGGCCAGATCACCGATTCCGGCGGCGGCGGCCAACTGACCCTGGGTGGCCCCGATCCGGATCGCAGCCCGTTTCTCAGTCAACCCCAACTGCTGCCGGCGCTGCTCGGCTACTTCAATCGCCACCCGGCCCTGTCGTTCTACTTCGCCTGCGATTTCGTCGGCAGTTCCAGCCAGGCCCCGCGCCCCGACGAACGGACCACCGACATCTTCGAGGAAATGGCGCTGGCATTGGCGCTGCTCAAGCGTCAACGCAACCCAACACCGGAACTGCTCTGGCAAAGCCTGTCGCCCTTTCTGGCCGATCCGGCCGGTAACCCGCACCGCGCCGAGATCAATATCGAAAAGCTGTGGAACCCCTACCTGCCCGGCCGCGGCCAGCTGGGGCTGGTGGAATTTCGCGCCTTTCGCATGCCGCCCACCCCGGAACGACTGGCGACCCTGGCGGCGCTGCTGCGGGCCATCGCCGCCATGCTGGCCCAGACGCCGGATTATCCCGAACCGGTCTACTGGGGCCGGAAGCTGCACGACCGTTTCGCCCTGCCCTACTACCTGCGCGCCGATCTGTGGGATGTGCTGGACGAACTGGCCCGCGCCGGCCTGGGGCTGGGCCAGCCGCTGATCGCGGAGTTGGTGGATGATAGCTACCACGGGTTGGCCGATGCGGCGTTCGGCGGCTGTCGGCTCACCATCCGGCGCGGCCTGGAGTTCTGGCCGCTGCTGGGCGACGCGCTGACCCAGGAGCACGGCCATTCCCGGCTGGTGGACGCCAGCAGCGCGCGGCTGGAAATCAGCCTGCGCGCCGACCCCGCCGCCACCGGGCAACAGGAAAATCTGGCCGGCTGGCGGCTGACGGTGAACGGCTACCGACTGCCGCTGCGCCGGGAGGATGAGATGGACGGCGAAACCTGGTTATGTGGATTGCGCTACCGGCGTTTCAAACCCTGGACCGGCCTGCATCCGACCCTGGAAGCGCAGGGTCCGATCAAACTGCTGTTGAGCCACCCTCGTCAACCGGGCGCGCTGCGTCTCACCGTGCATGAATGGCGGCCCCAGGGCGGCGGTTACGACGGCCTACCCCGAGACCTGGAGGAAGCGGCGTTCCGCCGGGCCGAACGCTTCGTGACGGAACGGCTCGAAACCGCCCCCACAACGCCGCCGCTGGAACCGCCGCCCGCCGCCCTGACCCCCTACACCCTCGACCTGCGGCACCTCTAAGCGCCTCTCCACTGGCTGCCGTCCCTTATTCTATCCTGTTGCCAACAGGCGCATAATGCGCCGCATCTCGAAAAACCCCAAGGAGAGTCCTGAATCATGAGCGTCGAAACCATCGCCACCCAACCGTTCCAGGATCAAAAACCCGGCACCTCGGGGCTGCGCAAGAAAGTCAGGGTATTCGAAAAACCACATTACCTGGAAAACTTCGTACAGAGTATTTTCAACACCCAGGATGGCTATCAGAACGCGCCGCTGGTGATCGGCGGCGACGGCCGTTACTACAATCGGCAGGCGATTCAAACCATCCTGCGCATCGCCGCCGCCAACGGCTGCGAGCGCGTTCTGCTGGGTCAGGGCGGTATTTTCTCCACGCCCGCAGCCTCACACATGATCCGCAAGCATGGCGCCTGCGGCGGCATTATCCTCTCGGCCAGCCACAATCCCGGCGGACCGGACGAGGATTTCGGCATCAAGTTCAATACCCCGAACGGCGGACCGGCGCCGGAGAAAGTGACCGAGGCCATCTACATGGCCACCCGGCACATCAGCCGCTACCATAGGCTCAACGCCCCGGACGTCAACCTGGACCAGCTGGGGACCACCCTCGTCGGCGACATGCGGGTGGAGATCGTCGATTCGGTGCGCGACTACGCCGATCTGATGGAGCAATTGTTCGACTTTGACCGGATCCGCGCGCTATTCCAATCCGGTTTCCGGATGCGCTTCGACGCCATGCACGCGGTAACCGGCCCCTACGCCCACGAAATCCTGGAGCACCGCCTGGGCGCGCCGGTCGGCACGGTGGTCAACGGCGTGCCACTGGAAGATTTCGGCCACGGCCACCCCGATCCGAATCTGGTGTATGCCAAGGATCTGGCTGATTATCTGTTCGGCCCGGACGCGCCCGACTTCGGCGCGGCCTCGGACGGCGACGGCGACCGCAACATGGTGCTGGGCCGGCATTTCTTCGTCACCCCCAGCGACAGCCTGGCGGTGATTCTGGCCAACGCCGGCCTGGCGCCCGGCTACCGCTCCCGCGTGACCGGGGTGGCCCGCTCGATGCCGACCAGCCAGGCCGCCGACCGGGTCGCGGCCAAGCTGGGACTGCACTGTTACGAGACGCCGACCGGCTGGAAGTTTTTCGGCAACCTGCTGGACGCCAGTAAAATCACCTTGTGCGGCGAAGAAAGTTTTGGCACCGGTTCCGATCACATACGCGAAAAGGACGGGCTATGGGCGGTGCTGTTCTGGCTGAACATCCTGGCCGAGCGCCGGCAGTCGGTGGCGGAGATCGTGCGCGAGCACTGGCGGATCTACGGACGCAACTACTACACCCGCCACGACTACGAAGCAGTCGACAGCGCCGCCGCCAACGGCCTGATCGACGCACTGCGCGCCGCCTGCGCGACCCTGTCGGGCCAGCGGTTCGGTTCGTACACGGTGGACTACGCCGATGATTTCCGCTACCTCGACCCCATCGACGACAGCGTGAGCGAGAACCAGGGCATCCGCATCGGCTTCGAGGACGGCTCGCGCATCGTCTACCGCCTGTCCGGCACCGGCACCGAGGGCGCGACCCTGCGGATCTACGTCGAAGCCTACGAACCCGACCCGGCCAAGCACGATCTCGACACCCAGCAGGCACTGGCGGAACTGATCGGCATCGCCGACAGCCTGGCCGGCATTCGCGAGCGCACCGGGCGGAACGAACCGACGGTGATCACCTAGCGCCGCCTTTCCTGCGAGACCAATCCCGTTTTCATTTACTCCATGGATGGAGGTGAAGCGGTTGGACCGTTAACCCTGTTAACCGAGGGTGAGAAAGCCAGCGCCGAGCAACCGGAGACATTCGCGGCGGAGCTCGATGAAAAACGCAGGCAAATTTTACCGCCTGTGTATAATGGCGCGCTTTATATCAGCCCCTGCCCGTCCCCGCGCGAACCCCGCTGCCCAGCGCCGATAACGGCCGCACTGCTTCTCGCCAGCGCGATCCCGGGTCGAGGCCGGCAAACCAAGAGGAAGAACCGTGGAAAGCATCCTGAACGTCCTGATCCCCGCCGCCACCGCCCAGCAGACCGGTGCTCCCTCCGGCGGCGAGCTGGGCCTGATGAACCTGCTGTTTCCCATCATCCTGATCGGCGCCTTCTACTTCCTGCTGATCCGCCCCCAGACCAAGCGCGCCAAGGAACACAAGCAAATGGTGGACGCGATCAAGAAAGGCGACGAAATCGTCTCCGGCGGGGGCGTGCTCGGCCGGGTCATCGAGGTGGGCGAGAACTTCGTGCAAGTGGAAATCGCCGAAAACGTACAGATCAGGATCCAGAAGCAATCCGTGAGCTCGCTGATGCCCAAGGGCACCTACAAAGGCACTCTGTAACCGCGCCGCCCGGCGCCACGCGGGAAACGCTGTTCCATGGCCACTTCTTACACCCTGAACCAATACCCCTGGTGGAAATACCTGCTGATCGGCATGGTGATACTGTGGAGCCTGATCTTTGCGCTGCCCAACCTGTTCGGCGAAGATCCGGCCGTGCAAATCTCCGGCGCCCGGGCCAGCATCGCTCTCGATCCGGCGTTCCAGAATCGGGTCGTCGCCCTGCTCGACGCCGAAAAGCTGCCCCACAAGCGGCTGGAGTTGGAGGCCGATCGCCTGCTGGTCCGCTTCGCCGACCCGGAAGAACAGCTCAAGGCCGCCGACATCCTCAAGGACCGGCTGGGCCGCGATTACATCGTCGCCCTCAACCTGGCCTCGTCGGAACCGGGGTTTCTGCGAGCGTTGGGTCTAAATCCGATGTATCTCGGCCTTGATCTGCGCGGTGGCGTGCATTTTCTGATGCAAGTGGACATGGACGCCACCGTCAAGCAGGTCGAGGAAAGCTACGTCGAGGATATCCGCGCCCAGCTGCGCGCCGAGAAGGTGTTGTACGCCTCGGTCGGCCGCGCGGCGGGCGGCGGCGTGCAGGTCGAATTCAAGGACGGCGCCGAACGCGACAAGGCAGCCCAAGTGCTGCGCAAGCAGCTACCGAGCCTGCAACAGAGCGAACCGGATCCGCTCAGCCTCAAACTGACGCTCGGAGAGCGCGAGATCAAGGAAAAGCGCGACTTCGCCTTGCAGCAGAACATCACCACCCTGCGCAACCGGGTCAACGAGCTGGGCGTGGCCGAGCCGATCATCCAGCAGCAGGGCAACGACCGAATCGTGGTGCAACTGCCCGGCGTGCAGGACACCGCCCGCGCCAAGGAAATCCTCGGCGCGACCGCCACCCTGGAATTCCGTTTGGCGGATGAAGAAAATGACTGGAGTCAGGCGGCCACCACGGGCCGCGTCCCGATCAATTCGCGGTTGTACAAGGATCGCGCGGGCCGGCCCGTGTTGCTGCAAAAGCGGGTGATGCTGACCGGCGATTCCATCGTGGATGCCTCATCCGGTCTTGATCAGCAGAGCGGTGGGCCGACGGTGTTCGTCAGCCTCGACGGCAAGGGCGCCAAGCGCTTCGAGGACGCCACCAAGGACAACATCGGCAAACGCATGGGCGTGGTGTTCATCGAGAACAAAACCGAGACCAAGCGGGTGGACGGCGAATTGAAGAAAACCGCTTACACCGTCGAGGAAGTCATCAACGTCGCCACCATCCGCGACCGGCTGGGCCGGCGTTTTCAAATCACCGGGCTGGACAGCACCCGCGAGGCCCGCGATCTGGCCCTGCTGCTGCGAGCCGGCGCCCTGGTCAGCCCGATCGAGATCATCGAGGAACGCACCGTCGGCCCCAGCGCCGGCAAGGAAAACATCGCGCAGGGTTTCCGCGCCGCAATGGTCTCGCTGCTGGTGATCGCCGGGTTCATGGCCGGACGGTACCGCTGGTTCGGCGTCATCGCCACCGCCGCGCTGGCCGCCAACGTGGTGCTGATCGTGGCCGTGCTGTCCATGCTGCAGGCCACCCTCACCCTGCCCGGCATCGCCGGCATCGTGCTGACCATGGGCATGGCGGTGGATGCCAACGTGCTGATTTACGAGCGAATCCGCGAGGAACTGCGCAACGGCAACAGCCCACAGGCAGCGATTCACGCCGGCTTCGACCGTGCCTTCGACACCATCCTCGACTCCAATCTGACTACCCTGATCGCGGCGATCATGCTGTTCGGTTTCGGCACCGGCCCGATCAAGGGCTTTGCGGTCACCCTCAGCATCGGCATTCTGACCTCGATGTTCACCGCGGTCACCGGCTCGCGGGCCTTGGTCAATCTCATCTACGGCGGCCGCAAGCTGCAAAAACTGACCGTCTAACCGGCCGGCACGGGAAATGGCTATGCGATTCGACCTCTACAACACCAACATCGATTTTCTGCGCTGGGGCAAGCTGGCCATCGGCTGGTCCGTCACGGTGCTGTTGATCGCGGTCGGCTCCCTGCTGTTCCGAGGGATGAACCTGGGGCTGGACTTCACCGGCGGCACGGTGATCGAAGTGCGGTATCCGGAGCCGGTGGAGATCCCCAAGGTGCGCGAGACCCTGGCCAAGGCCGGTTTCGGTGACGCCCAGACTCAGCACTTTGGCACCTCCAGAGACGTGCTGATCCGCATCCCACCGCGCGACCAGCGCAACGCCGCCGCCTTGAGCAACGAGGTGCTGCGCGCCTTGGAGCGCGCCGAGGGCGGCATGGGCGCCACGCTGGCGCGGGCGGAGTTCGTCGGGCCGCAGGTGGGTCAGGAGCTGGTCGAACAGGGCGGGCTGGCGGCGCTGGGCGCGTTGCTGGGGATTCTGATCTACGTCATGTTCCGCTTTGAATGGCGGCTGGCGGTCGGCACCATCGCCGCTACCATCCACGACGTGATTTTCACCGTTGGCTGGTTTTCGCTGTTCCAGATCGAATTCGACCTAACGGTGCTGGCGGCGGTGCTGGCGGTGATCGGCTATTCGGTCAACGACACCGTGGTGGTGCTGGACCGCATCCGCGAAAACTTCCGCAAGCGGCGCAAGGGCACTACCCAGGAAATCATGAATCTGTCGATCAACGAAACACTCTCGCGCACCACCATGACCAGCTTCGTCACTCTGTTGTCGGTCATCGTGATGTACTTCTTTGGCGGCGCCGTGATGCGCGGCTTCTCGATCGCCATGATCATCGGCATCGTGGTGGGCACCTATTCATCGATCTACATCGCCAGCGCCAGCGCGCTGTATCTGGGTATCAGCCGCGAGGATCTGTTGCCGCGGGCGAAAGAAACCGCGGATGAACGGCCCTGAACCCACGGCGAGGGAGGTCCCCCGTGGCCTCCCTTTGCTGGCGCACCCACGCGGCGCGCTCAGACGTTGCTCCGGAGTTGGTGGAACGGATCTTCGTCGGCTGGCTCCACCTGATGATCGTGCGTGCTGTCCGCACGATGGAGCAGATCGCTCTCTACCCCCCGGATCACCAGGCGCGCCCAAGCCGCGGCAATCAGCCACAGCAGAACGCCAGCGGCAATCAGAAAACCTGGGCCGAACAGACTGCCCAGCGCGCCGCCGGCCAAGCCGTAACCGATACCGGCCAGGCCCCCCAGCCAGAATACGCCGATCGGCGCTGCGGTGCAGGTGACGCAACCGTGGCGGGCAACCGCCGCGGGCGGGGCGATCAATGCGAGCAAGGTTCGTTTCATGGCATGGTTCCTCCGGTGGATTTAGCCTAAAGTATCGTAAAGTATCGTATCGATTCTAGGATGGGATCGCCCTCGCGCGAATCCTGTGCCCGCGCACTTCACGGAGATCCATCCATAACCATAGTCTTAATGTTCGATCATTGCACGACAGCCGCAACGGATCGAAAACGCATTCATTGTCCTAAAAATAAGGACATCGAGTAATTATTCGACGATTCTCATGCCGTAGGAGGCCTGCATGAACATCAAAAAGGCGCTGGTGGTGGATGACTCGAAAGTCGCCCACTTGACCTTACGCAAACTGTTGCTCGAGCGCGGCATCGAGGTCGACTGGGTCGGGTCGGGCGAAGACTGCATCAAGTATCTGGAAACCAAAAAGCCCGGCGTTATTTTCATGGATGTCATGATGCCCGGCATGGACGGCTTCGAAACCAGCCGCACCATCACCGGACAGAATCTTCAAGACTCTCCGCCCATCATCATGTGCTCCGCCAACGCCACCGATGAAGACAAGCGGGATGCCAAGGAAAGTGGCGCGGTCGGATTTCTCTCCAAACCCTACACCCCGGACCAACTGGACACGGTCATACAAATGGTCAGCGAGGGCACTGCGGCCATCTCCATGGAAGAACCCATCGCAACCGCGCCAGCCGTGCCCACGCCCAGCGTGATCGAAAAAGAGCCGGCGGCGATCCCCGAACTCGCGGTGGCCCCCGAAAAAGTGGCTCCCGCCGCCGAGATTCCGACCCGCGTCTCCGCCGGAGCAACCGCGGTCTCCAGTTCCGAAGTCGAACAAATCGCCGAACGCGTGGCTTGGGCGGCCGCCGAGAAGGTCGCCCGGGACATCATTCAGGAACTGGTGCCCAACCTGACCCGCGAGATCGCGGTTCAGACCGCGCGCGGCGTCGCGGAGGATCTGGGCCGACGGGCGGCGCACGCGGCGGTACGCGCCTCGCAGGAAGCCGCCAAACAGGTCGCCACCGAAATCGCCCGCGGCACCGCCGAACGCACGGCGCGCACGACCGCGCAGGAAAGCGCCCGGGCCGTGGCCGAGCAGGCCGCCCGCGAGGTCAGCGAGGGCGTTTCCAAGCGCAATGTCGCCCACGGCCTGGAGGTTAACCGGGATGAACTGCTCAAGGAAATCGAGGCTCGGGTCGACCGACACAGCCAGGAGACGCTAACCCTGGCCATAGGCAGTCAGGATTTCAAACAGCAGATTATTCAGATGGTTCGCGGCGGTATTCAGCCGGTCATCGAAACCATCGCCCGGGAAACCTCGGAACGCACGGTCCGGCAAGCCACCGCCAACCTGAACACCGAAACGGGCGGATCGTCGGCAACCCGCGGCACTGTGGCCATGGTGATCAGCATCATTGCCCTGCTGGGAGCGGCCGCGGCCTGGATCGGCTCCGCGCTCATGGTGTTCTGACTCCTATTGGCGGGTTCCGTCACCCCGCCCGGCCCGCCCGGCCGGGCGGGCCGTCGTTACCTCCGCTCTTCCCACAACGCCGCCATGCGCCATCCATTCCCCATTTTCCGCGCGCCCATTCTGCTGTTCTTGGGAATGTGCTGGTTGCTACCGGGCGCGGCCGTAGCCGAACTCGCGGTCTTCTCCCCCCGGGACCGCATCCATCCGGTCTTCGCCCCGAACGGCATGGTGGTCAGTCAGGAAGCGCGGGCCAGCGAAATTGGATTGGACATCCTCAAAAAGGGTGGCAACGCGGTTGATGCGGCGGTGGCGGTCGGCTTCGCGCTGGCGGTCACCCTGCCGCAGGCCGGCAATCTGGGCGGCGGCGGCTTCATGCTGACCTACAAGGCGCAGACCGGACAGACCGAAGCCATCGATTTTCGCGAGACCGCACCCGCCGCCGCCGGGCGGGATTTATACCTGAACGAACACGGTGACGTGGACGAGCGGCGCATTCGCTTCAGCCATCAGGCGGCCGGCGTGCCGGGCACGGTGGCCGGACTGGCGCTGGCCCACGAACGCCACGGCCACCTGCCGTGGCGGCAACTGGTCGAACCGGCCGAGCGGCTGGCCGAACAGGGTTTTCCGGTCGATGCGGAACTGGCGCAATCGCTGCGGGAAACCCGCGAGCGGATGGCGCCCTGGCCGGCGAGCATGAACGTCTTTTTCAAGGCCGATGCTTCCCCCCACCAACCGGGGGAAACGCTGGCGCAACCGGATCTGGCCGCCTCGCTCAAACAGATCGCCGAACAGGGCGCCAAGGCGTTTTACGAAGGGGAAATCGCGCAAAAACTGGTCGCCGACATGAAAACCCACCAGGGTTTGATCACCCTGGACGACCTCAGGAATTACCGGGCCTTGGTCCGCGCGCCGGTGCGGGGCCACTATCGAGGTTACGAGATCGTCTCCATGCCGCCGCCCAGTTCCGGTGGCGTGCATCTCATCCAGATCCTCAATATCCTGGAAACCTGGCCGCTGGGCGAACTGGGCCACAACAGCGCCGCCACCGTCCACCGCATGGCCGAAGCCATGAAACTCGCCTACGCCGACCGCAGTGAATATCTGGGCGATCCGGATTTCACCAAGATACCGGTCGCCGGCCTGACCTCGAAGGCTTACGCCAAGGAGCTGGCGGCGCGCATCGACCCGAATCGGGCCAAGCCGGCGGTGGAGATCAAACCCGGCCAACCGCAACGCCACGAAAGCGAGCAAACCACCCACTATTCGGTGATGGACCGGGACGGCAACGCCGTCGCTGTCACCTACACCCTGAATTTCGCCTATGGCTCCGGCATCGTCGCCGCCGGCACCGGTATCCTGCTCAACAACGAGATGGACGACTTTGCCGCCAAGCCAGGCGTGCCGAACGCCTACGGGCTGATCGGCGGCGACGCCAACGCGGTCGGCCCCGGCAAGCGCCCGCTCAGTTCGATGACGCCGACCCTGGTATTCAAGGACGGCCGACCGGTGTTGGTCACCGGTAGCCCCGGCGGCAGCCGCATTATCACCACCGTGCTGCAAATCCTGCTCAACGTCATCGACCACGGCATGAACATCGCCGAGGCCACGGTCGCCCCGCGCGTGCACCATCAATGGTTGCCGGACGAACTGCGGGTCGAGGAAGGGCTGAGCCCGGACACCGTGCGGTTGCTGGAAGGATGGGGACACAAGGTCGTGGTCAAGGATGCGATGGGCGACACCCAGAGCATCGTCCGCGCGCCGGAAGGGCTGTACGGCTTTCCCGACACCCGCCGGGCCGGCGGAGCGGCGGCGGGGTATTGAACCGGTCGGAACCGGCGTCCTGCACTTTCCATCGGGAACCGCACCCCCGCCGCGCGGTTCGACTCGACAGTTCACCTTGCTTATAGGTAGACTTTTCGATCCGCCCGGCAACCGCTATTTTCCCCGCCGGTTTCTGCCCCCGAGCGCGGACCGCCCGCCGGAAACTCCGTGATTCAGCTCCTGGAAACGCACTCTTGAACGCCGACTTCCAACGTATCAAACGCCTCCCACCCTACGTCTTCAACATCGTCAACGATCTGAAGGCCAAGGCCCGCGCCCGCGGCGAGGACATCATCGACTTCGGCATGGGCAACCCCGACCAGCCGACCCCGAAGCACATCGTCGCCAAGCTGGTCGAAGCCGCCCAGCGCCCCGATACCCACCGCTACTCGGTGTCGCGTGGCATCCCGCGCCTGCGTCGGGCCATCTGCAACTGGTACAAGACCCGCTACGCCGTCGAGCTCGACTTCGACAGCGAGGCCATCGCCACCATCGGCTCCAAGGAAGGACTGGCCCACCTGGCCCTGGCGACCATGGGTCCGGGCGACGCCGTGCTGGTGCCCAACCCGGCCTATCCGATTCACCCCTATGGCTTCGTCATCGCCGGCGCCGACATCCGCCATGTGCCGCTGGTGCCGGGTGTGGATTTCTTCGCCGAACTGGAAAAGGCGATCAAGGACTCCTGGCCGCATCCCAAGATGCTGGTGCTGAACTTCCCGGCCAACCCCACCACCCAGTGCGTGGAATTGGACTTCTTCGAAAAAGTGGTGGCCATCGCCCGCGAGCACAAAATCTGGGTCATTCACGATCTGGCCTACGCCGATCTGGTGTTCGATGGCTACACCGCGCCCTCGATCCTGCAAGTACCGGGTGCCAAGGAAGTAGCGATCGAATCCTTCACCCTGTCCAAGAGCTACAACATGCCCGGCTGGCGGGTCGGCTTCATGTGCGGCAATACGACCCTGATCGCCGCGCTGGCGCGGATGAAGTCCTATCTCGACTACGGCATGTTCACCCCGATCCAGGTGGCCGCCATCACCGCGCTGGAAGGCCCGCAGGAGTGCGTCGCCGAGATTCGGGAGATCTATCGCAAACGCCGCGACGTGCTGTGCGACGGCCTGAACGCCATCGGCTGGAAAGTCGAAAAACCCAAGGCCACCATGTTTGTCTGGGCGCCGATCCCGGAGCAGTACCGCCCTCTGGGCTCGCTGGAATTTTCCAAGAAACTGCTGGCCGAGGCCAAGGTAGCCATCTCGCCCGGCATCGGCTTCGGCGAGTACGGCGACGATCATGTGCGCTTTGGCTTGATCGAAAACGAGCACCGCACCCGGCAGGCATTGCGCGGCATCCGCGAGATGTTCCGCAAGGACAGCCGCGACCTCGCCGCACCCCCGCTGGCGCGGGCAACGGGAGTCTAAGGACCATGAGCAGCTATCCTCCGGTTAAAATCGGCTTGCTCGGCTTGGGCACGGTCGGCAGCGGCGTCACCCACGTCCTGGCGCGCAACGCCGGGGAAATCAGCCGTCGAGCCGGGCGCGAAATCGTGATCTCCCACGCCGCCGCCCGCAATCTGGACACCACCGCCGCCCGCACCGCTGGCATGAAACTGACCGGCGAGGCGCTGGAGGTGGTGGACGATCCCGAGGTCTCGATCATCGTCGAACTGCTGGGCGGCTACGAGCCGGCCCGCAGCCTGGCGCTGCGGGCGCTGGCCAACGGCAAGCATGTGGTCACCGCCAACAAGGCGCTGATCGCCAAGCACGGTAACGAAATCTTCGCCGCCGCCCGCGCTGCCGGCACGATGGTTGGCTTCGAAGCGGCGGTGGCCGGCGGCATCCCGATCATCAAGGCCATCCGCGAGGGACTGGCCGGTAACCGGCTGGAATGGGTGGCGGGCATCATCAACGGCACCGCCAACTTCATCCTGACCGAAATGCGCGACAAGGGCCGCGACTTTCCGGACGTGTTGGCCGAAGCCCAGGCGCTGGGCTACGCCGAGGCCGACCCGGCCTTCGACGTCGAGGGCATCGACGCCGCCCACAAGCTGACCATTCTGGCCTCGATCGCCTTCGGCATCCCCTTGCAGTTCGACAAGGTTTACATCGAGGGCATCAGCCGCGTCACCCGCGAGGACGTGGCCTACGCCGAACAACTGGGTTACCGCATCAAGCACCTGGGCATCGCCCGCCGCGACGAACGGGGCGCGCAACTGCGGGTGCATCCGACCTTGATCCCGCAGCGGCAACTGCTGGCCAGCGTCAGCGGGGTGATGAACGCGGTGCTGGTCAAGGGTGACGCGATCGGCCAGAGCCTGTTCTACGGGGCCGGGGCCGGGGCCGAGCCGACCGCCTCGGCGGTGGTGGCCGACATCATCGACGTGGTGCGCACCCTGACCGCCGATCCGGACAACCGCGTCCCGCACCTGGCCTTCCAGCCGGATGCCCTGTCGGACCTCCCGGTGCTGCCGATGGCCGAGGTGGAAACCTGTTACTACCTGCGCTTGCAGGCCCTGGATCGGCCCGGCGTACTGGCCGACGTGACCCGCATCCTCGCCGACCGCGACATCAGCATCGAGGCCGTCCTGCAAAAAGAACCGGCTCCCGGCGCCCGCGACGTGCCGGTCATCCTGCTGACCTACCGGGTACGGGAGCAACGGATGAACGAAGCCATCGCCGCCATCGAGGCGCTGGACAGCATCCACGCGCCGGTGGTCCGCATCCGCATGGAACACCTCGATTCGGACTGAGCGCCCGGACTGACGACCTTCGTGGCCACGCTCCTGCACCTGCTGGTCCCCGGTCTGTTGCAACGGCCCGAGGGCGCCGACCCGGCGCTGTTCCGACCGGCCGCGCCGACGCTGGAATGGCTGCTGGCCCGCGCCGATGTCGATCCGGTTCCAGCGACGACCGATGGGATATTGTTTCAACTCTTTAACCTGCCGGTTCCCACCGACGCGGATTTGCCGGCCGCGGCGATCACCCGCCTGGCCGACGGCGGCGAACCCGACGGCGACTGGTGGCTGCGGGCCGATCCGATCCATCTGCGGGCCGACATGCACGGCGGCGTGTTTCTGGCGGATGCGCGAACGCTCGCCATCGAACCGGACGAAGCCGCAGCGCTGGTGGCGGCGTTCGACCAGACCTTCGCCGAAGACGGCCTGCGACTCGAAGCCCTCTACCCCGAGCGCTGGTATCTGCGGTTGCCGGTCGATCCCGGCATCCGCACCCAAGCGTTGAGCGCCGCCACCGGCCGCAACATCAACGCACTGTTGCCGGCCGGGCCGAACGCCCGTCGCTGGCGCACCCTGTGGACCGAAGCCCAAATGCTGTTTCACGGCCACCCGCTGAATCAGGCGCGGGAGCAGCACCGCCAACCGATGATCAACGGTCTCTGGTTCTGGGGCGGCGGTTTTTGTCCGACGGGCGCCCGCACCCCCGCCGCCGGGCTGTACGCTCGCGATCCGCTGGTCCGCGGGCTGGCGCGTTTGAGCGGGACGGCCATCAGCCCTCTGCCCGAACAGGCCGAAGATTGGCGGGAAGCCGCCGCCACGGAAACGGACAGTCTGGCGGTGCTGGAAGCGACCCGTCACGCCACCGCCGACGGCGACCCCGCGCGTTGGATCGAACAGGTCGCCACGCTGGAGCGGGACTGGTTCGCGCCCTGCCGGCGCTGGCTGCAAACCGGCAAGCTGACAGCACTGCACCTCTATCCCGGTAACGGCCGCCGCTACACCGTAACCAGCGCCGCGCGCTGGCGGTTCTGGCGACGCGCCCGGCCGCTGTTCCATTACCCGCGCTGATCATCGCCCCGCCGGCTCAACCCAAAGCGGGCCGCACGACCACTCGAATCTACCTCCGCCGACCCGCCATGCCCACTTTCATCGTCCGCCGCGCCACACCTCCTGCCGCCGACTTGCCCGTCGCGCCCCTGCTCCAGCGCATCTACGCCGCTCGCGGCGTGCGCGATCCCGTCGAACTGCAACGGGAACTACGGCGACTAACTCCACCCGATGCCTTCCTGAGCATGGAAAAGGCGGTTGATCTGCTGCACGCCGCCCTGCGCGAACGCTGGCGGATTCTGATCGTCGCCGATTTCGACGCCGACGGCGCCACCAGTTGCGCCCTGGCGGTGCGGGCACTGCGGGCCATGGGCGCCGCCTGGGTGGGCTACCGGGTACCGAACCGCTTCGAGCACGGTTATGGCCTCACCCCGGAAATCGTGGCGGTCGCCGCCGAGGAACGGCCCGATCTGCTCATCACCGTGGACAATGGCATCTCCAGCCATGAAGGCGTGCGGGCCGCCCAAGAGCGGGGTATGAAAGTACTGATCACCGATCACCACGCGCCCGGCCAGACGTTGCCGGCCGCCGAGGCGATCGTCAATCCCAATCAGCCGGGCGACGGTTTCCCCAGTAAAAATCTCGCGGGCGTGGGCGTGATCTTTTACGTGCTGATGGCGCTGCGGGCACGGTTGCGGGAGGTCGGCTGGTTCGCCGAACGCGGGCTGGCCGAGCCGAACCTGGCCCAGTTCCTCGATCTGGTGGCGTTCGGCACGGTGGCGGACGTGGTGCGGCTGGACCATCACAACCGCATCCTGGTCGAGCAGGGATTGCGACGGATTCGCCAGGGCCAATGCGTCCCCGGCATCGCTGCCTTGTGCGAGGTGACCGGTCGCCCGCAGGATCGGCTGAGCACCAGCGACATTGGCTTCTCCCTCGGTCCCCGGCTCAATGCCGCTGGCCGGTTGGAACACATGGGCCAAGGCATCGAATGCCTGCTCAGCGACGATCCGGACGCAGCCCGGAGCATCGCCCGCCGGTTGCACGAGATCAACCAGCAACGGATCGAGTTAACCGCCGAGATGGAAACGCAGGCGTCCGCGCGGATTGATCGACTCACGCCGGATGTGGGAGAACTGCCCTTCGGCCTGTGCCTGTTCGATCCCGAGTGGCATCAAGGGGTGGTCGGCATCATCGCCAGTCGCCTGAAAGAGCGTTTCAATCGCCCGGTGATCGTCTTCGCGCCGGATCGGGACGGCAACATCAAGGGGTCGGGGCGTTCGGTGGCGGGGATGCACCTGCGCGACGCCCTGGCGGCGGTGGCGATCCGGCATCCCGGCCTGATCGGCCATTTTGGCGGTCATGCCATGGCCGCCGGCCTGACGCTGGCGAGCGCGCATTTCGAGACGTTCAACCGGGCGTTCGACGCCGAGACCCGCCAGTGGCTCAGCGACGACGACCTGCATGGCCGCTTGCTGAGCGACGGCGAACTGGCGCCGGCGGAATTTTCCCTGGAGATCGCCGAACTGCTGCGCGAAGCCGGCCCCTGGGGGCAGGGTTTCGCCGAACCGCTGTTCGACGGGTTGTTCGAGGTGACCGCGCATCGCATCATGAAAGACCAGCACCTCAAACTATGGCTGCGGCCGCCGGGAACGACGTTGGCGCTGGAAGCGATCGCCTTCCGGCGGGCGGCCGGATTCAACCCCGGCGCGACGCGGGTGCATGCCGCCTACCGTCTGGACGTAAACGAGTGGCGCGGCGCGCGCCGGCTGCAACTGTGCATCGAGCACCTGGAAGCGGTCTAGCGCCCCCGCCAGTCCCGCTCACGACGGATCGGGATCGACCGTCTCGGCGAGCCGCCAAGCATTCTTGCCGGCCCGCTTGGCGGCGTACATGGCGGCGTCGGCCTGCCGCAGCAGCAGCATCGCCAGTT
Source organism: Candidatus Competibacteraceae bacterium (assembly GCA_027492875.1). Lineage (GTDB taxonomy): Bacteria > Pseudomonadota > Gammaproteobacteria > Competibacterales > Competibacteraceae > Competibacter. Next base: position 3,134 of record JAPUDV010000013.1, on the reverse strand, counting down.
CGAGACTGTCCGGCGATTCCGGCCGGTAGAGGGCGATGCCGACGCTGGCCGTCACCGTGCCGCTCGCTTCTCCCAACGGCACTGGCTCCGCCAGGCATTCGATCATCTTCCGCGCCACGGCGATCGCGCCTTCGATCTGTTCGAGATCGGTCAAAATCACCGTGAACTCATCGCCGCCCAGGCGGGCCACGGTATCGGTGGCGCGCACGCAACGCTGCAGGCGTTCGGCGACTTGCCGGAGCAACACGTCGCCCATGTCGTGGCCGAAGGTATCGTTCACCTCCTTAAAGCCATCCAGATCGATCAGCAGCAGCGCCAGCAACCGCCATTGCCGCCGGGCCTGCTGCAAGCCCTTGCGCAGGTGTTCGAAGAACAGATTGCGGTTGGGCAGGGCGGTCAGGCTGTCAAAATTGGCCAGTTGCCAGTTGCGCTTGCTGAATTCGGTCAGAATGCGAGTGCGCTCCGCCACCTCGGCTTCCAGCGTCTGGTCGTAATTCCGCAGCAGCGCCTCGGCCTTCTTATGCGCGGTGATATCGGTGGTGGTGCCGCGATAGCCCAAAAACTCGCCGTCTTCGTCGAACACGGGCAAGCCGCTGTTGCGCGTCCAGAGCGATTGTTCTCCCCCCGGCAGGCGCACTCGCAGCACCATTTGCTGGAACGGCCGCCGCTGCAGGATCGTCGCTCGCAGCGCGACCAGATCGGTCTCCTGCTCCTGAGGGAGTACATATTCACCCCAATATGCCCGCAACCCGCTTTCCCGCGTGGGGATGGTCCGGGCCAGCCGCCCGCTCGATTGGTACAACCGGCCGCTGGCGTCGAACTCCCACAGCAGGTCGTTGGACACTTCGGCCAGATCGCGAAACCGTGCGATATTGGCCAGCCGGGCTTGGGAAACCGCACCGGTCAACAAGCCGGACGCCACCACGGCCACCATCACGACCTGATACTGAAGCGTCAGGTCAGCGTGACCGAAGAGCGCCACCATCGTCACGATGCCCAGTTCGTACAACAGCACGACCACCAGGGCGCCTCGGATGCCGTGCGTCGCCACGGTCCAGACCAGTACCGGCAGCAACAGCAGGGTCATGAAAGGATACGGCTGGTTCTGCCAGAACCGGTACGGGATCCAAAACAAGCCCAGCAGCAGCAGGGTCCCCACCAGTCCTTGCAACAACACCAGACGCATCGGCGGCGGATCGACCGCCACCCAGGATTTGGGCAGGCGCGGCGGTTCCCCCTTGCCGAACCGCCGGGCCAGCGGCGCGGCGAAAATCAAGGCCAGCGGGGCAAAAATGACCACCCCGATAAAGTCGCCGACCCACCAGCCCAGCATCGCCTGCGGCAATGATGCCCGCGACGGCAGCAGGCCAGCAAAATTCAGAATCTGAGCGCCGATCAGCGCCGCGAACAGGGATCCGCCGGCGGCGGCGACGAGGAAGGCCGCCACCCGCTGCGGGTCGTTGAAATGCCACTTCCCATGAGAACGCGGATCCGGATCGCCCCGCAAGATATGGGCGGCCACGGCGTAGCCGAGCGGAGGGATAAAAGCGCTGAACAGATAATAAGGCCACTGGCCCCAAGACCAGAGGGATACACCGGCCAGCAGGGCGGCGCCGATCGGCAGGGGCAACGCGCGCCCCCCATGCTCCAGTAGAACGGCGAAGGTCAACCCGGCCGACGGATACCAAAGACTAATCCCGCTGACGAGATTCAGCGCGGTCGACGCATGCCAAAAGGCTACCCAGACCGCCATGTAGAGCAGCGCCAGCGCCGCCATGCGAGTGCGTGGGTAGCGCATCGGCACGGCGTTTTTAGTATCTCCCGTCGCAACCATGATCGGCGCCTTCCCAAGCTGTAGATTATACGTCTGTCAATTAATATATACGACCACCTGAACCGTCAATAGTGCTAGCGCTCAATAGTGCCTGACCGCGTGCGGTGTTTCGTCCCGCAACACTGCGGCCAGAACGTCGGCCACCACCGTTGCCCAGCGCTCGCGGCCCGCCTCGTCGGCCAGCAGATCCTGGCGGATCTCCACCTCCACATGCGGCAAACCGGCCGCGCCGCCGTGGGTATCCATGGTGAAACCGACCTCACGCCCGGAATAGGGCTGGTTGTCGCCGACGCACAGTTCGGGGTCGGCGCGGAACCGGTCCAACAGCGGTCCGGCCAGCCGGGGATCGCGGTTCCACAACACACCGAGATGCCACGGGCGGCGGAACCCGTTCATCACCGGCGTGAAACTGTGGATGGCGATCAGCGCCGGCGCCTGGCCGTGACCGTGCCGCCAGCGCTGCGCCAGCATCTGGGTGATCGCCTGGTGATAGGGCCAGAACACCGCGTTCACCCGCGCCTCGGCGGCGGCGTCGCCGAGCGCGTGGTTGCCGGGGATGAAGGTGCCGTCGCTGACCTCGGCGATCGAAGTAGGGTCGCCGGGAGGACGGTTGCAATCGATCACCAGCCGCGAGTAGCCGCACAGCACCGCCGGCGCGTCCAGCCGCGCCGCCAGCCGCCGGGTCACGCCGGCCGCGCCGATATCCCAGGCGATGTGCTGGGCCAGTTCCACCGGTCCCAAGCCGAGCTGGCCGAGCGCGGCGGGCACCGCGTTGCTGGCGTGGTCGCAAACCAGCACCAGCGGAGTCTGACCGTCCGGATTGACCACGGTAAACGGCGGCGGGTCCCCGGAATCGAGCAAGGGTCGAAAGAGTGAAAGTGAAAGAGCGGAGTCGTTCATGGCAACAGGGTTAAACTCGGGCGGCGGAAATCGGGCGGTGGGGGGATTCGCGGCGGGCGGCCGAAAGTTGATGTATTGTAACTCCGTCAAGGCGCGACGTATTCCTGGTAATCACCGCAATCCGCAACCCACACAAAACTTCAGTTTTAACCACCAGTGGGACAAAAATAACCACCACCGCAAGATTTCCGAGCGATCGTGTCGGTACTTTTATGCTTTCGGGCCGAAGAAGGTGCTCCCATACGGCGCACAACACTTCTTTTAGTATCTTTTAACATATTATTTGAAAATCAGACGTTGCCGCTTGACATTCTCCCTCGCCGCCCACCATCTTGCGGATTGATAATCGCCCGCAACTCAGGCCCCACCGTCCGAATCACGGATTCATGGATTGCACGGA
>JAPUDV010000012.1 GCA_027492875.1 Candidatus Competibacteraceae bacterium | reverse complement strand
CATCCCATAAACGGGGACATTACATCCCATAAACGGGGACATTACATCCCATAAACGGGGACATTACCATCTGCAATATATTGATTTTTAAATAGAATTCACAGCCTAAACATTCTTTAAACGTATTTAAACATATTTAAACGTCTTTAAACGAGCGTCGTCGTCGTTTTTTTCAACCGCAAAACCAACGCGGCCAAATGCGGCAATCGTGGCATCTCGAACCCCAAAAAACCGGTTTGGCAGGAAGCCATCCGAACCCTCCCGGCCATCCACAAGCCATCGTTGGGAACCGTCCTCAAAAAACCGGTTTGGCAGGAAACCATCCGAACTGCGTGGTGGTTACCCGCTCTCGGGTGGCGGAAGTAACGGTTCAGCCGACCAACCGGAACCGAACAAGATAAAAAATTTCCCGTCGCCGCATCCAACCACTCTCCCCCTGCGTAAGCATGGATGTCAGTCGGATCGTTACCCTCCGAACGGCGCCTTTCCCAACTGTTACCGCCAGAGGAACTTCAGCATGGTCAAGAACACCTTCAACCAGTTCGCGCTTGCCGCCGCCGTCGCCGGCGCCCTGGGCCTCGCCGCCAGCCCCGTCTTCGCCGCCGAGGGTAGCAAGGAAAAGTGTTACGGCATTTCCAAGGCCGGCGAGAACGACTGCGCCAACTCCGCCGGCACCCACTCCTGCGCCGGCAACTCGACGGTCAACTACGACGGCCAAGACTGGAAATACGCGGCCAAGGGCAGTTGCGAAAAGCTGGGCGGCAAGTCGGAGTCGTTCAAGGGTCGGGGCATGCCGGCCAAGTCGAGCTGACGCCATGAGCCCAGCTCGCGACCGCGCCACCGTTCCCGCCCAAGCCGGAATCGGTCTGCGTCATCCCCATCTGCCGGCATTCCTGGCCGAGCCGCAACCGGCGGCATGGCTGGAAATCCACAGCGAGAACTATCTGGCGCCCGGCGGCCCCCGCCGGGCGGCGCTGGAGCGGTTGCGTGGCGACTATCCGCTAAGCTGCCACGGCGTCGGTCTGTCGCTGGGTTCGGCGGAGGGGTTGGATGAAACGCATTTGGCGCGGTTGCGGGCCTTGTACGACCGGCTGGAGCCGGAGCTGATCTCCGAGCATCTGGCCTGGTCCACGACCCCGGACGGGACCTTTCTGGCCGATCTATTGCCGTTGCCCTACACCGGCGAGGCGCTGGACATCGTGACCGCCAATGTCGGGCGGGCGCAAGAGGCGCTGGGCCGGCGCCTGCTGGTCGAAAACCCGTCCACCTATCTGCGATTTCAGGAAGCCGACTGGGATGAAGCCGATTTCCTGAGCGAACTGGCCCGTCGCACCGGCTGCGGCCTGTTGCTGGATGTCAACAACCTGTACGTCAGCGCCGCCAATGGTGGTGACGATCCGCTGGCGGCGCTGGAGCGGCTGCCGCTGGCGGCGGTGGGCGAGCTCCACGTTGCCGGCCATGCGCGGGTGGCGACCCCGGTGGGCGAGCTGTTGATCGACGATCACGGCTCCACGGTGGCCGAGCCGGTCTGGACGCTGCTGCGGGCGGTGCTGGCGCGAACCGGTCCCCGGCCGGTACTGGTGGAGTGGGACACAAACATCCCCGAACTACCGGTGCTGCTGGCCGAGGCGACGCGGGCCGAGTTCCACCTGCGGGAGGCGCGCGATGCGGCTGGCTGAACTGCAAGCCCGCATGCGGCAAACGCTGCTGGACGGCGGCTCCCCTGACCCGGAACTGCTGGCGCTGATCGCCGACCCGCCGCTGCAACGCGAACGCCGGTTGGCGGTGTATCGCAACAACGTTCGCCACGCGCTGCTGAGCGCGCTGGACACGGCGTTTCCGGTGGTCCGGGAGTTGATCGGCACGGACTGTTTCACCACCGCCGCGCTGGTATTTATCGCCCAGCGGCCGCCGCGCGCCCCGGCGCTGTTCGCCTACGGCGGCGAGCTACCCGATTTCCTGGCCGACTTTGCGCCACTGGCGGAACTGCCTTGGCTGGCGGATGTGGCCCGGCTGGAATGGGCGCGCAACGACGCGCTGTTCGCCGCCGACCGGGAACCGCTGAGTCCGAACCAGTTGGCCACCGTGCCCGTCGCCGAGTTGCCTGGGCTGCGACTGGAGTTGCATCCCTCGGCATGGTTGCACAAATCGCCCTGGCCGATTCATGCGATCTGGGACGCGCACCAGCCCGGCGGCGGGGCGCTGGAAGCGGTGGATCTCGCTCGGGCCGAAGCCGTACTGGTCTGGCGGCAAGGCGGCGCGGTGCGCCAGCGTTCGCCGGGACCGGGCGAATCCGCCCTGCTCGCCGCGTTCGCGCTGGAATGCCCGCTGGCCGAAGCGGCGGAAACGGCGGCGGCGCGCGATCCGAACTTCGATCTAAGCGCCGTGCTGGCCCGGTTGCTGGCCGATGGCGTTCTGCCTCGCCCCACCTGAGGAGATTGCGACGATGCTGCTTGCCGAGACGATGAACGCCACCCGGTCGCGTCCGCTGGCCTGGTATTTCGCATTGGGTCGCCTGCTGGAACGGCTGGCGCCGCTGACCGACCTGCTGCTGCGCTTGGCGGTGTTCCGAATATTTTTCTGGTCCGGTCTGGCCAAACTCAACGACTGGTCGAGCACCCTGTTGCTGTTCGAGAACGAGTACAACGTGCCGCTGCTGCCGCATACCCTGGCGGCGATGCTGGCCACCAGCGCCGAGTTGAGCGGATCGCTGCTGGTGCTGGCCGGTTTGCTGACCCGGCTGGCGGCGCTGCCGCTGCTGGGAATCGCGCTGGTGATCCAATTCGTCCTGGGCGCGGCCGACTCGGCCTATAATCAGCTCCAACACTACCTGTGGATGGCGCTGCTGCTGGCGCTGATCGCCCGTGGTCCCGGCGCCTGGTCGTTGGACGCCTGGCTGGAGCGGCGTTCCGCCCCGACCTAGGACGAACGGCGGAGCAATGATCGTGATCGCGGCTTGCGCCTCGCGCCACGGGTTCGCTCCAACCTGTCCGAGCGCCCTTCATGACATCCCGCGATTCACTGGCCGACCTGCTGGCCCGCTGCGCCCTACACGACCGCCGGGCCTTCGAAGCCCTGTACCAACAGGTGGCGCCGTCGCTGCACGGCCTGCTGCTGAAGCTGACGCGCGACCGCGAGTTGGCGGCCGACATCCTGCAGGAAGGCTTCGTGCGCATCTGGCAGCGAGCCGCCGACTACCGGCCCCCGCTCGGTCAGCCGTTGACCTGGATGGGCGCCATCGTGCGCCGTCTGGCCATCGACCGGCTGCGGCGCGGCGACTATCGCCACCGCGCGGAACTGGACGACGACGGCTGGGCGGCGGTCGCCACCGATGGACCGGGACCCGAGGAGCAAGTCCATGCCGAGCACGGCGACGCGGCGCTGGCGCGCTGTCTGGAAACCCTGGAGCCGGAACCGCGCCGCGCGGTGGTTCTGGCCTACTACGAGGGTCTGACCCACGACCTGATCGCCCGA
>JAPUDV010000011.1 GCA_027492875.1 Candidatus Competibacteraceae bacterium | reverse complement strand
CCAGCCGCCGCCATGGCGGTTGACCCAGCCGCCGCCATGGCGGTTGACCCAGCCACCGCCACGGTTGTACCAGCCACCGCCGCCATGGCGGTTGACCCAGCTACCCGCTTGGGCCGGGTTGGGAGCGGTGGCCGCGCCGCCCAGCAGCACGCCGCCGATCACCGCCTGCGACCACTTTCCCAAGCCGCGTAGAAAGTCGCGCCGCTCCTGCTCGACCGGTTCTTCGATGGGGTTATTTTGTTGCTCGTCGTCCTGGTTAGTCATATTGGTCCTCCGCATTCCCGTTAGGGAACCTGGTGAAAAACAGGCATTGTGTTCGGCTGTTGCGTGAGAACGAGCGGTCTGCTGTCAGAGAGCACTCCGAATTTCATCACCGACGATTGATCCAACCCCCGCCGCCGCGGCGATTGACCCAACCCCCGCCGCCGCCGTTGATCCAACCACCCCCGCCGTAACCGCCTCGGCGGTTGACCCAGGCGCCGGCCCGTGCTTGTGGAGCTAAAGTCACCGCGCCGCCCAGCAGCACGCCGCCGATCACCGCCTGCGACCACTTTCCCAAGCCGCGTAGGAAATCGCGCCGCTCTTGCGCAACCGCCTCATCGGGGATGTCATGCCGTTGCTCGTCGTGTGGGTCGGTCATTTGTCGATCCTCCTTCATTGAGCTTTTGGAGCCGGGACGGCGGCATCGGCCGGTTTTTCACCCCCCGCCGCCGGTTGACCGTCATCCTCCGTGGGTGGCGCGTCCCCGCCGGTCAGGTTAGAGAAATGGAAAGTCTGGAAGCGCCAGCCGGCCTTTTCCTTCTTCAGCACCGCAGAAACATTGAGGGCATATTCGCGGGATTCTCCGTCGGGAGCGCTGTCCTTCATGTCGCAGGCGGCAGCCAACCAAGCGACGTTGCCGTCATGCCCGCTGGAGGCTTCCGGGCACTGATGCTGCAAGGTGCCGACTTTGAAGTCGTGGAAAAACTGCTTGTAAGCTTCTTCGATCGCCGCCTTGCCTTTCCAGAACTCGCCAGGGCCAGTGCCGATCAGCGCCACGCCGGGATCGTCGGCATAAAGCGCCATCAAAGACTTCAGATCCTGCTTGTTCAGAGCCTCGTCATGCTGGCGCAGCACCACCTTGACCTCTTCGGTGGTCGGGTCGGGTTTCGCCGGTTCGGCGGCCCATGTTGGCGCCGTCAAAACACAGGCCAGGGTCGTGGCTAGCAACAAGCGTTCTTGGTTCTTCATGATCGATCCTCGCTGTGGTGGTTGACAAATAAACCCGATTCCATGCAAATCCTAAACCCAACTTAATATTGGGTTATCTTAGCTGAATGAGGACTAAAGTTCATATCGTTGAGCGCCGTTTCTTCGCTGTTGAAGGCGGCAGGGTTTTATTCCACGTGGCATATTCCGCGAACCTTTCCGTGGAATAAACCGTCAAGCCGCCACGGCGCGAGCGGCCACGGCCGCCCGCGCCAAGTCGCGAGCAGCCCGCTCCATCCGGCCAAACATCGCTTTGTACAACCCGCAATAGGGGTCCTTTTCGAACAAGGAACCGTGCACGGTGTAGGTCCGTACCGGGCAGCCACCGTGGCAGAGCGAGAGGTAATCGCAGCTCAGGCAGTCGCGCTGGATCAACTGGATCGGCCGCTCGTTGAACTGCTGGCGCACTGGGCTAGTCCGCAACAATTCCCCGAAGTTGTCGCACTCGAAGATGTTGCCGTAGTGGTAATCGGGATAGCTGGTCACCCAGCAATCGCATTGGGCCACGTAGCCGCGGGCGTCGATCGATACGATGGTGTTGGCGCAGTTCTCGCCCCAGATGCAGGGCAGCGTCGCCGGTTCGTGGCTGAATTGCTGGAGCAGGGCATCGAGCGGGCCGACCCGCACGCCCTGCTGGTAGCCGCGCTCCAGCCAGACATCCGCCAGATCGACGTAAAAGCGGCTGAGCTTTTCCACTTCCGCTACCGGCAGTTCCTTTTTGGCGGTGGTCGCTTCGCCGCCGGGAAACGGGGTGTTGACCTGAAAATCGGTGATCCCCAGTTCGTCCACAAAATGGGTGTAGAATCGCTCCGCGCCGATCTCCAGGGTGGCCTGATTGGGCACGGCGATGACCTGCACGTCAATACCCGCCGCCCGCGCTTCCCGGACCCGCCGCCCCCAGATTTCGTTGTAGCTTTCCGGCCCTTGCCCCAACAGCTTGCGGTGCAGGTTGGGATAATCCAGCGAGGTGCCGACCGAGTTGCCGAACATCCCGGCGATCACCGTGTTCCAGCGGGAGCTGTAGGCCAGCATGTTGCTTTGCAGGCTGTGGAAAACCTGCTTGCCGCGCGCCTCGGCCTCGCGCTGGATCAGTTCTTCGGCCTGCTCGTACCAACTGGGCGGCAGCAACATCGCCTCGCCGCCCTGCCAGTAGATCGTCAGCGACGCCAGCGATTTTTCCACCATGTAGTCCAGCACCTTGCGGATCATCTCGCCCAGGCGGTCGAGCGTCAGCCGGTCGGGTGTCTTGTCCTCGAAGCAGTATGCGCAATCGGCATTGCATTGCAGGGTGGACAGCAGAATCAGCGAGAAATGGCTTTTCATGCGCGCGAGTCCTCGGCGGGGGTTGTAGAGAAAGGCGAAGGCTCAAAGGTGAAAGAAAAAAACGCTCTCGCCAAGTATCCTTCAAACCTTATCATTGGATGCTTCCAAAAGCATTGTGAGGACGGAATTATGAAAACTTTGCTGAATGCCGCCTTAATCGCCGCGTTGGGTGTGTTCGCCGGTGCCTGCACCGTCGTCACCGATCCCAGTTCCGGTTCCAGCGCCGCCAGCAGCGGCGGTTCGAGCAGCAGCGCCACCACTCCGCAGCAAACCACCGAATTCGCTCGCGCCAACCTGGAACAACTTAGGAACGACATGGCGGCCGGGCAGGGCGAATATCTCGGTTCGCTGGCGGCGCTGCTGGGCGTCGGCGTCAGCCAACAACCGGCGTTTTTCGCCTTCACCAAGGATAAGTTCGGCGTGCTGTTCCCGAACGAACGCACCACCGCCACCGAAATGCTAGCGATTCTGGAACGGGAAATGCGGGCCGATCCACGCTTCAACCCGCAACTGGCATCGAACTGAACGGTTCGGCGTTCTGAATCGGGCCGTTGCGGGCGTTCTGCTCCCCGGCGTTCTTTTCCTGGCGACGAGCGCCGCTGCTGGTTCCGACGGGCGGATGCAGCGGTCCGTCCCTACGTCGATTGCGGCGGACGCGGGCGACCCCGGCTATCTCGCCGAGCTGCTGCGACGCGCCAGTTCCATCGAACTGGGGGAGCGGCGCGAGTGGCAAACGCTATTGCATTACCGATCCGCCCCCGCCGGTGCGGGCACGCTGAGCGACGCCGCCGATCCCCGCTTTTTTCTCGCGCCCGCCGGCCGGACCGATCCCCGCGCGGAACTGACCGCAACCCTGCGCGCTTTCTTCGATACCCGACCGGTCGGTGGCGACCCGCAGCCGGCTCAGTGCGCCTTCCGCGCCCGCTACCGGTGGTTGCAACGCGAACTGGCGTTCGACCACCATCGCTTGCCGCCGCAACCCTGCGAGCGGTTTCAGCAGTGGTTGCGCCAACTGAACGCGGATTCCGCAACCCTGGTGTTTACTTCGGCGTATCTCAATAATCCCGCTTCGCTGTTTGGCCATACCCTGTTGCGGCTGGACCGGCGCGGCCAGACCGAGCAGACTCGTCTGCTGGCTCACGCCGTCAATTACGCCGCCGACGATTCCGGCAGCCACGGCCTGATGTACGCGGTGGATGGGATGACCGGTGGATTCCAGGGCAAGTTCGACATTCAGCCCTATTACCAACTGGTGCGCACCTACAGCGACCTGGAAAGCCGCGATATCTGGGAGTACCGGCTGAATCTGTCCGAAAGTCAGCTGCAACGGCTGCTGGAGCATGTTTGGGAACTGCGCGATATCCGCTTCGACTACTACTTTTTCAAGGAAAACTGCGCCTGGCAGCTGCTGACCCTGCTGGAGGTCGCCGATCCGGCCCTGAGACTGAGCGATGAATTCACGCTCTGGACCTTGCCACCCGACACGATCCGTTGGCTGGTCCGGCAACCGGGCCTGGTCGGGGACGTGACCGCCCGGCCGGCGCGAGGCACCGCCATCCGTCGCCGCTACGAAGCGTTGAGCCCCGCCGAGCGCCGGCTGGCGCGGCGGCTGCGAGACGAGCCAGCGGTTGTCACCCAACCGGCATTCGTCCGACTGGCGCCGGAACGGCAAGCGCTGTTGCTGGAACTGGCCCTGCACGAGCGCCAGCATCGCCGGGCCGGTTCGCCCAGGGACAAAACCGCGCCGCCGCCGGACCCCGTCGCGCATCGATTGCTGGCCGCGCGTAACCGCCTGCCGGCCGCCGCTCCAGTCGAGATCGAACCCTACGCCACCCGGCCGGAAACCGGCCACGCCTCGCGGCGGCTTGGACTGGGACTCGGCCAGCGGGATGGAACGACCTTCCTGGAACTTAGCGCGCGGGCCAGCTATCACGATCTGCTGGAGCCCGATGCCGGTTACACCCCGGACGCCCAAATCGAACTACTGAGCGTCGCGCTCCGCCGTTATGCGGATAGCGACCGGTTGGCCCTGGAGCGGTTGACTCTGCTCGACATCACTTCGCTACCGCCAAGCAACGCGCTGACCCCGCGTCCAGCGTGGCGGTTTCATGCCGGCTGGGCCCCTTATCCGCGCTCGGACTGTCTGGATTGCGCCGCCTTCACTCTCGGCGGTGGCCTGGGTCTGGCGACCGAAACCCGCTGGCCGTGGCGAACGGTATGGTTTGGGTTACCGGGGCTGGAGTTCGACTACGGCAACGAATTCATCGGCGATCACCGTGCCGGGCTGGCGATGACGGCCGGAGCGCTGCTGCAACCGGCGACTGGCTGGAAGCTGCTGGCGAGCGCGACCTGGCTGGACTACCGGTTAGGTGAGACCGGCGCGGCGCTACGGGCGACGATAAGCCAGCATTTGGCGCTGGACCGCGACCTGGCGCTACGGCTGGATTGGCGCGACCTCGAAGGCGCGCACGAACTCCAACTCGGTTTTCACGCCTACTTTTGAAGCAGAGGCCATTCATCCCGACCGGGACCGCGCGCCGGCAAGGAACGCCGTGCTGGATCATACTGAGAGCCCTATTCTCGCGCCGCGCCCGGAACCCACGCCGATGACCGACATCGCCAACCTCACCCCCAAAATTGCCTGGATCTTCGGCTGCATGATCCTGTACTGGACCTATTGCATTCTATGGGGCGTGGTCGGCGCCCGGCGGGCGCGCACGGCCAGCGACTACTTCCTCGCCAGCGGCACGCTATCGCCGGCGTTGTTCACGCTGGCGGCGACCGCCGTCTGTTTCTCCGGCTGGACCTTCATCGGTCACCCCGGTCTGACCTACACCGATGGCTGGCAATACGCCTACGCCTCGTTCTACGCGCTGACCATCCCGCTGACCGGCATCCTGTTTCTCAAAAGGCAATGGCTGTTGGGCCAGCGCTACGGCTTTACCACGCCCGGCGCGATGCTGGCCTATTACTTCCGCTCCGATCTGTTGCGCGTCCTGGTGGTGGGGGTGGCGCTGTTTTTCTCGGTGCCGTACCTGGGCCTGCAACTGCGCGCCGCCGGCTTTCTATTCAACGTCCTGACCGACGGCCTGTTGGGAGAACAGTTCGGCATGTGGGTGCTGGCCAGCGTGGTGCTCAGCTACGTGGCGTCCGGTGGCTTGCGCACCGTGGTTTGGGTGGCGGTGCTGCAAGTGGTGCTGCTGGCGACCGGCATCGTCGTCGTCGGCCTGCTGACTCTGCACTACGTCGGCGGCTGGGATCGCTTCATCGCCGGGGTGATCGCCCTGGCCGGGGACGATCCGGTTCGCACCCCGGACGGTTACAGCCACTATCTGGCGATTCCCGGCGCGGTGCAGTGGGTGCGCGACGGCTCGCGGGCCGTCGGCGGGGCCTGGACCGGAAGCATGGTGCTGACCTATCTGATCGCGCTGATGGGCATCCAGGCGTCGCCAGCCTTTTCGATGCTGGCGCTGGCTAGCCGCCGCCCGGCCTTCGCCGCCCAGCAGGTGTGGGCCTCGGCCTTCGCCATCGGACTGATCCTGATGGTGTTCACCGTCATTCAGGGGGTCGGCGGCCATTTTCTCGGCGCAGACCCCGCGTTCGCGGCCATGCATCCCGATCTGGTCAACCCGGTCATGGCGAGCGAACTCCAGCACCGCGATCTGCTGGTGCCGGAACTGATCAACCTGCTCGGCGTGGCGGCGCCCTGGCTGGTGGGGCTGCTGGCCATCGCGGCGTTGGCGGCGATGGAGTCCACCGCTTCCTGCTACATGGCCACCGCCGGCGGCATGCTGGCCTACGATGTGTTCCAACGCTTTCTGCTGCCCGACGCCGACGATCACACCCTAAAATTCGTCGGCCGCATGGGCGTGGTGGGGGTGGTGATACTGGCCCTGCTGGTGGCGAGCGCCTCGGCCGACGCTCTGGCGCTGCTGGGTGGGCTGGCGGTGTCCTACGGCGTGCAGATGGCGCCGGCGCTGGTGGCGGTGTGTTACTGGCCGTACCTGACCCGGCAGGGGGTAACCACCGGCCTGCTGGTGGGGCTGGCGACGGTGACCTTGACCGAAGCGGCCGGGCTGCGCTGGTTCGGCATCGCCGTCTGGGGGCGTTGGCCGCTCACCGTCCACGCCGCCGCCTGGGGCCTGCTGGCCAACTTCGGCATCGCGATCCTGCTGTCGGCCTTCACTCGCGACGATGCCGAACGCAAGGCCGAATGCCATCGCTGGCTGGCCGAACACGCCGCGCTGCCGCCGCGCAAGCGCCGCTGGGTTTTGCCCGTCGCGGTGTTGACGGTGCTGTGGCTGCTATTTGCCGCTGGACCCGGCGCGGTGATCGGCAACAGCCTGTTCGGCGATCCCAACCGACCGGTCACCTGGCGGTTCGGCATTCCCTCGATCTGGGCCTGGCAGATACTGGGTTGGGCGGTCGGCGTCGGCGTGCTGGCGCTGCTGGCCTATTTTCTGGAATCGAGCACCGCCGCGCGCCGATCCGATCCTGCTCAAAAAACCCCGATGGCCCGCTAAGCCGGGGGTTCGGTGCGGTGTACCTGGTTGCGGCCCTGGTTTTTGGCCGCGTACAACGCGGCATCGGCCTGCTGGATCAGCATCGCCATCGCGACCGCCGTACCGGGCGGAGCGGTCGCCACGCCGGCGCTGAACGTGCAGGTGAATGTCTCTTCGCCGCTGATCTGGCGGAGATCGGCGAATTGCTCCCGAAGTTGATTGACAACCGAAAACCCGATGTCCAGGGTGGTGTCGGGCATGATCACCGCGAATTCCTCCCCGCCATAGCGACCGATCATGTCGGATTTGCGCAAACGCTTGGTCAGGAGCTTGGCCATGCTCTTGATCACCCGGTCGCCGGTGGGATGACCGTAGCAATCGTTGACGTGTTTGAAGCAGTCGATGTCGATCATGACGAAAGTCAGGGGCGACGCTGCCCGCCGGCTGCGGGCGAGTTCGCTCTCCAGTTGCAATTTGAACGAAATATGGTTCAGCAGGCCGGTCATGCTGTCCTGCCGGATCAGCGAGGCCAGGGTGCGAAAGCGGGCGGCGTGCAGAGTGACGGTTGAGACCAAGTAATTGTCGTAAATAGGTTTCTCCAAAAAATCGTCCGCCCCGATTTGTAAAGCGGCCAATTGGCGTTGCCGCTCGCTCTCGGTGGACAGATAAACGATGGGGACCGCCAGATAGCCGGCATCCTGCCGAATCACCCGTGCGGCTTCGACGCCGGTGCAGTCGGGCATGTACAGGTCCATCAGCACCAGATCCGGTTTGCACGCAGCCAGGCTGTCCAGCAGCTTGGACGGCTCGGTGACCACCCAAACCTGCATGCCGGCGGCGCGCAAAACCTCCGCGTAGTGTTCGGCCAATTCTTGGGTATCTTCGACGACCAGCACCCGGTAGGGTTGCGGGTCTTCGCGGTAGATCAGCTTGTCCAGGACATCGGTCAGGAGCGTGAAGTCGAGGGGCTTGACGAAATAGGCGTCGGCGCCGGCCCGGGCCGCAGCCAGACGCGCCTCCCAGTCCCAGCGCACCGAGATCAGGAGACGCGGGATGCCCTGGTCAGCCAGGAACTGGAATTGCTGGAGCAGTTCAGCGCCGGCCAGCACCCCTTCCGGCAGAATCACGTCGGCGATCACCGCCGCTGGCAGTTGTTGGCGCAGGGCTTTCCGGGCCTCGGTGGCATTGGTGAAGAGTTGGACTTCCCATCCGTAGGTGTCCAGTTGAGCGGCGATTTCCTTGGCCAACAGCGGATCGTCCTCGACCACATAAAGCAGCGGATTTTCCATCGCGATGAAGATTCGCGGCATGGCGATTTCCACCGGACGTTCGCTATCGGGTCCAGCGTCGGCGATGGAACGCAGTCGAGCCAGCAGCGTCCCTATCTCCATGCGGGCGGCCAACACATTCTCGAGATCCCGCGCCGCATGGCTCAGGCGAACGTAGCCGAAGCTGCCGGCGGAGCCGTTCAGACTATGCACCAGGCGATGCAATTCATTGATCTGGTTGCGGGTGTCCGGAGAATCCACCGCTTCCCAACCGCACTGGATAGCGGCGATGCGTTGCGGTAGTTCCGCCGCGTATTGGGCTCGGAGCACTTGAAGCTTGGTGTGTTTGGTCTGTTGTCGCTGCTCATCCATCGCGGTAGCGCCTCCAGAGCGCACGGATTTGGCTGGCCAAGACCATGGGGTCAAAGGGTTTGGCGATCACATCGAGGGCGCCGATGGTCTTGAAGTGGGCGATCTCCTGGGGCTGAACCTTGGCGGTGACGAACACCACCGGCGTCGCGGCCAGTTCGGCATGGGCGCGTAGGCGTTGCAGCGTGGTCGGTCCGTCCATGCCGGGCATCATCACATCCAGCAGAATCAGGTCCGGGTGGAGCGCTGGCGCCTTGGCCACGGCTTCCCGGCCCGAGGTGCACAGTTCCAGGGTCAGCCCTTCCTCGTCCTCCAGGGCGAATTCGACGATGGAACGAATATCCGCCTCGTCGTCCACGTACAGGATGCGGAGGGTCTCGGTCATGATGGCGATTCCTCACCGTGAGTAAATCAGTTGCTTGATCGTCGCCAGGAGCCGTTCGTTGCTGGTTTTGGACTTGACCAGCACCGCAGCAATTTGTTGGCTGAGTTCGGAATTGGATTCCAGCCCGGAGAACAGCATGACCTGGCAGTCGCCGCCGATCTCGTCCAACAGGCTTAACCCGGAGCCATCCGGCAGCGTAATGTCGAGGATCACCAGATCAAAATGTTCGGTGCGAATCCGCTGGCGGGCCTCGCACAACGAGGTGGCAAAAACATACTCGGCGGTTTCCTCGATCAGCGCCCGAGCGATCTGAATCATGTCCGGGTCGTCCTCGACGTGCAAGATGCGGGGGAATCGCCCCCGGCGCAGGGCCTGACGCAGGGCTTGGGTCAGTTGCTCGCGGTCCACCGGCTTGCGCAGCCAGTCCACCACGGTCAACGCGTCGCCCGACCAGGCGCCGCGCCCTTCCTCGGCGTACCCCGAGAGCACGATGATCGACATATCGCGAGCGGCTTCGTCCTCGCGTAGTTGGCGGATCAGCATCAGGCCGTCGCCGTCCGGCAGGGTCAGATCCAGCAGCAGGGCGCGATAGGGGGTTTTGGCTAGCAGACTCCAGGCGGCGGCGGCCGTGGTGGCGATGTCGCAGGCCAGTCCTTGCTGTTCGAGCAGCGCCGCCAGGATGGACGCCACATCGGAATTATCCTCGCAAATCAACACGCGCGGCCATTCTGGGTCCAAATGGGGCGACTTGATCGCTTCCCTCCACGCGGGCAGTTCGAAGTAGAATTCGGTGCCCACTGCTTCCCGTGAGTGGTAGTCGATACGCCCATCATGGCGCTCGACAATCGCCTTGGTGATGCTCAGGCCCAGGCCGGTGCCACCTTTTTCGCGGGTATCGGAGCTGTCCACCTGGGCGAAACGCCCGAAGATCTGGTCGCGGAAGGTTGCCGGGATGCCGCGCCCAGTGTCCTTGACGCTCACCCGAAAAGAGGCGGTATCGACCGGCTGCACCGACACCACGACTTCGCCGCCTTTGGGCGAATACTTGATGGCGTTCGACAGCAAATTGGCGAAAACCTGTAATAACCGATTCTCGTCGCCCCAGACCGGGGCGTGCGGCGCTTCCTCGTTCAAGCGCAGGCGCACCGCATGTTGCTGGGCATAACCTTCGTTGGCGGCCAGCGCCTGCCGGGCCAGCATGGCCAGATCCAGGGGTTTGAAAGTGAACTCCAGGCGCCCCGACTCGATTTTCTCCAGATCGAGAATGTCGTTGATGAGTAGCGTCAACCGTTCGCTATTGCGGTTGGCGGTTTCCAGCAGTTGCCGGGCCTTGGGGGACAGGCCGGCGGACGCCTTGCCCAGAATCAGGCCCAGCGCCCCCCGAATCGAAGTGAGCGGGGTGCGCAGTTCGTGACTGACCGTGGAGACGAACTCGCTTTTCATCCGCTCCATCTTTTTGCGCTCGGTGATATCGCTGCCAATACCTAGAAAGCCAGTGATCGCACCGTGCGGGTCGCGCAGGACCGTCACCGTCAGCAACACCGGAAAACGGCTGCCGTCCTTGCGGATATAGATCCACTCATTTTCATCGGCCTGACCCCGACGGGATTTGGCCACGAACACCTCAAAGCCCGGCTCGATCAAGCATTCTAATTCCTTGGACAGCGCCTTGGCGCGGGCGGCGACTTCGCCGGGGTCGTGGATGAGCGCCGGGGTAGCCTTGCCGACCACCTCCTCTTCCGTATACCCGAGCATCCGCTGGGCGGCTTTGTTGAAGATCTGAATCACGCCCTCGGTGTCGGTCGAAATGATGCAAACGTTGGCGCTGTCGAGGATGGCTTGGCGCAGGCGATTGGTTTCATCCAGTTGTTGTTTGGCCTGTTGGCGTTCGCTCAAGTCGCGCACGACGCCGGTAAACAAGGGAACATCCTCGAGCATGGCCGTGCCCACCGCCAGATCCATCGGGAAGGTCGAACCGTCCTTGCGCCGGCCCACGACCTCGCGGCCAGTGCCGATGACGCGGGCTTCGCCGGTGGCCTGGTAGCGCGCCAGATACCCATCGTGCTCGCTGTGGTACGGTTCCGGCATCAGCATATTCACGTTTTTTCCGATCACTTCCGGGGTGGCATAACCAAAGATGCGCTCGGCGGCGCGGTTGAACGACTGGATAATCCCTCGCTCGTCGATAGTAATCACGCCATCGATCACCGTGTTCAGCACGGTGTGTAGATAGTGCTCCCAATGGCGCAGCGTATCGGTGGCCTGATGGATATGCGCTTGCTGGAGCTCCATTTCCACGCAGTCGGCCAGATCGCGCAATGCCTGCAACTCCTCGGTGGTGAGGCGACGCGGCTGACTGTCGATGATGCACAACGTCCCCACCCGGTAGCCATCCGCCGTCGAAAGCGGCGCCCCGGCGTATAACCGGATATGGGGGGCTCCAGCGACCAGGGGATTATCGGCGAAGCGTGGATCTTCGGTGGCATCGGGGATATGGAAAACCCGATTCTCCAGAATGGCATGGCCGCAGAAGGAGATATCGCGTGGAGTTTCCGTGGCGTCCAACCCTTGGCGGGATTTGAACCACTGCCGCTCGGCGTCCACTAGACTGACCAGGGTGATCGAGGTCTTGAACATCTGCCGGGCAATGCGGGTCAGGCGGTCATAGCGTTCTTCCGGCAGGGTGTCCAGCACCTCCAACGCCCGTAGTGCCTGCACGCGCTGGGCTTCATCGGCGGGAAAGTCGGGTTTCTGCATGATCCTGCTCCTCCAGAGAGTGCGCCCATCAGGCGGCGCTCATTCTTTCACCGGATTTTCATTAGACTACCGCCCGGTCGCCGCGTGGCGCCGCCAGCCGAATCCGAACCCGGCGTTCGTGGAAAATCCATTTATAAAATAGTAACATGCAAATTTATAATAGGTTATTTTGATGCAGGTGACATACTGGTTTTCCGTCCGATATCCGCGTTGCAAGGACATTCCTGGGTTGGCGGGCGTGATGCGCGAGGAACCCAGACTCCACGGCGATCATCGAAATGCCCGTTAAACCCGACGATTGGATTGCGATGGCGCCCGATACGTTAAGATGGGATTTTATCGGCCTCGATACCCGTTACCGTCTCGCCGACGGGCGGGTAACGCGCCGCCATTACCTCGACTCCGCTGCCTCCACCCTGGCGCTGCGCGGCGCGCGCCAGGTCGCCGACGAACTGCTGCGCCATTACGCCAACACCCATAGCGATCTGCACTTTTCCGCCCGCATCGTCAGCCACGCCTACGACTGGGCGCATGTGCAGGCGCTGAAGTTCGTCCGGGCCGATCCTGGGCGTCATGTCGCTTTCTTCGCCGGCAGCGGGTGCACCGCTCTCTTGAACCGGCTGGCGCGGACGCTGGCGGCGCGGCGACCGGAACGCGACGTGGTGCTGGTGTCGCTGATGGAGCATCACGCCAACGACCTGCCGCACCGCCGGCACGCCGGGCAGGTGGTGCGCCTCCCGTTGACCGGCGCGGCCCCGGTGCTGGGCGCGATCGATCTGGCGGCGTTGGAACAGGTGCTGGAACGGTATCGCGGCCGGGTCAACTACGTTGCGGTATCGGCGGCCAGCAACGTCACCGGCATCGTCAATCCGGTCCACGATATCGCCGCGCTGGCCCATGCCTTCGGCGCCTGGGTGGTGGTGGATGCGTCCCAGGCGCTCGCGCACGCGCCTCTGCCGCTTTGCGATACCGGTTCCCCGGATCGGGAGTTGGACGCGGTGGTGTTCTCGGGCCACAAGCTGTACGCGCCAGGGTCGCCGGGCGCGGCGGTGGTGCGACGGGCGTTGCTGGAAGACACCGAGCCGGACGAAGTCGGCGGCGGCATGGTGGACGACGTGCAGCAGTCCGGCTACCAGGTCACCGCGCGGTTTCCCGACCGCGAGGAGGCCGGCACGCCCAATACTCTCGGCGCGGTGCAACTGGGCGCGGCGCTGAACCTCCTGCAACGGGCGGGCCTGACGCGGATTCACGCCGCCGAACAGCAACAATTGCAGCGGTTGTTCGCCGGGCTATCGGCCCTGCCGGGCGTGCGGATTTACGGCGATCCCGATCTCCAGCGCACGCCGCGCCTCGGCACGGTGGCCTTCAACCTGGACGGGCTGGAACACGGGCTGGTCGCCGCCGTGTTGAACGACTACTTCAACGTCGCGGTGCGCAACGGCTGTTTCTGCGCCCATCCCTACGTCCGCGAGTTATTGAAACCGGAGCTATGGACGCTCGATATCGACCCCGATGCCGAAGACGCGGCGGCCATGCTCGAACCCTGGCAGGGCATGGTGCGCGCCAGCCTCGGCTTGTACACCCGCGACGACGATATCGAGGCCCTGTTGGCCGGCGCGCGCGATCTGCTGGCGCGGCCGGACCATTACCGGGCGCTGTATCGGGCGGACGCCGACGGCCATGTCCAGCATCGCACCTTCACCGCGCCGGCCGAAACCCTGTTCGATCCCGAAGCGGCGCTCGGCCGGGTGCTGGCGCGGCTGAACGCCCGCGACGACGTGCTATAGTGAACACCCGTGCCAACCACCGGACGATTCCGCCGCCATGCCTGATTTTCTGCGCAAGTTCATCGGCCTGCTGCTGATTTTCGCCGCCGTCGGCGTCGCCTCCTGCCAAGCGCTGGTGGCGTCCTGCTCCGGCCCGGCCAACGCCCCGCCGGCCGTGTCCGCGCCGCGCCGCTAAGTCCGGAATCCGCCGTCGTGGGCCGTTTCCTGCTGCTGGCCGGCGTCGTTCTGACCCCCCTCGTCGTCCTGCTTTTATTCCTGAAATGGAAGATCCAGACCATGGCCGAACGCTACCGTCTGCCCTCCGGCCAGCTCCCGTCCGCCAAGGGTGTGCTGATGTTTCTGCTGCCGCTGCCGGTGTTGGCCGCCGCCGCGATCTCGTTGGCGCGCGGCCAACTCGGCCCGCTCCTCGGCGACGCCGCCGGTTACGGCCTGTTTTTGAGCGGGGCGCTGCTGTTGCGGCGCGGCCTGCTGTCGGAGGGTGAATACGACCGCCGCCGCGTTGCCAGAACGCCCTGGCCGTTCAAGACCCTGGGCGGCGGACTGATCGGCTTGGCCGCCGGCGTCACCGCCTGGCTGGGCGTCGGTCACCACCCGGCCATCGCCGCCGCCTTTGGGCTGGCGGCGCTGCTCGGCTGCTATCTGAACTACGGTTTCGACCCGCGCGCCGCCAAGCGGGTCACCGACGGCTACGGCGTGGACACTACCGATCAGGTGCTGGAAGCGCTGACGCAGGCCGAGCGTTCCATCGCCGCCATCGAACAGGCCGGCCGCGACATTCGCAACGCGGAACTCAACGACCGGCTGCGGCGCATCGCCAAGCTGGCGCGGGAGATCCTGAAGCTGCTGGAGGAAGACCCGCGCGATTTGCGTCGGGCTCGCAAGTTCCTCAACGTGTATCTGGACGGCGCCCAAAAGGTCACCGAGGGCTACGCCAGAACTCACACGCGGGTAGCGGCGCCCGATCTCGACGACAACTTCCGCCGGGTGCTGGCTACCATCGAGGAGGTGTTTCAGGAGCAGCAACAAAAGCTGCTGGAAACCGACATTACCGATCTCGACGTGCAAATCGAAGTACTAGCCACCCAATTAAAACGGGAAGGCGTGATCTAAATCGGACGACCGCGCCCCACCCGATCCAGGAGCCCCATCGCATGACCACCCCACCGCCCCTTCCAACCGCGCCCTCCACGTTGTCGGCCCTGCCCGAGGTGTTCGCCGCCGCCCTGCCGCAGGTCCGCCAGGATCTGGCCGCCCGCGCTCCGGCGCCGGCTCAGGACCAGCAGCAGGTGACCGCGCTGGTGGCGCAGATCGACTTGCACGATAGCAATTCGATCATCTTCTTCGGCAGCAAGGCCCAGGAGCAGTTGACCACCGTCTCCGACAGCATGCTGGAAGGCGTGCGCAACAAGGACAGCGGTCCGGCCGGCTCGGCGCTGAACGACATGGTCGGCGTGTTGCGCGGCTTCGACCTCGACGAACTGGACCCGAACAAGAAACCCGGCTTTTTCGCCCGGCTGTTCGGCAAGGCCAAGCCCTTGGCGAAAATCGTCCAGCAGTACGAACTGGTGCGCAATCAGATCGACCAGATCAGCAACGCCCTGGAGCGGCACAAGACCCAACTGCTGACCGACATCACCGCCCTGGACCGGCTGTACGACGCCAACCTCGATTACTTCCATACCCTGGAACTGTACATCCAGGCCGGCGAGGATAAATTGCGTCAGGTCGATGCCGAGGAACTGCCGGCGCTGGAACGGGAGGTGGCCGCCGGCGAGGACATGGTTCAGGCCCAGCGCTTGCGCGATCTGCGCGCCTCCCGCGACGATCTGGAGCGGCGGGTCCACGACCTGAAGCTGACCCGGCAGGTCACCATGCAGAGCCTGCCCAGCATCCGGCTGGTGCAGGAGAACGACAAGAATCTGATCGGCAAGATCAATTCGACCCTGGTCAACACCGTGCCGCTGTGGCGGCAGCAATTGGCTCAGACCATCACCATCTACCGTTCCGGCGAGGCCGCCGAAACCGTCAAGGCCGCCTCCGATCTGACCAACCAGTTGCTGGAGGCCAACGCCGAGAATCTGCGGCAGGCCAACGTGCAGGCGCGCACCGAGATCGAGCGCGGCGTGTTCGACATCGAAACGGTGAAGAAAGCCAACCAAACCCTGATCGCCACCATCGAGGACAGCCTGCGCATCGCCGACGAGGGCCGTCGCCGCCGCCAGGAAGCGTCCGTGCAACTGGAAGCCTGCGAAACCGAATTGCGCCAGGCGCTGGCGTCCGCTCAGGCGCGACCCCGCCCACCCGCATCACCCGCCGGAGGCCGCTGACATGGGACTATGGGATAAATTGATGGGCGAATTCATCGATATCGTCCAGTGGACCGACGACTCCAACGATACCCTGGGGTACCGCTTCGAGCGCCAAGGCAACGAAATCAAGTTCGGGGCCAAGCTGACGGTGCGCGAGGGACAGGTGGCGGTGTTCGTCAACGAGGGCCAGCTCGCCGACACCTTCCAGCCCGGCATGTACGAACTGAAGACCAACAACCTGCCGCTGCTCTCGACCTTGCAGGGTTGGAAATACGGCTTCGAAAGCCCGTTCAAGGCCGAGGTGTATTTTTTCAGCACCCGCCGCTTCACCGATCTCAAATGGGGCACGCAGAACCCGGTGATGCTGCGCGACCCCGAATTCGGGCCGATCCGGCTGCGAGCCTTCGGCAGCTACGCGATTCGCATCAAGGACGCGCCGACCTTCCTGCGCGAGATCGTCGGCACCGACGGCCGCTTCACCACCGACGAAATCACCAACCAGTTGCGCAACATGGTGGTGTCACGTTTCACCAACATCCTCGGTCAGGCCAAGATTCCAGCGCTCGATCTGGCCGGCAACTACGATCAACTCGGCCAGTTCCTGTTGCAGCGCATCGCTCCGGAGTTCGAGGCGGTCGGGCTGGAGCTGACCAACCTGCTGGTGGAGAACATCTCGCTGCCCAAGGAAGTCGAGGCGGCGCTGGACAAGCGCACCAGCATGGGCATCGTCGGCAACCTCGACCAGTACACCCAGTTTCAGGCGGCGGAGGCCCTGCGCGATGCGGCGGCCAACCCCGGCGGCGGTTCCGAGGCCATGAACATGGGGTTGGGGCTGGCGATGGCCCAGCGGTTGAGCGAAACCCTGTCCCGACCCGCCGCGCCGGCGCCAGCCCCGGCACCGCAAGCAGCGCCCGCCGCCCCGCCGCCGCTGCCCGTCGCCAACCCCTACTACGTGGCGACGAACAACCAGCAGGCCGGGCCGTTTCCCATGGACGAACTGCAACGGCGGGCGCAGGTCGGCGAATTGACCCGCGCTACCCTGGTGTGGGCGCAGGGGATGGCCAAGTGGACTCCGGCCGGCGACGTGGCGGAACTGTCGCCGCTGTTCGCTCATCTGCCGCCGCCGTTGCCGGGAGCTTGAACGAGAAGGGAGGCGCAGGCAATGAACGTCGTCGCGGAAAAATTGCGCATGAGCGAGACCGATTACCTGGAATGGGAAAGCCGGGCCAAGGACAAGCAACTGGGAACTCGCCAATCACAGGTCTTCGATGTGGGAGGTAGGCAACGGCAAAACGATCGGTTCGAGAGCGGATAGCAAAGTTTGTACTCGGTGGCCAGTCAGGTGCGGAAATGCTACCTCAATGGGGAAACTGCTTATCGTAAATAGCCTAAACCCGAGTGGCGGCCGACCCCATCGACCCTCTCATCCTTTACCTGGCAGCAACCGAACCGGCAGCGGCGAACAACGCCGGATCTCGCGCGACCGTGGCCTCGAAGTTTCGGGTGATGATCGTGTGGGCAAGCAGTTCTCTAGGGACGCACGCGGCGAACTTGATCGATTCGGCGAAGGTGGTAATCTCAGCATCTGTCAGCGTCAACGATCCCGATGGCATGCCAATCATGAGCGCTGCGGGAGCCTGCACACTCATTGCATCGAAACGAACCTTCCGACCGCCGACAGAAGCCTGGCGGGCCAACGTTCGGTTGGCTCGTGTGCCAGCGAAGGTCCAGGTACGTGTCGACGCTCCATCAGAACGCGCCACCACACAGTGCGTTCCCAAGGAAATCGGCAGTTCGTCGGACAGCCCACGCAGCGCTGTCCGCGCACGTTGCGACAAGGTGACGATCGGCGGAACGCCGATGGTGAGCACGGTTCGAATGGCCTGGCAGACTTCATGGCTCAGGCTGCGCGCGCCGCCCATCCAGCGGGCCTTGCCGCCCTCATGGGCCGGTTCCAGCCAGACGATTCGCCTGGACCACTCGACCTCGGTGACGTGCCAGCTACGCCCGGCCAGCAAGAGCAGCCGGTGGTCTTGTTCACCGGTCAGAACGGTCGGATCGATGTAGCCGATCTCGTTCGATCCATGGCGACCGGTCAGCAGCATCAATCCGCTGAACGACGCGAGCAGCTCGCGGTAGTGGCCACGGGCAAAGGCGCGTTCGGTTTCCGGCCCGACCCTGACCACCCCCTCTGAGCGGTCGAGGAAGCCTCGCGCCACCAGGTGCTCGACCAGATCCGCGATGTCTTCGAGCGCGAGTTCCGGGAACGAGCCATGGAGCAACCGGACCAATTCCATCGTTGGAACCTCGCCCCACTCCAGTATCAAGACCAGTGCCTGTTGGGCAAGGATGGGCCAGGGCTCGGCGGGCGGAACGGCCGCTTCGACCCAGGCCTCCGACCATTTCTGGGTTACTCCCAACGCCAGCAGGAAGGCGTCGTCGTGGGTCGTCAGAAAAAGGCAATTCCTGCGGCCGCCGGCTCGCCGGCCCGTTCGACCCATGCGCTGAAGAAACGAAGACACGCTCGACGGCGAATCGATCTGGATCACGCGGTCAAGATCGCCCACGTCGATGCCCAGCTCCAGGGTCGAGGTGGCGACGATCACGCAGTCCTTCTCCTCCGAGAACGCCGCCTCGGCTTGCCGACGCTCGGAAACGCTCAGGGAGGCGTGGCTGACGAAGGTTCGCATTTCCCTGGCGCGCAGCATGCTGCTCAACTGTTCGGCACTGCTGCGCGAGTCACAGAAGACCAGCCGCTTCTCCCCTCTGTGCAGCCGCGAAATCACAATCGCCGCGTTTTCGAGCGACGCGACATGGTCGATGGTCACATCGGCATTCGTGCTCACCGATGCGCTCCCCACCACGGTTCGTGTCCCACCGGGTGCAAACCAGGCCAGTAGATCGCTCGGATTGCTCACCGTCGCCGACAGGCCGATGCGCTGCAGCGGTCGTTCCAGATACTGGTCCAACCGATGAAGGACCGAGCGCAGGTGCCAGCCACGGTCGTCAGCGGCAAACGCGTGCAGTTCGTCGACGATCACAGCTCTCAGGTTGCCGAACCACGACGGTCGGTTGACCCGAACCGATATCAACATCGCCTCGATCGACTCAGGCGTCGTGAGCAGCATGTCCGGCGCATCCTTGAGCGCCCGGTTCTTGCGGGACTGCGAGATGTCGCCGTGCCACACCTCCACACGCCGCCCGACCAGTCCGGCGTAGTGAGAGAGCCGGTGCTCCAGATTGTTCAGCAGCGCTTTGATCGGGCAGACGTAGAGAACGCTCGTTCCTGGCCAAGACTCGTTGAGCATCTTCGACAGGATCGGAATCGCCGCCGCCTCCGTCTTGCCCCCGGCGGTCGGCGCGAGCAGCAGGCAGTGAGATCCCGCATGAATCGGCGCGATGGCCGCCAACTGAGTCGGGCGCAGCGTGCTCCAGCCCAGCGTATTGACGATGTGGTACCGCAAAGAAGGGTGCAGTTTCTCGAATTCGCTCACAGCTCGATGTCGTCCACCGAAGTGGCGCTGGCGGTCGCACGTTCAACCACCGACATCTCGCTTTCGGCCAAGGTTAGGGTGTAGTGCCGGCACGGATCGAAGTCCTCGTGCAGGTCGACACGATCGAGAACGTCGGCGACGAGTTTCTTCAAGAACAAGCGCGGTGCCACGCCGATCTTGCCACCCAGGCCGCCGGCCACGGCACGGGCGAGCGTGTCGAGGTAGCGGTCGTCCACGACGCTGCGCAGGCGCCGTTCATGGGGACGAGCTTCGGCGTAGATATCGCGGACGCGCCGTCCCACGGCCAGCAGGGCCGTATGGTCGAACGGGGCCAGGCGGATCTGAACCGCACGCGGGTTGTCGAAGCGACGGTCGGTGCTGAAATCGACATGCAGGCGTTGGGCCAGGGGTGCGAGACGCTGCACGCCTTGCGGGCCGTCGAAGAACGAAGGTGTACCCGTGACCACCAGATAGAGTCCGGAATACCGTCCGGCGTCGATCTCGTCGATCCATTGCCTGAGCCCGTTCAGGCCCTTCTCCCGGGTGTCAGCGCGCATGCGCTGCAGCGTTTCCACCTCGTCCAGCACCATCACCAGCCCGGAGAAGCCGCTATCGCGCAGGATGGTGAGCAGGCCCACCAGAAAGTTGGTGGCGCCGAAATGATCCAGGTCGCCCTTGATGCCCGCCGCACGCTTGACGCTGGCCGCCACATTCGGCTGCCCCGCCAGCCAACTGATGAGGCCGTCCGCCAACCGGCCATCCCCGGCCGCCAGAGCGCGGCGGTAGGTTCGAAGCACGGCGGAGAAGGCTGGGGCGGTCTTGCTGATGGTGGCGATGCGCGCCTCCATCAGCGCATCGGTGCGCGACAGGAGTTCCTCGGCGTCATTGGGGTCCACCGACGCATCGGCCAGAACATCCTGCTCCAGCGCATAGAACCAGCCATCGATGACACCGCGGAAGGCGCCGCTGGCGGTGTCCGCGGTGCCCAGGCGCTCGACCAGCCGGCGATAGACGGTTTCCAGCCGATGCAGGGGCGTTTCGGTTTCATTGATCTGGACTTCGGTCGCCGCAAAACCCAGGGTCCGCGCCCGCTCTTGCAGCCAGCGCCCGAAGAAAGTCTTGCCCGTGCCGTACTCGCCGCGCACGGCCTTGAAGCCCCCTCGACCGGCGGCGACCGTGGCAAGCTCTTCGTCGAGGGTGGGCGCGAACGATTCGATCCCCACCGCGAGCGCGTCCAAGCCGCTGCTGGGCACCGTTCCGCGACGCAGCGCACTCACGATGTCTTCCCGCCGGGCGGCGCTGATCATCGTTGACCCCCAGGGCCACCCACTCGAAACTGCTGATGCAAAAGTGTCAGGTTCAACTCAACGGTACCGGTAGTCTCGTCGACGCTGAGCACGGCCGCCTGATCGACGTTCAACAGCCGTCTGACTGCACTGAGCAGCCCGCCCATGCGAACTTCGGGCAGCGACAACCGGTGTGCCAGTGCGGCCTTCGACAGCTTGCCACCTCGCTCGGACAGTGCCATCAGCAGCAGTCGCATCGTGTCGTCGGGCGGCGCCACCCGAGCGGCCAATTGCCGCTGCGAGCTGTAGATCGGGCTGCCCAGCACGGCGCCTATCCAGTCACTCGTTGGCGGTGGTGCCGCTGGCGGCAAGTCGTCCGGCTCAAAGAGCGTGGGCTGTCCCGTCTGCTCGACCGGCTTGCGCCGTGTTGCCTTTGGCGCGGGGGTGGCGGTCTGCGGTGCCGCCGACTTCGCTACCGGCGGCAGTTCCCACCACTCGGGTTGTGCTGGCGGTGCTGGTGTCCACCCGGTCAGCTTCATCCCCAAGGGCACGATCACGCTCAGGGGCACGATCACTTCCTGGGGTGACAGGCCCCCGTGGTACCCGTTCTTTCGACCGGCATACCGGGTGCTCTCGCCCCACAGGCACACCACCGCATTCGAACCGTCTCCGGTGACGACGCGTCCACCGCTGATGGCCTGCTCATGCGGCAGGTTGGCGTTCTTGCCCGGACGCCAGCGGTCGCTCTCGCCGCCAATGACTTGAGTGGTGCCATCCTCCAGCAAATGCCCATGGTCGGCGGTGATCACCACCACCCTGCGCGCTTCGCGTGCTTCGCGCAGCAGCGGGAGCAGTAACCGTAAGTCCTCCAAGGCCCAGCGCTGATGCAGCTGATCCGGGCCGCTCAGGTGGTCATCCACCGCGTTGTAGACCACACCCACCACGCGCCGATGCGGGTCGCCGATCGCCTTGCGCACTTCGGGCGCCAAGTTGGTTGCATCAGCCAGGTCGCCCTTGTGGAAGAGCTTCGGTGGTGCATCCGGCCGGCAGTGCGCCAGCAGGGCCGTGTGGGTCGCGAAGCCGGTCTTCTCTTGGGCCGCAGTGCCGGAGCTTAGTCGGCCACAGAGCAGGCTGGCACGGCTGACCTCGGTGATCGTCGGCAGGGCCGCCACACCGACCAGGGAGTGGCCCAGATCGTCCGGCACCATTTCGGCCCAGCCGTGACTCGCCATCCGTGCGAACAGCTCGCGGAAGATGCTGGTGCTCAGACCGTCCATCACCAGCAGCAGGGTCGGATGCGCGGCGGTGATCGGCGCCAGTACATGCTCCAGCACCGATTCCAGCGGGACGACGCGTCCATCGCGTGCCGGCATTTTCGCATTCCACTGCACCAGCGCATGGGCGAACAGCTTGGCGAATGTATTGCGTCGCGCGATGACTGCCTCGCGGCTCACACGATAGGCCCGGGACAGCTCGGGCAACTCGTCGCCACCCAGCAGCCGGAAGCGAGCCCAGTCCACGAAAGCGCCCTGATCGGCTTGCCAGGTGGCGCCGACCTGCAACGATGGCGCGGCCGGGCTGTCGTTCATCAGCCAGCGAGCGAGCCGGCGCGCCATCTCGACTCGTTCCATGCGCGGCTTCTGCGTGGCCAGCAGGACATGCCTGAGCGCGCGATCGGCCTGCATCTCGACCTGGTTGAGATTGACTTCCGACGAGTCGGCGACATGCGCCGACAGAGCGAGGGCGAAGTCCTGCATCCGTTGGTCCAGCGCGGCGGGCAGCAGATCGCTGAGGTGTGCGAATTCGGCGACGCGCAGGTCCCGCAGCAAAGCATCGGCCCGGTCGAGCATGACGCGTGTGGCCTCCAGGCCGGCCAGTCGTACCACCTGCGCGGCGGCTCGTGCCCAGGCGCGGCCCTCCGACACGCCGATATGCCGGTCGTTGACGAACCGCTCAAGTCGAATGGCTGCCTGTCCCAGCGCCGCCTGTCCTTCGCCGTCCGGCGCGAAGATTACGCCGCAGACCAGCCCGAGCGGCAAGGCGTCGGCCGTGTAGCCTGCTTCGATGCAGCCAAGGACCATGTCCCCGACGCTGCCGGCCGTTTCACCGAGCCAGCGCATCACGTCCGTTCGGGCTGCGGCGGGCCACTGATCCAGCATGGCGTCGGCCCCAGTGCTCATCGACCAGGTCAGCAAGGAAACGATGTCCGGGCGAGCCGCCGGGATTTGGAGAAACCGCTGCAATACCTCCTGCCAGGCCGTCTCCAGACCGAGAAAACCGTTGGCCACCGGCGGGTAGGGGCCTTGCGCCGCACCGTCGATCAGGCGCTGCGGCATCCACGTAAACCGTCCAAGACGGGCGTCGGTTTCTTTGGCCTGGAACAGTTGGCGGACGATATCCCAGCCTTCTGGCTGGAACACCTGCGCTCGCGCCAGGCGTGCCGCGATGTCCTCGGCAATCTCGTGCGTCGCCAGTGGTGTGATGACCACCAGCCCGGCCAATGCCGGGTCACTCCGCTCGACATCGCAAAGCGCCTCGCGGATGGCCAACGACGATTCACACCAGCGCAGCGCGAACTGCCGGCCACGCTGGCTCAGCGTCTCGGGCCACGGCTGGCGCGCTTTCGCTCGAATCGCCAACGCCACGGTCGCCGGATCGCTGGCGAGCACTCGTTCGAGTTGCGCCGCGATCTGTGGCGTCGATAAGCTCATGGCTTCGTGCCCTTGCGCTCCAGTCGCCAACTGAGGGTCAGTTCCAGATCGCGCTCGCTCGCCATGCGTGCCTTCAGGTCGTCCAGCGCTGCGGCTGCCGCCGCTCCGGTCAGGTGCAGCGCCTGCTTCTCATCCACCACCTCCGGGCCATTGGAGCCCGATGCGGGAGGCATTGCGGGCGGCGACGGGGTAGGCGTGGGGCTCCTGCCCGGCGTTAGCGGCACAGGAGTAGGCGCGGGTGGCGGCGTCGGCGCGGGCGTCGCGGCCGCGAGCAACCGCATGGCGTCTCGTTCGAGTTCTGTTAGACGCGACTTGAGCGGCACGACATGCTCGTCGGCGCTCAGCACCTCGGCAAGGCGGACCATGATGCTCGCCGCCGCCTCGCGTCGATGGTCGCCGAGATCACGGACCACATCGAACAACGGCCAGTTACCGTTGGTGAGGGCGTCAGCGCACGCCTGCGCCTGGCCCAGGGTGCGGCTCACCGCCGCTTCCGAGGTATTCAAAGTCGCGCTGGCCAGTGACGACACCACATCGCCTTCCGCGACCTGGGTGAGCGTGGCCAGCAGCGCCTGCGCGGATTCCGCCGATTGCTGGCGAGCACCGCTGATACTTGTTGCCGCATAGCGGGTCGAGCGATCACGGACTTGAGCGACCAGTCGGCCCACGGCCTCGCGCTTACCGCTGGCCGCTTGCTTCACCTCATCGACCAGGCGGCCTACGTTGGCCGCATTGAGCGTCTGCGCCAGCGTCAGCCCGAACAGGTTGGCGGCGCGCTGCAATGCCGTGTCCCAGTCGGTGGGGCTGGGCAGTGCCTGCTCCTTGAGTTCCAGCTCGTCGGACAGGCTGTCGATGATGGGTTCGACCGGCCCCCCACGCCGCGTGAAGCGGCGGTTGGTCGCAGCGGCGTAGGTGAGGATGATCAGGTTCTGCAGTTCGCTCGGCAATCCCATCGGCGCCGGGGTATCGATCCAGCGGCGCAGCTGGGCCACGGTGATCGGCCCGCCGCCTTCGCGGGCGTGGCTTTGTCCGAAACGCGATGGCCAAAGGGGTTCGATCAACAGGTGGGTCTCGCCCATCTGGCCGAGCTGGCAGGGGTTCACCACGGCGCGCACCAGCCTGCGCGTCGCGTTGTCCTGCACCAGCCCCCGCTGCCCGGGCGCTTCGATGGCCTTTTGCACCTCGGGCCAGACCTTCCTGATCACGCTGGCCTTGATCTCGATAGCGAACTCGGGATGCGCCGGGTACTGGTGGGCGAACAACTGCCCCAGCAGGTTCTCGAACGCGCTGCGGAACTCGGCACCCACGGGGGGGCGTGGCGACAGGGTTGGGTCCAGCGACTGGAACTGCTGATCCGCCGTGAGCGGGTTGATCACCGCGTCCTTCGGCTCGGCGCTGATCCCGTAGGCTACTTCGAGCTGCGACCGGAGCTTGATCCGCAACTGGTCGCGCTGATTCCTGGCGAGCGCCTTGGCCTGCACCCGGTCAACGAACGAGAGGTGCGCGGCGTAGTTGTCGAAGCGCTCGCCTTGCAGGATGTAGTCGAGCACCACCAGGCGGCCCAGGTCGGCCAGTGCCCTGTTGCTGAGGAAGGAGGGCAGCCACACCAGGGTCCGCGTGTCGCCGCCGCGATAGGCGTTCAGGCGCGCCAGGTCATCCGCCGGCCCGAAGTTCACGTCGTCGAACGGAAAGTCCAGTACCACCGACCAGGCGCCCGAGCGGCCACGCAGGCGGTCGTCGCTCATCTCACGGACGTTCTCGTACAGCACTTCGACCTCACGCCGGGTGCCGCGCCAGAGCAATTCGTAGGTGGTGAACAGCCCGCCGGCGTCCTGAATGCCCAGTTGCTCGAATAGGACCTCGCGGATCTTCTTGCGTCGATTGCCGGCGTTGTCGTTGGCCTCGGCGGCGCGCAGGATGGGTTCGATGTCGATGCCGGTGACCTGGATCGAGATCACGGGGTTCTGGTCGTCGGTGATCTTGATCTCGCCGATCTCGCTGGCCCAGTCACGGCATTTGCGCAGCACGTCCTGCGCCTCGCGTCCGGGAATGGGCGAGCGGAAGGTGCCGTGGTTCAGCGCGGCCAGGCGCGGCGCGGTCAGGCTCTTGAGCGATTCCACCTCGGGCACCAGCGCGCCGAGCAGCAGGGTCTTGATCAGCCGCGCGTCATTGCGCAGGTTCCTGGCCACCGTCGGGTCCGCCTGACCGAGCTTGATCGCTTCCCAGGTGACGCCGTGCTGGCGCTCCAGCATCGGCAGCAAGCGCTGGTTGTGCAGACGTTTGGCGTTGTCGAAATGCAGGCGCATGCCTTCCGAGAACGGCTCATCGCCTTCCGCGATGGCGTCGTACAGGTCGCCGACCGGGATGATCTGCCCGAGCTCCAGATCGGCCCGGCGGTCCACCAGCAACTGAAGCATCAGTTTCAGCGCCGTGCGCTCGCGCTGTAGCGCCGCCGAGACCGCGATCAGCGTCTGCACCAGCGCTGGGCTGAAGGGATAGACCTTGCGGAACATCTCGCGGTCGGCCGTGGTGGTGAGCAAGGTGTCGAGCACGTCCTTGCGCATCTTCATCACGTCGTCGAAGGTGGCTTGCAGCGTCTGGCGCGCGGCTTCGTCCACCGGGCGCAACACGCGCTTCTCGGCGATGGCCGGCAGGTTGCGGTCTTCCAGGGTGATGCGGTGGAAGCGTGCTTCCCAATGCTTGAGCACATCGCTGAACTGCAACTGCACCGCGCCGGCCAGGTTCTCGCCCACCAGGTCGCGCAGGTCGCGCTGCCGTGCGACGAAGCTGATCAGCGGCACCGGCCGGTCGGCGTTGGTGGCTTCCACCAGCTTCACCAGCTTGGTGCCCTCGCGGCTGACGAAATTGACGTCGGCGGCGTGGCTGGCGAGCCAAAGTATCAGTTCATCGAGAAACAGGATGACCGCGTCGTAACCCAGCGCCTGGGCGTGGCGGCTCATGATGCTCAGACCGTCGTCGAGCGAGACGAACGACTCGCCGCTGGCGGCCAGGCTGCGGTAGGCCGAGAAGTACTGGGTGATCAGGTCGCCCACCAGCCGTGACCGCTCCTCGCCGTGGGGCGCTTCCAGCATGGCGGCTTCGAAGCTGGCGGCGTCCCAGCCGCTGTCGAACTCGCCCCAACCGCTACCTCCGCCCTTGTTCAACTGGGCGAAGAACGGGGCGTCGCCCATGCGGTCGCGCAGTTCTCGCGCATCCTTGAACAGGCCCTCGGCCAGGTAGAAACCGGGGATCGGGGCGTCCGGGTGTTGCTTGCGCACGAAGTCGGCGTAGCGGCCGAGAATGGCGGATTCCATGTCGCGCGCGCCGATCATGTGGTAGGGCACGAGCAGGAACCTGCGGCCATGCGTCCAACCGTGGCGCGCCACGACATCGGCCAGTTCAGGGATCGAGCGGGCCTGGGTATTGCCGGCCAGCAGCAGGCTGAGCACCGCCATGAAGTGACTCTTGCCGGAACCGAAACTGCCGTGCAGATAGGCGGCCTTGCTGCCGCCGGTCTGCACCGCCTGCTCGATGAAACCCAGGGCATTGCTGAAGGCATCGACCAGTTGCGGCGTCACCACGTAGTCGCGCAGCGTCTGTTCCGGCTCGGTGACTCCTTTGGTCAATTGCAGGACGAAGTCGCCCTGATGGACGCGCTCGGGGATGGTGATCAGGTCTTTCAATAGCGGCATCGGGTGG
>JAPUDV010000010.1:4539-28033 GCA_027492875.1 Candidatus Competibacteraceae bacterium | reverse complement strand
ACTTCAAGCAGGAGATTGGCAGCCAAGGCGTCGTGTCGGAGATTCTCAACGGGCGCCGCAAGCTGAACCTGAAGCACATTAAACAATTGGCGGAATGTTTCAATCTCAGCCTGCACGCCAACCGCAAAACGCGTGAAGGCGGCTCGCATCCGGACCGCGACGCCCGGTTTGCGTATATCAACGAGGGCAGCCAGCAGTTCCAGCGCCGGGGTCAACCGGTCGCGTCGGTCGATGCGAAGAAAAAGGAATGGGTCGGCGCGTTCGAGAACGGTGGACGAGAGTGGCGGCCCAAGGGCGAGCCCGAGCGGGTCAATGTCGATGATTTCCGCACCCAGGCACTCGGCCGGGCGGCGCCCTACGGGGTATACGATGTGGCCGCCAACCGGGGTTGGGGCCGCGTCGGGATGGATCATGATACCGCCGAGTTTGCGGTCGGGACGCTGCGGCGCCGGTGGCATCAGATGGGCCAGGGATGCTACCCAGCGGCTCGGGAGTTGCTGATCGTCGCCGATGGCGGGGCAGCAACGGCTCGCGCACCCGGCCGTGGAAAACCGAACTGCAGCGCTCGGCCGACGATACGGGCCTGGCGGTCTCGGTCTGTCACCTGCCGCCGGGCACGAGCACGTGGAATAAGATCGAGCATCGCCTGTTTGCTTGCCTCAGCCAGAACTGGCGGGGGCGACCCTTGGTCGGCTTCGAGGTCATCGTCAACCCGATCGCCGATACCACGACCGCCACCGGCCTGGAGATTCAGGCCGAACTCGACACCAACGCCTATCCGAAGGGCCGTAAGGTCAGTGACGAGGAACCGGCACTGCTGCGGATTGCCCGAGATGCCTTTCACGGCCAGTGGAACTACACGATCAAGCCGCAAAAACAGGGTTAATAGTCAAGTTACTTTGGCACAGATCCTTAGCTCAAAATCATAGGGATGGTAGCGGGCGCGGACCTGCCGTGCCATCGCCGCTTTCCAGCGCGACCGCTCCGCGAGCGGATCGGGGGAGAGCGCAATGTCGGCGGCCCTGTCGCAACCCATGATCCAGGAGGCTTCACCATGACCCTTCATCCCACCGTGGCGGCGGTGACCGACCGCATTCGCCTGCGCAGCGCGCCGACCCGCGTCGCCTATCTGGCGCGACTGGAGCGCGCGCGCACGAACGGCACCGTCCGCCAGGGTCGGTCGTGTACCAACCTGGCGCACACTTTTGCCGCCTCCGACTCGAACGACAAGCCCATCCTGCGCGAGGCGCGCTGGCCGAACCTTGCCATCGTCTCCTCGTACAGCGACATGTTGTCCGCGCATCAACCGCTGGAGCGGTTTCCGGCCCTGATCAAGCGGGCGGCGCGTGAGGCGGGTGCGGTGGCGCAATTCGCCGGCGGCGTGCCGGCCATGTGCGACGGCGTGACCCAAGGCCAGCCCGGCATGGAGCTGTCGCTGTTCTCGCGCGACGTGATCGCCATGGCGACGGCGGTGGCGCTGTCGCATAACGTGTTCGATGCCGTGCTTTGCCTCGGCGCGTGCGACAAGATCGTGCCGGGGCTGCTGATCGGCGCCTTGCATTTCGGCCACCTGCCGACGATCTTCGTACCCGGCGGGCCGATGCCCTCGGGCTTGCCCAACGCCGAGAAGGCGAAAATCCGCCAGCTTTACACCCGGGGCCAGGTCGGGCGCGACGCACTGCTGGAGGCGGAGTCGAAGGCGTATCATGCACCGGGGACTTGTACCTTCTACGGCACCGCCAACTCGAACCAGATGCTGATAGAGGTGATGGGCCTGCACCTGCCCGGCACCGCCTTTGTTCCACCCAACACGCCGCTGCGCGACGCGCTGACCCAAGCGGTGGCCCGGCGGGCCGCGCGGATCACCGCGCTCGGCGACGAGTACCTGCCGGTCGGGTGGATCGTGGGCGAGCGGGCGATGGTCAACGCCATCGTCGGCTTGCTGGCCACCGGTGGCTCGACCAATCACACCCTGCATTTGGTCGCCATCGCTCATGCCGCCGGGATCGCCATCAACTGGGACGATTTCAGCGACTTGTCGGCGGTCGTGCCACTGCTGGCCCGGATCTATCCCAACGGCCAAGCCGACGTGAATCACTTCCACGCCGCCGGCGGCATGGGCTTTCTGATCGGTGAGTTGCTCGATGCCGGACTGCTGCACGGCGACGTGCTCACCGTCGCGGGAGAGGGTCTGGCGCGCTATCGCGAGGAGCCGGTTTTGGATAACGGCGTGCTGGCTTGGCGTCCCGCGCCGACGCAGAGCGGCGACGAGAGCGTGTTGCGTCCCACCACCCGGCCGTTCGGTCCCGAGGGCGGGCTGAAGCTGCTGAGCGGCAACCTCGGCCGGGCGGTGATCAAGACTTCGGCGGTCAAGCCGGAACATCGGGTGGTGGAAGCCCCCGCCCTGGTGTTCGACAACCCGGAGACGTTCATGGCCGCGTTCGACCGGGGCGAACTTCAGCGCGATTTCGTCGCCGTGCTGCGCTATCAGGGGCCGCGCGCCAATGGCATGCCGGAGCTGCACACGCTGACGCCGCCACTCGGTGCGTTGCAGGACGCGGGCTTCAAGGTGGCGCTGGTTACCGACGGGCGCATGTCGGGCGCGTCCGGCAAAGTGCCGGCGGCGATTCACGTCACGCCGGAATGTTTGGCCGGCGGGCCGCTGGCACGAGTGCGGAGCGGCGATATGATTCGGCTCGACGGCGAGCACGGCGTGCTCGAAGCGCGTGTCTCCGCGTCAGAGTGGGCCGAGCGCCAGCCGGAACCAGTGAACGTGAGCAATGACCACCACGGCCTGGGTCGCGAGTTATTCGCGGTGTTCCGCGCCAACGCGGCAGGGGCGGAGCAAGGGGCGATGGTTTTTGCCCGTTCGGAGATCCGCGCCCAAGGAGATGATGTACGATGAACGTCCTGGAGGTCATGCGAGTCGGTCCGGTGATGCCGGTCATCATCATCGAAGATCTGGCGCACGCTATCCCTCTGGCCAGAGCGCTGTTCACCGGCGGGGTGCGGGTGTTGGAGGTGACTCTGCGCACCCCCGTCGCGCTGGCGGCGATCCGGGCCATGGCAGACGAGGTGCCGGAGGTCATGGTTGGGGTCGGCACGCTGACCCGAGCGGAGGAGTGCGCCAAGGCACGAGCGGCGGGCGCCCGCTTCGGGGTCAGTCCGGGGCTGACCCCGGCGCTGGTTCAGGCGACCCGCGACAACGGCTTGCCTCTGCTGCCGGGGGTGATGACCCCATCCGAGGTGATGGCCGCGCGCGCGGCCGGCTTCCGAGAATTGAAGCTGTTTCCGGCGCAACCAGCGGGTGGCATCGATATGTTGAAAGCGCTGGCCGGCCCCTTTTCGGACGTGATCTTCTGCCCGACCGGCGGGATTACCGCGAAGACCGCGCCGGACTATCTGGCACTGCCCAATGTCGGTTGCGTCGGCGGGTCGTGGTTGACGCCCAAGACCGCGCTGGCGGCGGGCGATTGGGCGGCGATCACGGCGCTGGCCCGACAGGCGACCGCGCTGCATCGGCGGAAAACCCCAGGTTTTACGAATTCAAGTTCAGTCGCTTGCGCCTAAACTCGCTGCCGTTCACCGGCACTCGCCCACCGAGCCCGGCGGGCAACGCCGCCGGTCCACCCAGATCGTGCTGTCCAGCTTGGCGTCGGTGAAACGGGCGCCGTCGATGCGCGCGTCGGCCAGCGTCGCCGTCCCCAAGTCGGCGCCGGTGAAGTCGGCGTTCAGCAGGTTCGCCCCGTCCAGCCTGGCGCCGTGGAGGTTGGCGCCGGACAGGACCGCATCCTCCAGCACCGCCCGGCTCAACACCGCGTCCGCCAGCATCGCATTCGCCAGTTTGGCATCGGTCAAATCCGCCTGCGTCAGCGTGGCCTTGCTCAAGTTGGCCCCTGTCAAAGTGGCTCCGGTCAGATCGGCCTGATACAGTTGCGCGTCAGTCAAGTCGGCCTGACTCAGATTGGCTCCGGTCAACACCGCCCGCTCCAACCGCGCGCCGGTCATACTGGCGCCGACGAACACGGCGCGCTCCAGTTGCGCCGACACCAGCCGTGCGCCCCGCAGCGTCGCGCCGGTAAAATCCACGTTGCCGAGCACCGCCCGACCCAGATCCGCCCCGCTCAGCCGCGCGCCGGCCAGCTTGGCATCGGTCAGATTGCTTCGGGTCAGCACCGCCTCGCGCAGGTCCGCGCCCGTCAGATCGGCCCCCTGTTTATCGCAATACAGCCAGTTGACCCGTCGGCCGGGCGGGTCGTCGCAGGCGGCCCAGGCGAGCGAATGCAGCAGCGCCAGCAGGCACAGCGGCGGCAGTAGGGCACAAGAACGGTTGCGAATCTTCACGATAAACCTCTCAGCTTGCGGGCTGCGGCGCGAACACCAAATCCACCACCTGCCGCAAGCGCTCCACGAAGTGCAGAGTCAACCCTTCCCGGATGTGGTCCGGCAATTCCTCGGCGTCGCCGCGGTTGGCTTCCGGCAGGATAATCTCGAAGAGACCGACCCGGCGGGCGGCGATGACTTTCTCGCGGATGCCGCCCACCGGCAACACCAACCCGGTCAGGGTCAGTTCGCCGGTCATCGCCAGCGGCCGGCTGGGCTGCTGGCCGCGCGCCAGCGACAGCAGGGCGGTGGCCATGGTGATGCCGGCGCTGGGGCCGTCCTTGGGCGTAGCGCCTTCCGGTACGTGCAGATGCACGAAGGCCTCGTCGAAGAACTTGGGATCGGCCTGGTAGTCTTCCAGATGGGCGCTGACGTAACTGTAGGCGATATTCGCCGATTCCTGCATCACCTCGCCCAGCCGGCCGGTCAGCTTGAAGCCGCGATTCTTGGTGTGGACCAGGCTGGCCTCGACGTTGAGGGTCGCGCCGCCCAGCGCGGTCCAGGCCAGTCCGGTGACCACGCCGACGCCGGTCATCCGCGTTTCCTGCCGGAACGGCGGCTTGCCCAGATAGCGTTCCAGATCGGGCTTGTCCACCGCGATCGGTCCTTCGGCCTCTCCCTCGACGATCTGGACCGCGCTCTTGCGCACGATCCGCCCGAGCTGCTTTTCCAGATTGCGCACCCCGGCCTCGCGGGCGTAACCCTCGATGATCTGGGTGAGCGCGTCGTCCTCGACCCGGATGCGATCCCGCTCCAGGCCGCTGCGCTCCAGCAGCTTCGGCCACAGGTGGTTGCGGGCGATCTGCAACTTCTCGGCGGTGATGTAGCCGGACAGGCGGATGGTCTCCATGCGGTCGAGCAGCGGCGCCGGAATGGTGTCGAGCTGGTTGGCCGTGCAGACGAACAACACTTTGGAAAGATCGAATCGCACGTCCAGGTAGTGATCCAGAAACTCGGTGTTCTGCTCGGGATCGAGCGCCTCCAACAACGCCGAGGCTGGATCGCCGTGGAACGAGGCGCCGATCTTGTCGATCTCGTCCAGCATGATCACCGGGTTGGCGGTCTCGGCGTCGCGGATGGCCTGGATGAACTTGCCCGGCAGCGCGCCGATGTAGGTGCGGCGGTGGCCCTTGATCTCGGCCTCGTCGCGCATCCCGCCCAGACTCAGACGGTAGAACTGGCGATCCAGCGCGGCGGCCACCGAGCGGCCGATCGAGGTCTTGCCGACCCCCGGCGGGCCGACCAGCAGGATGATCGAACCGCCGACCTGACCCTTCAGCGCGCCCACCGCCAGGAACTCAATGATCCGATCCTTGACGTCGGCCAGCCCGTCGTGATCGCGGTCCAGCACCGCGCGGGCGTGCTTGAGGTCGAGATTGTCGGTGGAATACACCCCCCACGGCAGGTCGGTGATGACGTCCAGATAATTGCGGGTGACGGCGTACTCGGGCGAGCCGGTTTCCAGAATCGACAGTTTATCCAATTCTTCCTCGATCCGCTTCAGTGCCGCCTCCGGCACCTGCCGGCTTTCCAGCCGCTCGCGGAAGCGGTCCACGTCGGCGGTGCGGTCGTCCTTGGCGATGCCGAGTTCCTGCTGGATGGCCTTGAGCTGTTCGCGCAGAAAAAACTTGCGCTGGTGCTCGCTCATCTTCTCCTCGACCTGCTTGCGGATGTGGGTCTGGAGCTTGGCGACTTCCAGTTCCTTCTTGATCAGTACGATGACTTTCTTCAGCCGTTCCAGCACCGGCGCGGTGGCCAGGATATCCTGCAACTCGTCCTTGCTCGCCGTGGTCAGGCTGGCGGCGAAATCGGCCAGCGGCGACGGGTCGTGGGTGTTGAAGCGGTTGAGGAAGAATTTCAGTTCCTCGGAATACAGCGGGTTGAGCGGGATCAGTTCCTTGAGGGTGTTGATCACCGCCAGCGAATAGGCCCGCAACTCCTCGGCCCCAGCTTCGTCTTCCTCGTTCAG
Organism: Candidatus Competibacteraceae bacterium; assembly: GCA_027492875.1. GTDB lineage: Bacteria > Pseudomonadota > Gammaproteobacteria > Competibacterales > Competibacteraceae > Competibacter. The sequence goes on along the minus strand of JAPUDV010000010.1, from coordinate 21,681 downwards.
GTACTCGACATGCACATGATAGGGCGGTTCGCTGGACAGCCATTTATCGATGCGAAACCGCTTCAGTCCCTGGGCGATGAACTGCAAGCGGTTCTCGTTGCGGGTCAGTTGGTGCATGCGGGCCACCGTGCCGATCGGGTGAAAATCCTCCGGGCCGTGGGCCTTTTCCGCGCTGTCGGGTTTGACCAGGATCAGGCCGATGACCCGCTGCTCGCGGTTGGCGGCGGCCTCAATGGTGGGCAACCAGGGATCTTCATTGAGCAGCAGCGGCAGCGCCTGGGCCGGGAAAAACGGCCGCTCCGACAGCGGCAACAGGTACAGGGAGGTGGGAAGAATGTCGGCGGCGGGAACGATGGTGTTGCTGGCGCTGTTCTCGCCCGGGTCGTCATTCTCCCGCACGATTTCGGCTTCGATGGCTTCGTGGTCGGTCATGATCTTTACGCGCGGCTAAAAGGGATTGAACCTTTAGATGCGGGCACGTGGGCGATTATCAAGGCCGGCATCGGTTACCGGGGCCGGATTGGACCCCGGCCCCGGCCTCGGACTCTCGCAATCCCGTCTTGCGCAACACGATCCGCCGGAACCAGCCGCCGGCCAGCGCTGGCTGGTCCGACAGTACGTCCAGGCCCGGCGCTTGCGCCAACACCGCCTCGAACACCACGTCGGTGCGGGTGGCCAGCAGGCCCAGCAGCGGGCTGATCCATCGCCGTAGCGGCGCCTTCTGGCCCGGCCGCAGGAATTTGTCGAGGATCAGCACCCGACCGCCGCGCCGCAACACCCGCGCCGCTTCGGCCAGCACCCGTTCCGGATGCGGCGTCACCGCCAGAATCAGATGCAGCACCACCACATCGAACGCAGCGTCGCCATACGGCAAGCGGCGGGCATCGCCCACATCGAGTTGAATCTCCAAGTGCAAGGCGATGGCCTTGCGCCGGGCGCGCGCCAGCATGGCCGGGGTTAGATCCAGGCCGGTATAACACGGTCCGTGCGGCAGCAGCGGTAAATCCAGCCCGCTGCCGACGCCGACCAGCAGCACCTCGGCGTGGGGTCCGTCGCGCAACAGCGCCAATCCCTGCCGTCGGGCCGTCGCGGTGAACGGCGCCACGCAGGCATCGTAAATCGGGGCGATCAGGGTATAGCTGTAGCGCAGCGCCACGGTCCGGCCCGATCAATGCAGGGTGCGCGGAACGGACAGCACGAACGCCGGAATGCTGGCATCGAAGGTCATACCGTCGTCGGCCAGCATCTGATAACTGCCGTGCATGCTGCCGACCGAGGTCTCCAGGATGGCGCCGCTGGTGTATTGAAAGCCCTCGCCGGGACGCAGGTAGGGCTGCTCGCCGACCACGCCCTCGCCGCGCACCTCCTCGATCTTGCCGTTGGCGTCGGTGATGATCCAGTGCCGGCTGAGCAGGCGGGCAGCGACGTTGCCCTGGTTCTGGATCACGATGGTGTAGGTGAAGACATAGCGATCCTGCTCGGGGTTGGACTGCTCTTCCAGATAAAACGCCCGAGCGGCCACATGGATGGCGTAATCGGATTTTTTCTCCATGGCTGGCGGTTGCTCCAAGGGTAGGGGAAAAGGTTCAGGCCAGCAGGGGGCTGGTCTTGACCGCGATGGCCGCCAGCAGCGTTTCGAAGGAGCGGATGAAGGCGTTGACTCCCTCGATCTCCAACCGGTCGGTGACGGCGCTCAAATCGATCCCCAGTTCCGGCAATTGCGCCAGTTGCGCCAAGGCGGTTTCCACGTCCTGGTCCAGGGTCCGGGTGACCACGCCGTGGTCGCGGAAGGCGTCATAGGTTGCCGGGGGCAGGGTATTGACGGTGTCCGGGCCGATCAGCTTATCCACATACAGCAAATCGGGATAGGCCGGATTCTTGGTGCTGGTGCTGGCCCACAGCAGGCGCTGGGGTCGGGCCCCGGCCGCGCGCAGGGCGGCGAAGTGCGCGCCGCCGAAGATTTCCAGATATTCCTGATAGGCCAGTTTAGCGTTGGCGTTGGCGATCTGGCCCTGCAATTCCGGCCGCCGTTGCGCCAGCACCGGGTCGAGCGCGGTGTCGAGCCGGCTGACGAAAAAGCTGGCCACCGAGGCGACTCGATCCAGCGGCAAACCACAGGTGCGGCGACGCTCCAGGCCGCGCAGGTAAGCTTCGGCCACCGAGACGTAGCGCTCCACCGAAAACAGCAGGGTGACGTTGACGTTGACCCCTTCGGCGATCAGCCGTTCGACGGCGTGCAGGCCGGGCACGGTCCCCGGCACCTTGATCATCACGTTCGGCAGGCCCAGCCGGGCGAACAGTTCGCGCGCTTCCCGCACCGTGCCATCCACATCGTGGGCCAGATCCGGAGATACCTCCAGGCTGACCATGCCGTCCACGCCATCGGTTGCGTCGTAGGTCGGACGCAGTGCGGCGGCGGCGGCGCGGATATCGTCGATGGCCAGGGTAAAGAACAGTTCGCGGCTGGATTGTTGCGGGTTGCGTTGCAGCTCCCGGCGCAGCGCGGCGTCGTAGTCGCCGCTGCCGGCGATGGCCTTCTCGAAAATGGTCGGGTTGGAGGTGATGCCGCGCAGATCGTCCTCGGCGATCAGCCGCGCCAGCCTGCCGGAGGTCAGCATGGAGCGCTGGATGTGGTCGTACCACACGCTCTGGCCGGCGGCGCTGAGCCGGCGCAGGGGATTGGCATCGGGCATGGCGGCTGTCCTCGGGCGGGGGAGGAGTGACTTGGAAGAGCTGATAATTGTAGCAACTCCCCGAGGGGATTCCGCTGTCGTGGTCGCTGGTGGCATGGGGGTCGCGGGTAGGGCAAACGAGCGGCGGGGGTGTCTTCATTGCCCCAGTAGAATCTATCGAAATACCCGACACGCGGAGCAATCAGTGATTCAAGCCCCGTGCCGAATCGGCATTTCCTGGATGAAATCGAACCGATCTTTTGTTCCGTCATGCCGACATGCAAAGCCAGCCTGTTGTGGCTGAACGGAGGGATCGGCTAATTTCGATTATCCGACCTGTCATCGCGATGCCAATCCGGCTCGTTGGCCTCGGGGCTCTCCGAATCGGCCGCATCTTCCGCGTCCTCGCTGCAAATCTGATCGCCCTTGGAGGTTTGCACCAGATCGCATTTCCGGCTTTCACAACCGGCCATGCCGCAAAAAATCGCGATCATGACCGCAATCGCACCACGCTTCATGGCTTTCTCCTTTCCCTCGATCTTGCGCCTGATCGTCCCACTCCAAGCGATCCCCGCGAACCTTGATCGCCGGATCGGCTTCAGGGGGCGACTTCGCTCAACGCCGCGAACGCCGCTAGATCCAGCGTTTCCGATCGAGCGCGGGGATCGACGCCCGCCGCCTCAATCTGGCGAATGTCCAACCAGCCACGCAAGGCGTTGCGCAGGGTCTTGCGGCGCTGGGCGAAGGCTCGCCGCACCACTTCGGCGAATAGGCGCTCGTTCCGCACCACGACGGGCAATGTTTCACGTGGAACCAAGCGCACCACCGCTGACCGAACCTTGGGCGGTGGTCGGAACGACTCCGGCCCGACCGCAAACAGCATCTCGACTTGGCAGCGGTATTGCAACATCACCGACAGCCGGCCATAAGCCTCCTCGCCCGGACCCGCCGCCATCCGCTCCACGACCTCCTGTTGCAGCATGAAGTGCAGGTCGTGCAGGTGGCTGGCCTGGTCCAGTAGATGGAACAGCAGGGGGGTGGAAATGTTGTAAGGCAGGTTTCCGGCCACCCGCAAGCGGGGACCCGTGCCGCGCAGCGCGGCGAAATCGAACTTCAGCGCATCGGCGTGATGGATCCGCAGCGTACCGACACCCGCGCAACAGACCCGTAGCGGCTCCAGCAGATCGCGATCCAGCTCCACCGCGTCCAACTCGCCGGCTGCCGCCAGCAGCGGCCGGGTCAGCGCCCCCAGACCGGGGCCGATTTCCACCCAACGATCGCCCGGCGCCGGCCGGATCGCCGCGACGATGCGTTCGAGCACGTCGGGATCGCGCAGGAAATGCTGGCCGAAGCGCTTGCGGGGCCGGTGCGTCAAAACGGCGCTCATCGCGCTGGTGGAGCCGACTTTTCCACCGCGGTCGCCGTCGGCTGCAGGCGGATCTCCACATAGGCTTCCTCGCGCAGCCGGCGCAGGATCTGCTCCCATTCCTCGTCGGCGCGCCGGCGCAGCAACGCTTCCCGCACCCGGGCGCGTTCGGTTTCGGTCGAGGCCGGACCCTGACGCCGTTCCTGCACCTGAACGATATGCCAGCCGAACGGTGTCTTGAATGGTGCGCTGATTTCGCCGGGCTGGAGTTCGTTCATCGCCTGCTCGAACTGCGGCACCAGCATTCCCGGCGACACCCAACCTAGATCCCCACCGCGCTCGGCGGAAGGGGTATCCTCGGAATTGGCGCGGGCCACGACCGCGAAATCGTCGCCGTTCTGAATGCGCTGGCGCAGTTGCGCCAAGCGCTGGCGGGCTTCATCGTCGGACAGTCGCGGCGAGTTCTTGAGCAGAATATGGCGGGCGTGGGTTTGCGTCACCAGGTTGGAGGGCGTCGGCGAGCGCGCTTCACCACCACCGCCCTTGACTTCCAGCAACTTGACAATGTGAAACCCGCTGGGACTGCGGATCAGCTCGCCAAGCTGTCCGGGCTGCAACTTCGGAACCACCTCGGCGAACAGGGTGGGCAACTGATCGGCGCGTCGCCAGCCCAGATCGCCGCCTTCCAGCGCCTGCCGGCCAGCGGAAACGCTCACCGCCACCTGACGGAAATCCGCGCCCTGCCGCAATCGCGCCAATACCTTGTCGGCCTCGCGCCTTGCGGCTTCGACTTGCTGCGGCGTAGCGCTTTCCGGCAGCGCGATCAGGATCTGGGCCAAGTGATATTCGCGGTCGCCGCCGGCGCCATTGTTGTTGCCGCCGCCAAAACCGCCACCGGCCAACTGGGCTTGCAGGCTGTCCACATCCTGTTCGGAAACCTGAATCTGGCTGTCCACCAGCTTCTGGCGCAACCGCGCCGCCATGATTTCCCGGCGCACGTCATCGCGGAACTTGGCGAAATCGACGCCATCTTTCTCGACCATTTGCCGTAGCTGGGTCAGAGTCATGTTGTTGCGCCGGGCCAGGGTTTCGATGGCCGTGTTCAAGGTGGCGTCATCCACGGTGATGCCGTTGCGTTCGGCGACGCGCAGTTGCAGTTGGGACAGAATCAACCGTTCCAGCACCTGGCTCTCCAGTACCGGATCGGGAGGGATCGGCACCTTCTGTTGTCGCAACTGGGTTTTGATCAGGGCCGTCGCCGCCTCCAGTTCCCGACGGGTAATGACGTCGTCGTTGACCACCGCCGCGATGGCATCCAGCGCGCTGCCCGATCCCTCGGGTCCGGGACCGAATACCAGTTGGGTTTGGCCAGCGGCGGGCAGGGCGACCAGCAGTAGGTAAAGCAGGAGGGAAAACAGGGGTTTGTTCATGCGCGTCATCGAAATGAATGCTAGTAACGGATCGGTTGATAACCGAGGATGGAACTTTGCAGCACGGTCTCCAGACTGCTGCCCAGCCGGGACAGCCCCTTCAGCTCCAGTTCCAGATAAAAGCCGGTTTGCGCATCGGCTTCCAGCGGGCTATCGCGGTACTGGCGCGCGACCGCGCGCAGCGCCCAGCAGCAATCCTCGTATTCCATCCCGGCCAGGGTTTCCAGATTGCGGTCGATGTTCAGGGCCTGATTCCAGCGCGCCAGCACCCGCAACCGCGAGGTCAGCGGCCACACCAACGAGGCATCCACGGAGTGGATTTGATCGCTCAACCCCAGGTTGAACGGATCGCGGTCCCGCAGGTAGGACAGGTTGACGAACTGGCGCGGAGTGGCGGAGTAGCGCAGGTCGAACGCGGTGCGCAACAGATCGCTGTTGTCCGGCTCCAGTTGTATGCCGCCCTGCACCGACCAGCGGTTCGACAGGTTTAGCGCCCCTTGGGTGATCAACCCCGAATTGGTCGCAGTTTGCGGGGGAAGATCGGGGCGCAGGTTCACCCGGCGATCCTCGAAATACTGGATCTGGCCGACGCTGGCGCGCAAGCGCTCGCGGCCGCTCGGTCCGTCGATCAGCCGGGTGGTCAGCGCGGCGGTCAACTGGTTGGCGTCGCCCAGCCGGTCGGCGCCGGTGAACCGGTTCTGGCGGAACAGCCAATCGAAATCGCGATCCATCCGGCTGCTATCGAAAATGGGAATGTCGTTCTGATCGCGATAGGGGACATACAGGTAAAACAGGCGCGGCTCCAGCGTCTGCGTCCCGGCCGTCACCCCCAGCCAGTCGGCCTGCAAGGGCCGCTCGAAGATCAGGCCGCTATCCAGGCCGAGCACCGGCGCGGCGCGAGAGGGCGCGTCGTTGGCGCCCGGAGCGGTATTGTCGAGCTGATAGCCGGTGTAGCGAAATCCCGCCTGGGGTTTCAGGTATCCCCAGGATTTTTCCAGCGTCCACCCCACGGTCGGCCAAAGGTCCATGCGGGTGCCGGTCACCACTTTGGAGTCGGACTGATAAAAGCGCGTCATTTCGCCGTGCACGCGGTAGTTAAAGCCGCCAGCCCCGGTCGGCCAAGCGCCGTCGAACAACAGTTGCGGCAGGCGTTCGTAGGGGTCGCCACTCAGGGCGAACAGCGCCGGATTCAGGATCTGATAGTTCTGCACCCGCGCCAACGCCCGCCACCAGTCGCCCTGGTAGCGCAAATCCAGATACCGTTCGAGGTAGTTGACCGTCAGAAAATTCAGGTTGTTGCTTAAATCCCGAATGTAGCTGTCGTCGGAAACGTACTCGAACCGCAGGTTGGTATAGAGGTTGGGCAGCGGCGTGGCGCGGTCGACGATATTGAAGGAGCTGCGGGCACCGTCGAAACGGCGGTCGTAGGGAATGTACTCAGCATTGATTTCGCCCTGCCGGTTGGGGTTCAGATAGCGGTACTCCGTGCCCAGCAGCAGACCGCGCGCGGTCATCAGCCGAGGGGTGAGTGTCATGTCGCGATCCGGCGCGATGTTCCAATAATAAGGGATCGAGAGATCGAAGCCGGTCTTGCTGTCGTAGCCCTGGCGCGGAAACAGGAACCCGGACTGTCGCTCCTTGGTGATGGGAAACGACAGGTATGGAAAATAGAACACCGGCGTGTCCTCGAACGCCAGCACGATATCGTGGGCCGTGCCGCGGCCGGTCGCCGCGTTCAGGTTGAGCCGGCGCGCCCGCAACTCCCAGGCCTCACGGCCGCGCGGGCAAGTCGAATAGGTCGCGTTTTCCAGTTCGCTGCTCTGTTGGAGACGATCCACTTTCGCGGCCTCGGCGTAACCCTGGGCATTGCGCTCCGGTAGATAGTAATCGGTATCCTTGAACCAGCCGGTCTCGGCGTTCAGGTCCATCTCCGCCTGCGTGCCGCGCAGGGCCTGGTGGGGATCGCCGTAGGTGAACCCGCCCTCGGCCCGGACCCGGTTGGCCGGACGCTCCAGGGTCATCCGGTCGGCGCGCAGGCGCTGGTCGCCACGGGACAGGTTGACGTTGCCTTCCAGTACCGACAGGGTGGGGGAGGATTCGATCCGGCCGGCTTCGGCCCGCACCGGCAGATCGTCCGGCGGCGGCGCGTTCGGAGTGGCCGGCACGATCGCTTGCGCCAGTTCGTCGGCTTCGCACTGAAGCCAGGGATTGAAGGCGGATTGCGCCTGGACGCCGGCCAGCGGCAGTACGGCCAGCACGGCGCCGGTCGCCAGCACTCGGAAATACGGCGTCACGGAGCAGGATTTTACGTGTCGATTAAAGTGCCCTAACATCGCATAGATTGACTATGGCTGCAATCTCACCCAGATGGAGCGAACTTGCGTGAGCGACCGTGAACACCTGGTGCTGGAATGGCTGAACACCGTCCTGCCGGCAGCGCCGGACCGCATGGCCCCGGCATCCAGCGATGCCAGCTTCCGCCGTTATTTCCGGGTCTGGCACGACGGCCAAACCCGAATCGTCATGGACGCCCCGCCGGATAAGGAGGACTGCCGGCCGTTCGTCGCCATCGGTCAGGCCATGCGTGGCCTGGGCCTGAACGTGCCCGAAATACTGGCCGGCGATCTCGATCGGGGATTGCTGCTGTTGACCGACCTCGGCAACCGCCAGTATCTGGCGGAACTCGACGCGGGGAGCGTATCCGGCCTGTACGCCGACGCGCTGGCGGCGCTGGCGCGACTGCAAACCGGCGGCGATCCCGGCTCGCCGCTGTTGCCACCCTATGACTCGGTGCTGCTGCTCCGGGAAATGGAGCTGTTCCGCGACTGGTTTCTGGGGCGGCTGCTCGGCCTGGCGCTGCGCGTGGACGAACAGCAAACGCTTGATCAAACCTTCGCCCTGCTGGCCGACAACGCTTTGGAACAGCCGAGAGTGTGGGTTCATCGCGATTACCATTCCCGCAACCTGATGGTCACCGATCCGGCCAATCCCGGCGTGCTGGATTTTCAGGACGCGGTGGTGGGCGCGGTGACCTACGACCTGGTTTCGCTGCTGCGCGACTGCTATATCGCCTGGCCGCGCGAGCAGGTCGAACGCTGGGTGCTGGATTACCGGGCGCGGCTGCGGGCGCTGGGCATGAGCGGCCTGGACGACGCCGGGCAGTTCCTGCGCTGGTTCGATCTGATGGGGGTGCAGCGCCATCTCAAGGCCATCGGCATCTTCGCCCGCCTGAACCTGCGCGACGGCAAGACCGGCTACCTGCGCGACATTCCCCGAACCTTGGGTTACGTACTGGAAGTGGCGGGCCGTTACGCCGAACTGGCCGACGTGCGGGAGTTGCTGCGGGCGCGGCGAGTGGACCGCTGGGAGCCCATGCCGTGAAGGCGATGATCCTCGCCGCCGGGCGGGGCGAACGAATGCGGCCGCTGACCGATCACACGCCCAAGCCGCTGCTGCCGGTCGCCGACCGACCGTTGATCGTCCACCAAATGACCGCGCTGCGAGCGGCGGGCATCACCGAACTGGTGATCAATACCGGCCACTTGGGCGCGCAACTGACGGGGGTGCTGGGCAACGGTGGGGCATGGGGGCTGCGCATCGTCTATTCCCCGGAGCCGCCCGATGCGCTGGAAACCGGCGGCGGCATTTTCCAGGCCCTGCCGTTGCTCGGTTCGGAGCCGTTCCTGGTGGTTAACGGCGATGTGTGGACCGATTATCCCTTCGTCCGCCTGCCTGCCGCGTCGTTCGGGCTGGCGCACCTGGTGCTGGTCGATAATCCGCCGCACCATCCCGCTGGCGACTTTGCCTTGCGGGCCGACGGGGTAGTGGAGCAAGCGGACGCGGCGCGGCTAACTTTCAGCGGGATCAGCATACTGCGGCCAGAACTGTTCGCCGGCTGCGCGCCGGGCCGCTTTCCGCTCGGGCCGCTGCTGCGGCGGGCGATGACGAACGGGCAGGTGACCGGCGAACATTACAAGGGAGACTGGCGCGACATCGGAACGCCGCAACGGCTGGCCGAACTGGATCGCGAATTGCGGCAACGGCGGAGCGAGAGGCTGACCTTGCTTCCGACCGGGAACTGAGAGGCATTTTTGCACGGCCTCTGGTGCTGGCGCCGAAAAAACCCTCACCCCCAACCCCTCTCCCACCGGGCGAAGGGCGTTTTGTACAGGTTCTGAATCCATGGCGTTCGCCGGCGCCTTGCGCGTTCCGTTCGCCGGATCGTGTTGGCGCGCGAACTCCCGATAAACGCCAAAACGCCGGCCCCGATCAACTGGCGTGCCGGATATCCTGCCCCTCGACGATGTAAATCACATATTCGACCAGGTTATCGGCGTGATCGGCGACCCGCTTGAGCGCCTTGAACGCCAGTACCACATCGATAATCGTCGCCACCATCGGCCCGCCCTCCAGCGAGTGCACGCTGAGCGCGCGCAGGTTATCCTGAAACATCTCCTCCGCCGAATCTTCCTCGCGCCGCACCAGCCGCCAGGCTTGCTCGATGTTCAATTGGGTCAGCGTGTCCCTCGCCGTTACGAACCGCTGGATCGCGGCCTGGGCCAGGCGGTCCATGTCGCGGGCAACGCCCTCGTGCAACTCGCCACCGCGCGCTTGAATCGCCAGCGCTTTCTCGGCAATGCTCTTGGCTTCGTCGCCGACCCGTTCCAAGTCGGCGACGGCCTTGTTCATGGATATCACCAGACGCATGTCGGTACTGACTGGCTGGCGGCGGGCCAACAGGCGAATACAGGCCCGGTCGATATCGAGATCACGCCGGTTCAGCACGTCGTCGCCGACCACGACCGCGCGCGCCAGTTCGACGTTGCCGGTTTTGAACGCGGTAACCGCCTGCTCGACCTGCTGTTCGGCCGCGCGCGCCATTTCCAGAACCTGTTCGATCAGGCTACTGATTTCCGAATCAAAGCGCTTGACGGTATGTCGGTCGTTGGTGAAGGCCATGGCAAATCGCTCCTTGGGTCGGTCACTCACGGGCCAGCGGCGCGACCGCCGGCCCGATGCGCGTCATGGTGGTTTCGATCCAGGCTTCGGCCAACCGGCCGATCTCCTGTGGCGAACGGCCCTCACTGTCGATCAGGGGACCGAAGATCACCTGGACGGTGCCCGGACGCTTGAGAAAACCGCGCCGCGGCCAGAATTCCCCGGCATTGTGCGCCACCGGCAGGATCGGATAACGACTGTGCGTGGCCAGCACCGCGCCGCCCATGCCGTAGCGTTTGCGAACCCCGGGAGCGGTGCGCGTACCCTCGGGAAAAACCAAGACCCACTGGCCCTGCCGCAAATGTTCGATGCCTTGCCGGATCACCTGCTTGACCGCCGAGGTGCCGGCCTGACGGTCGATGGCGATCGGCCGCAACAGCTTCAGCGCCCAGCCAAAAAACGGCAGCCACAGCAACTCGCGCTTGACCACCCACGCCATCGGCGGCAGGTACTGGTTCAGGAACAGGGTTTCCCAGGTGGACTGGTGCTTGGCCATCACGATGACCGGCCGGTCGGGAATATGCTCGGTTCCGCTCACCCGATAATCGATCCGGCAGGTGACCCGCAGCCACCAGATGTTGAAGCGGCTCCAGAACTGGGACAGGCGGTAGCGCCGGGCGAAGGGCAAGGCAAAGCCGAGAATGATCGCCAACCCGCACCCCCCGGTCGAAAGCAGCATGCCGAGCGAGAACAGCAGCGAGCGCGCCCACACGCTGATGGTGGAGAAATTGGCGGCCGCGCGCGCGGGCAGCGAATCGGTTCGAAAGTCATTCATGGTAAGTTGCCAGATACTCGGCCACGGTGGCCAGATCGTCGAACACCAACACGTTGGCGCAGCTTTCCGCTTCGCGTTCCAGGGTTCGTGCGCCCTTGCCGGTCCGCACCAGCAGCGGCCGGGCGTTTGCCGCCCGCGCCGCCCGGATGTCGCGCACGCTGTCGCCCACCACCGGCGCTCCTTGCAGGCTGCATTTCAACCGCCGGCCAATTTCCAGCAACATGCCGGGGTTGGGCTTGCGGAAGGGGTTGGCCTCGTCCACATCCGGACAGAAGAAAATCGCCTCGATGTGCCCGCCGACTTCCTGCACCATCCGATGCATTTTTCGATGGATCTGGTTGAGGGTTTCCAGATCCAGCAACCCGCGTCCAACCCCGGATTGATTGGTGGCGACCACCACGCGATAACCGGCGTGATTCAGACGGGTGATCGCTTCCAGGCTGCCGGGAATCGGGTTCCATTCATCGGGGGATTTGATGTAGGCGTCGGAATCTTCATTGATGACGCCGTCGCGATCCAGGATGATCAGCTTCATGGTTGGTCGTGTTTTTTCGCCCGTGCAAGCTTGCGGGTATGTTTCACGTGAAACTATCCGGCCGGCGGCGTTGACCGCGATTGGCGCCGCCAAACTCTGTTTCACGTGAAACAGGATCCGGCGACCGGAGCGTCTGGCACGGAAGAAGCCGGATCGCTGTTTCGCGTGAAACCTCGCCAGGTTCCGGTCTTCGACGCGCAACCGCTGATCCAGCACCGCTGCCCGACGCCACCGATTTCCATCCTTTCTCAATCCTGCAAGCGCGAGAAATCCGCCACGCGCAGAAACAGGCTGCCCAATTCGTTCAGCAGGGCGATACGATTGTCGCGAACGGCCGGGTCCTCGGCCATCACCAGCACCTGATCGAAAAAGGCATCCACCGGCTCGCGCAGGCTGGCCAGTCGGTTCAGGGCATCGCCGTACAGGCCGGCCTCCATCAGCGGGATCGTCTCCGAGGACAGTTCCACCAACCGCCCCGCCAACGTCTGCTCCGCTTCTTCGGTCAGCAAATCGGGCCGCACCTCGAACGGCAGCACCGTATCCACCTTCCTGAGGATGTTGCGGATGCGCTTGTTGGCGGCGGCCAGGCTGGCTGCTTCCGGTCGGTCGCGGAAGACGCCGACCGCACGCGTGCGCCGGTCGAAATCCAGCGGCCGGTGCGGCCGGCATTCCAGCACCGCTTCGAAGGTATCCGGACGCACGGCTTGATCCAGATAATAGCCACGCAGCCGCTCCACGATAAAGTCAAACACGGTCTCGACGGCGTTTTTGGCGCGGATGGCCGGCTCGAACTGGCTGGCGGCGCGCTCCAGCAGAGCCAGCAGGTTGAGATCCAGTTCCCCCTCGATCAGGATGCGCAACGCCCCCAGCGCAGCGCGGCGCAGCGCGAACGGATCCTTGGCGCCCGATGGCGCCTGGCCGATGGCGAAGATGCCGAGCAGGGTATCCAGCCGGTCGGCCAGCGCCAGGTTCTGGCCGGTGGCGGTCGCCGGCAGTCGGTCGCCGGCGAAGCGCGGCAAATACTGTTCCTCCAAGGCCTGGGCCACTTCGGGCGCTTCCCCGTCGTGGTGCGCGTAATAGCGGCCCATGATGCCCTGCAATTCCGGAAATTCCTGCACCATCTGGGTCATCAGATCGCACTTGGCCAGCCGAGCCGCCCGTTCGGCCCAGTCCGCGTTGCCGTGTCTTTGTTCGGCGATGAAGCGCGCCAGCGCCGCCACCCGCGCGCTCTTGTCGGCCACGGTGCCCAGCCGCTGCTGGAACACCACATGCTTCAACAGCTCCAGCCGCGCCGCCAGCGGTTTGCCGCGATCCTGATTCCAGAAAAATTCGGCGTCGCTGAAGCGCGGGCGGATCACCCGTTCGTTGCCGGCCCGCACCTGGGCGGGGTCACGACTTTCCAGGTTGGCCAGCGTGATGAAATGCGGCAGCAACCGGCCGTGCGCGTCCACCACCGGAAAGTAACGCTGGTTATCCTGCATGGTGCTGATCAATGCCTCGGCCGGCACGTCCAGAAAACGCCGCTCGAAGTTGCCGGCCAGCGCCACCGGCCATTCCACCAGTGCCGTAACTTCGTCGAGCAGTTCGGGCTTGATGACCGCCACGCCGTTTAGTTCGGCGGCCACCGCCACGGCGCGGGCGCGAACCACGGTGCGGCGTTCGTCGAAGTCGACGATCACCTTGCCCTCGTCGGCCAGTTGCCGGGCATAGTCGGCGGGCGCGGTCAACGGGATCGGTTGCGGGTGGTGGAAGCGATGGCCGCGGCTCTCCCGGCCGGCGCGGACACCCATGATCGTCGCGGGGATCACCTCGGCGCCAAACAGCAGCACCACCCAATGCACCGGCCGCACGAATTCGTCGTCGCGATCGCCCCAGCGCATCCGCTTGGGGATGGGCAGAGCCGCCAGCGCGGCCTCGACGATGGGTGAAATCAGATCGGCGGTCGGCGCGCCCGGCTCGGTATTGACATGCACCAGCCACGCGCCCTTATCGGTTTCCCGCCGTTGCAATTCGGCGATGGTCACGCCGCAGGAGCGGGCGAAACCCTCGGCGGCCTTGGTGGGGTGGCCGTCCGGGCCAAAGGCGGCGCCCAGCGCCGGGCCGCGCCGTTCGAGTTGGCGGTCGGGCTGTCGCGCCGGAAGTCGATCGACCCGCACCGCCAGCCGGCGCGGGGTGGCGAAGCGGCAAATCGCACCGCCGGCCAGGCCGGCTTTTTCCAGACCGTCGGCGATGCCTCGCTCGAACGCCAGGGACAGGTTGGACAGCGCCTTGGGCGGCAGTTCCTCGGTGCCGATTTCGATCAGCAGGTCGTGGGTGTCAGCCATGAGCCACCTCCTCCAGGCGGGCGGCCGCGCGGGCGCACATGGGGAAACCCAGCGCGGCGCGGGCATCATGGTAGGCATGGGCCACCGCCCGCGCCAGGGTGCGGACCCGCAGGATGTAGCGCTGGCGTTCGGTGACGGAGATGGCCTTGCGGGCGTCGAGCAGGTTGAAGGTGTGAGAGGCTTTCAGGGTCATTTCGTAGGCGGGCAGGGGCAGGCCGAGTTCGATCAGCCGCTTGCTTTCGGACTCGCAGGTATCGAACCAGACGAACAGCGCGGTCGTGTCGGCGTACTCGAAGTTGTAGGTGGACATTTCCACCTCGTTCTGGTGGAACACGTCGCCGTAGCTGACTCGGCCCAGCGGCCCGTCGGTCCAGATCAGATCGTAGACGCTTTCCACTCCTTGCAGGTACATGGCGATGCGTTCCAGGCCGTAGGTGATTTCCCCGGTGACCGGTTTGCAGTCCAGCCCGCCGATTTGCTGGAAATAGGTGAATTGGGTGATTTCCATGCCGTTCAGCCAGACCTCCCAGCCCAGGCCCCAGGCGCCCAGGGTGGGGGATTCCCAGTTATCCTCGACGAAGCGGATGTCGTGAACCAGCGGATCGAGACCGAGGTTTTCCAGCGAACCGAGATACAGATCCTGCAAATCGAGCGGCGAGGGTTTGATGACCACTTGGTACTGGTAATAATGCTGCAAGCGGTTGGGGTTTTCGCCGTAGCGGCCGTCGGTCGGCCGGCGGGAAGGCTGCACGTAGGCGGCGCTCCACGGTTCGGGGCCGATGGCGCGCAGGAAGGTGGCGGGGTGGAAAGTTCCCGCGCCCACTTCCATGTCGTAAGGTTGCAGCAGCACGCAGCCCTGGCGGGCCCAATAGTCTTGCAGAGCCAGGATCAGCCCCTGGAAGGTCGAGACATCGCGCACAAGCGCCTCCAAAATTCGAAGGGGACGGCCTGCCGTCCCCAAGGTGTTGCCTGATGAGAATGAATGGCCGTTAAGTATAGCCCGGACGCAGGGGGGGATTCATCGCGCGCTTTATCGTTTGCCCTGTCCGCCCCGTGGCCGACATGGACATAAGTCGTGATTGCGTGTAGCTTATGCGCGTTTTTTCGCCCCGCGCGGGCCGCCGCGCACCCCAGTATTCAACACCCCGGTGGAAACCAAAAGAGAAGGAGGTTTCATGGCCTACCAGCATATCCACATTCCCACGAGCGGTGAAAAGATTACCGTCAAGGATGGCAAGCTGCACGTACCCGATCAGCCGATCATCGGCTATGTGGAAGGCGATGGCATCGGTCCGGATATCACCAAGGCCTCCCTGCGGGTCTGGGATGCGGCGGTCGAGGAAGCCTACGGCGGCCAGCGCAAGATTCACTGGTGCGAAATCTTCCTGGGCGAGAAAGCCGCCGAGATCTACGACGGCAACTATTTCCCCGATGAAACCCTGGAAGCGATCAAGGAACTGGTCGTGGCCATCAAGGGCCCCCTGACCACGCCGGTCGGCGGTGGCTTCCGCTCGCTGAACGTGGCCTTGCGCCAGGATCTGGACCTGTACGCCTGCGTCCGACCGGTGCGTTACTACCCCGGCGTACCCTCGCCGGTGCGCTTTCCCGAGAAAGTGGACGTCATCATCTTCCGCGAGAACACCGAGGATGTCTACGCCGGCATCGAGTACCAGTCCGGTTCGCCCGAGAACACCAAGCTGGCCAAGTTCCTACGCGAGGAGATGGGCGCGAACTTCTTCGACGCCGCCGGCCTGGGTATTAAGCCGATCTCGCCGTTCGCCTCCAAGCGGCTGGTGCGCAAGGCCATCCAGTACGCGATCGACCACGGCCGCGACAGCGTGACCCTGGTCCACAAGGGCAACATCATGAAGTTCACGGAAGGCGCCTTCCGGAACTGGGGCTACGAACTGGCGCGCGACGAATTCCCGGATCAGACCATCACCGAGAATGACCTCTACAGCGTCTACGGCGGCAAGCAACCCCCCGGCAAGGTGGTGATCAAGGACCGCATCGCCGACATCATCTTCCAGTTGCTGCAACTGCGACCGGAAGAGTTCTCGGTGCTGGCCACCATGAACCTGAATGGCGACTACCTTTCCGACGCGGTGGCGGCGGAAGTGGGCGGCATCGGCATCGCGCCGGGCGCCAACATGGCCGACCACATCGCCGTGTTCGAAGCCACCCACGGCACCGCACCCAAGTACGCCAATCTGGACAAGGTCAATCCTGGCTCGCTGATGCTGTCCGGCGTGATGATGCTGCAATACATGGGTTGGAAGGAAGCCGCCGACCTGATCGAAATCGCGCTGACCCAGGTAATCGCCGACAAGACCGTCACCTACGACTTTGCCCGGCAGATGGATGGCGGCACCGAAGTATCGACCAGCAAGTTCGGCGACTTGATCATTGCCAAGATCAAGGCGCACGGCGCCACCTTGCGCGCCGAGGCTGAACAGCGCCGTCGGGAACTCGAAGCCGAGCGCCGCGTTCTGGAAGCACAGCGCGTGGCCGATCCCCTGCAGGCGATGCTCGCGTCCGGCCGCATGCCGACCACGGTGGGCGGTATCATGTCGCCGGTGGTCAAAGTCAGGAACGACGAGCTGGTCAACGTCGCCATGCACCAGATGATCGAAAAGGGTGTGAACGCGGTCATGGTCGAGCCCGATGCCAGCGGCCAATGGGGCATCATGACCGACCGCGACGTGCTCAAGAAGGTCATCAGCGCCAACCGCTCGCCGGCGCGCACCCAGGTCGGCGAAATCGCCACCCGGCCGCTGGTGACGGTCAAGCGCGAAATGTCGCTGTCCGATGCCTCCCAGCGGATGGCCGCGGCCAACGTGCGCCGGGTGGTGGTCGAGATGGATGGCAAACCGGTCGGCATGGTGACCGACAGCGATCTGTTCCGCACCGTGGAAGTATTCGGCTGGGCCGAGGTCTGATCGCGGCCGGCTGATGCCGGAGCCGAAAGCGGGGGGGGGGGGGGCGCGCCCCCCCGCGCGGGGGGCCCCGCCGGGCGGGGTGGGGGCGGCGCCCACGCCCGGA
>JAPUDV010000010.1:0-4529 GCA_027492875.1 Candidatus Competibacteraceae bacterium | reverse complement strand
GTCCCGCCGGGTTGATGGTGGCGGGGGGCCCGCGGTGTGCGCGCGGCGGGGGGTCGCGGGCCCCCACTGGGGGGTTCGCGCCACGATCCGCAGATCGGGCGCGAACGCCGTTTTCATTCGGGTCCCGGCAACCGGCATGTCGCCCTGAGCCCTGATCTCTCCGAACCCTTGACCGCATGACTCTTAGTCTGCTCTTTGGCCTGATCGTCGGCTTTTCCCTGGGCCTGACCGGCGGCGGCGGTTCCGTGTTCGCCGTGCCGTTGTTGGTGTACGGCATGCAGGTACCGGCGCACGCGGCGGTGGTGATTTCGCTGGCGGCGGTCGGCGCCACCGCGCTGGGTGGCGGACTGGCGCGGTTGCGCGACGGCGATGCCGAACCACGCACCGCGCTGATCTTCGGCCTGTCCGGCATCGCCGGCGCGCCGCTGGGCGCTTGGCTGAGCCCACGATTTCCCGAGGCGGCGCTACTGACCGGTTTTGCCCTGCTGATGCTGGCGGTGGCGTTCCGCATGTGGCGACAGGCCAGCCGTCGGCCGGAGGAAACCCGCATCGTTCGCGTGGGTGCCGATCAGAACGACGATACGGCCGGACCCGCCTGCCGCTACGCCCCCGGCGGTCAGTTGCAATTCACCTCACGCTGCGCGGTGCGGTTGGCGGCGACCGGCTCCACGACCGGCTTGCTGTCCGGACTGTTCGGCGTGGGTGGCGGCTTTCTGATCGTGCCGGCGTTGGTGTTGATCGCCTCTCTACCGATGCGGCGGGCGGTCGCCACCTCGTTGTGGGTGATCGCCATCATCAGCGCCATCGGCTTGCTGTCCCATGTCATGGCCGGCCACCGGTTGGATACCGGGATCACGACCGGCTTCGTGCTGGGCGGGCTGGCGGGCATGGTGCTGGGCATCGCGATGGGTAAACGCATCGCCGGCCCAACCCTGCAAAAGCTGTTCGCCGGCATGATCGTGGCGGTGGCGATGTTTATGTTGATGAAACTGCTTCTTCGTTGAAATCCCTGCTCAAGCCACATCACCCGACAAATTCGACCACATGGACCGTCGGATGGACCGGTGCTGGCTAGAGGTTCTGGAACCGGGCGTCGTTGGCCAAATCATCTTTCGCGGTCGGATCGTGTTTGACCGCCTGTTCCAGTGCGGCTTTGCACAGGTCGATTCGACCGAGCCGTCGATAGGCTTCGGCCAGATCGAAATAGCCTTCCTTAGCGTCGGCATGGCGGATCGTGGCTTCCTTGAAGGCGGCAATAGCGGCGTGCAGGTCGTCTTGATCCAGATAGGCATAGCCCAGGGCGTTGTAGCCGTTGAAGCTATCGGGATCGGCGTCTATGGCGGATTTCAACAGGGCGATCCGCTGCACGGGATCGGCCATGCCGTAACTGGCAATGATGCGTTGCTGTGCCTTTTGAGCGCGGAACAGCCGTTGACGTAGTTCGATTTGGAACAGTTGGAGTTCCTGGCGCAGGGCTTTAAGCTGGCTAAATTCCCAATACGCCAGCACCCCGACCAGTACCGTGACAATCGCCACCAGCAGCGTGAAGGCAACCAGGGTATCGTTGACGGTCATGACGGCATTTTCCTCTCAAGCTACATCGCTCGCGAAATCCGGTCGCGCAAATCGGGTGGCGGGCTGGCGTTCAAATACTGTCTTCCTTCCCGTGTTAAACTCCGTCCCGCCGACGAGGTTTCGATCAAACCCAGGCGCACCAGATATTCCGCCGTTTCCACGAAATCCTGTCGGTGCGTCAAACCCAGCGCCTGACTCAAGGTAGCTTCCGAAACCGCACCGTGCTGTTTGAGATAATGCAGGAAGCGACGGGCCACATCGTCGAGGCCGTTGTAATCGATACCCTGCGATTCGTAGAACGCCGCGATGTTCGCGGCCGTCATGATGGCCGCAACTTCAATGAATGGCGGTCTATTACCCGTTTCCCGCAACAGGCGGGTGAAATAGTGTTTGCGGAGAACCTCACTCAGGGCGCGGACGCTACGGCGCGGATTGCAACGCATCCGGGCGGCAATTTCGTAGCAGGCTTCGCGCGACAGTTCTGCGCCATCCAGGCAATCTCTGCCGTGCAGCCAAATGATGCCGGCCACTTCATGCAGTGTGTACGGGCGCAACCAAGTCTTATGGGGCCGGCTTTGGAAAGCTTCCGACAGCTTGCCCTGATCCGTGGTCGCCAGCAGAAACACGACTCGATTGAAGTGGTAGCGCCTACCTTCGATGGTGGTGATCCGTTCATCATCCATTGCACTCAGGAGAGCCGTCGCTATCGAACTTGGAATGCTATGCACTTCATCGATGAAGACCAGGCAAGGATCAATTGACACCATTGCTGTCCCGCTTGCATTGGGAACCAATCCTTCCTGGGTAAGCCGTTCCAGCAGGTCACCGGGGCGGCGCGGATCGGAACCGCTCAAGAAAATCGGTTCGCGGTTTAATAGCATGGCGCCGATTTTCCGCACCAAAGTGGTTTTGCCCACTCCGGCTGGACCCACCAATAGCGTGTCCGGGAAGCGTTCGCCGGTTTCTTTCGAGAACAAAGCCTGTTCCACCAGACGCTCCACGGTTTCACTTTGGCCGATCATACCCAAGGCATTGACCGGGGGCGGCCAGATTTTCCCGGTTGCCGGATTGGATGGAGCGGTAGGCGCTGCCGCCGTCTGCACGCGATCCGGGACCGGAGCGTGCGGAGGAGTCGGCGACCGGAGGGGGGTTGATGCCTCTGGGAGTGAAACCGGATCGGGCGCCGACAAGACTGGGGATGTTTCCGAGGCAGCGGTCGTCTCGATTGCGGAGACAGGGCGAGCGGGCGTAATGGCAGCGAGCGCGGAGGGTTCCCAGTTCAACAGGTTGTCGACTTCCGGCAGACCGAGTATTCGATGAATGACCGGTCATTGAATTGCCGGTTTCAGGGATTCCGCAACTCCCACCGCTTCCCGGCGTAAGAGCACGCTGATCACATCGCCGCTGATCTGGACATGCGGCATCTTTCCTGCATCCACGGCGAACAGTTCCACCAGCCAGCCGCCCCAGCGCAGGCGGTTGGCACGATCCATCGCCCCATCGCCGGAACGTGCTTGCGCGGCGCGGGCCAGCGTCTGTTTCAACATTTCGCAACGAGGGATGGAGAGAGGCGAGCGCGACTGGAGCGAGGCGGCGGCGAGTCCGTCTTCCACCGCCTCCAAGGTATTGCCGATCTGTTCCACGGCATGAGCCAAGCGGGCGGTCTCGATCTGATCGTTATTCGATGCCTTGACCTCCACCGCAATTAGATGGAACGCTGCCGCCGTCTCGTCTTTCCACAAGACCAGCAAATCGCAACGATCCTCCAGCGCCCGCTTCCCCGCCCGCAGCCAGAGCCGCGCCAGCGGGTGATCGACGGAGAGTACCAGTGCGCCCGGATAACGGCGCTGCAAGTCGCGGGCGGCGAACAGCAGACCGGCGAAGCCGATGACCTTCTTCTGATCGGGTTGCCCATCCTGCTTTCGGATGATGTCCAGCACCCCGCTGCCCAAGAGCCGTGCGCCCTGATGCAGTAAACGGCTCATGTGTTCCGGGGTCACCGTCAGATTGAGCGGGTGGGCAAATACAGGCCGAATCAGGCGGGCCAGCGCGCCAAAATCCCGCGCCGCCAGAAAGGTATCGCGCATCCCTTCGCGTCGTTCCCAGATTCGTACCGAACGCATTCCGGCTTCGGACGGCAGCGCCCGGTCGGCGAGAAACAGCCAGCGGGCGGCGGGATGATCGCCTTGCAGAATTTCATCGGCAGTCTGGGCCAGCGCTTCGGCGTCGGCGTAGGCATGGGGAGTCACGTCCCGCTGGTTGCCCTCCAATTCGTTCATCAACAACAGGAATTCGCTGAACGGCGATTCGCCCGGTTGCGGGCGCAGTTCGATACGACCGGAACGGCGGTCCAGTTGCACGTCGTAGCGGATGCAGAGCGGACTCATCGGCAAATTCCGCCCCGCGCCTCGCTGGCGCAGGCGGATGGTGGATTCGTCGAAAATCGCCGCGACATGGCAGGGCCGCGCCTTGATCCGGTTCACGATGTCGCCCAGGTGCGGCGGTTCATCGCTCAGACAGGTTTCGTCCAAATGCAGATGAAGGCGGTCGGCGGCGATTTTTTCCTGCACCTCGTCCTCCTTGCGGGTATCGCTGAAACTCAATGCGGCGCGCAGGCGATCCGCGTGTTGGCCAGTGGCATAGATCGCCGCATCGACCGCCGCCAGCTTCTGCCCGCCCCGATAACGCGGATCGTTGAGCAGTCGCACCAGTTCCATCATCAAATTTTCGGGCTGCGGCGGGTTGATCAGGGCCACGCGCAGCGGATAGGGATGGTTTGGGTGCAGGATAATGTACTGATCCAGTGCCTGATGCAGGGCGCGGGCGCCATCGGCCCCCGAGCAGGCATTGATCAGGTTCTCGAATACCGGCAAACCTTCGACCTGGCTGGCGAGCGGGAGTAACTGGTTCAAACCGTGCCCCGCCGGCAGGCTGCCCAGCCGTACCACGGACAG
>JAPUDV010000009.1 GCA_027492875.1 Candidatus Competibacteraceae bacterium | reverse complement strand
GTTTTTTAGCAGAATGAAAGCGACCGTTATCCAATTGAATTACATTGAGGCTGTGCGGATAAGTTTTAGAAAATTCATTCAAAAACCACTGAAAGCAATCCGCATCTAAATGGGAAAATTCCAAAAAGAAGTTTTCGCCACTCAGTGGCTCAATGGCGCCATAGAGCCAAAATGATTGAAAGGTCCATTGAACTGGACCGACTGGCTTGATCCCCAGTGTGGTGATGACCCGCCGAGTTATCGTCTTTAATCCAAAGCGGCTTTCATCTTGGCACCAATAGCGTATAGGCCGGACCGCTTCATTTTCAACTTGCTGAAGAATATCAATTAGTTCAAGTTGTCGTGGAAGTTTTTTTAAAAGAAACCACCGCCTCTTCATGGCGATGAACGCTCGTTGGCCGCGCCACTTTGAGTTTCGCTTTGAGTTGATAGCGAACGACTTGATGCACTGTTGAATAAGGAATATCGACCTCGTATTCCTGGAGAAGCCACTGCTGGATTTGTCCGTAACTATGAAATCCATGGGTCGGATCGTCCAGACGGCGCTGGAGTGCTTCTCTCATCACTTCGGTCATCCTCGAACGACGGCCACCATGATAATTCCACTGCAACAGCCCGATCAAGCCTTGGGTACGATACACTTTGAGCCACTTGACAATGACGGATTTCGACCGCCCCAAATGATCCGATAACTCTTGCAAAGAATGAAAAATCTCGCTTTTAATCCAATACAGAATTTGTAATCGCTCTCGAAACTTGGCGCGAGTTTGTTCATTCATTATGCGTTTTAGTTCTTCGGCGGATTCGCGGATTTCGACTTGTAATGAGCGACTCATGACTGGATCAACAAAGTAGGGTAAACGAATATTATAATAAAATCTAATCATAAACAGTATAAGGTTAAAAACCCCCGCCTTTAGGCGTGTAGATTTCATCTCCAGCCCTGACTGGTAGAGTTGCTGAACACATTAGCAACCAGTCAAGGGGGTCGAGATGGACTATCGGTATGGGAGCCACACGGTTTACAAGATTGAATATCATCTTGTGTGGGTGACGAAGTATCGTTACAAAGTATTGATCGGGGATGTTGATCAGCGAGTTCGAGAACGGGTTCGGCAGACCTGCGAAGCCTTTGAGATTCGGATCATCAAAGGGGTAGTGAGCAAAGATCATGTGCATATTCTCGTCTCAGCGCCACCGGAGCTATCAGTCAGTGACATGGATACGTCATGTCAAGGGGCGATCAGCGAGCACGTTGTTTGAGGAATTTCCGGAATTGAAGAAGCGTTACTGGGGACGGCATTTTTGGGCACAGGGCTATTTTTGTGTGACGGTGGGGGATATGACGGAAGACATGATTAAGGAGTACTTGGATCATCACTTTGAACCCGATCCGGCCCGTGACTTCCGGGTTGAACCTTAAGGCGCGTCGTTCAGTCGACGCGCATATGGACTTTCAGTCCGTTACTTCAACCCACCGGCTTTCAGCCGGTGGTTGTTGAGTCCCGTGTCGAATATAAAGCGTGCTTGTGGAGCAAAGCGGAGTCAAGTTGGGCTTAAGTTTATACTCCACTTAACCATCTATGCCAACCTCAAGAGAATCATCGAAATTTACTCCACTCGCCGGAGCGACGACGATAAACAATTTTCGCCGACGCGGATAGCGGACGCAAAAAGACGGGCCAGCGCACCGCCATGGATGGCAGGCCCGCGCTGTCGCTCAGGCGCTCCCCTTGGACGCCTTGGACGGATCGAGCCGCGCCGCCGCCTCGGCGGCGGTTTCGTAAAGTTGGGGCGCAAGATCGCGCTGGCGCAGGGCATCGCCAAGCTGGGCTCTCAGGAAAGTGTTGGTGGTGTAGCGGGTCACGCCCAAGTAATAGCGCTGCACCACGTCGCTCACCATGTCCGTGTACGCCTGCATCAATTCCGGGGTGATCGAGAAATTATCGTAATTGACGATGGCGAACACTTTCTTGCCCAACGGTTCGACCCGATCGCGCACCGCCGCCCGGATGCGCTCGATATCGTCGTGGCTGCGCACCGCTAGGCCCTCGAAATTGAGGAAAAACCGGTTCTTGGCCGGGTCGTAGGACAGGCGTCGATCGAGTGGCCGCGCCGCCAGCAGATCGCGCAAGCCCATCGGCCCTTCCCGGAAAACGCGGGCGTCCATCGGTCTGAGATCCGGGCTGATGCGCGGTCGAAACGCCATCTTCGCCAGCACGTCGCGTTCCAGGTCGATCCCCGGCGCGATCTCGATCAGTTCCGGTCCCTCCGGGGTCAGACGGAACACCGCCCGCTCGGTGACGTACAGCACCGGCTGGTTGCCGCGACAGGCGATCTCGCCGCTAAACGTGCGCTGTTCGACCGTCTCGACGAACTTGGCGGTTCCCCCGTCGCGCCGGATGCGCAACTGACCGTCCTCCACCGCGATCTCCAACCCACCGGCGGTGAACGTCCCGGCGAACACCACCTTGCGGGCATTTTGGCTGATGTTGATGAAGCCGCCAGCGCCGGCAATGCGCGGGCCGAATTTCGATACGTTGAGATTGCCCTGCCGGTCGACCTGAGCCAGCCCCAGGACCGCGATGTCCAGCCCGCCGCCATCGTAGAAATCGAACTGGTTGGGCTGGTCGATGATCGCCTGGACGTTGGTGGCGGCGCCGAAATCCAGCCCGCCGGCGGGAATGCCGCCCACCACGCCCGGCTCGGCGGTCAGGGTCAGCAGATCGATGATCTTCTCCTCGGCGGCGATGTTGGCCACGCCTTCGGGCATGCCGATCCCGAGATTGACGACGGCGTTCATCGCCAGCTCCAGCGCCGAGCGGCGGGCGATGATCTTGCGCTCGCTCATCGGCATGGGCGGAATCGAGGCCAGCGGCACCTTGATTTCCCCGGAGAACGCCGGGTTGTACGGCGTGGCGAAGGTTTGCCAGTGGCGTTCCGGCGGCGCGACCACGATGCAATCCACCAGGATGCCCGGCACCCGCACGTCCTTGGGTCGCAGGAAGCCGCGCTCGGCCACCCGTTCGACCTGGGCGATGACGATCCCGCCGGAATTGCGCGCCGCCGTGGCGATCGCCAGCGATTCCAGCGTCAGCGCCTCCTTTTCCATCGTCAAATTGCCGTCGATGTCGGCGGTGGTGGCGCGGATGATGCCGACATGGATCGGAAACGCTTTGTAAAACAGGTGCTCCTGATTGCCGATCACCATCAGTTCGACCAGATCTTCCTCGGTGCGGGCGTTGAGCTTGCCGCCGCCGTGGCGCGGATCGACGAAAGTGCCCAGCCCGACCCGGGTCAGCGTCCCCGGCTTGCCGGCGGCGATGTCGCGGTACAAATGGGTGATCACGCCCTGCGGCAGGTTCCAGGCTTCGATCTTGTTGGCCACCGCCAGTGCTTGCAGCTTCGGCACCAGCCCCCAGTGCCCGCCGATGATGCGTTTGACCAGCCCCTCGTGGCCGAAGTGATTGAGGCCACGGGTTTTGCCGTCGCCCTGGCCGGCGGCGTAGACCAGGGTTAGAGCGCGGGGTTTGTCCGGCGTGGGCACGTCGGGGGTCAGGTACAGTTCCTCGACGGCGCAGGCGATGTCTTCGGCGAAGCCGGTGCCGACGAAACCGCTGGTGGCTACCGTATCGCCGGCGCGGATCAGGCTCACGGCCTCGCGGGCGCTGACCACCTTGCCGCGTTCGGGGATGTGGAGTGAGGTGAGCAGGGGATGCTGCATGAGGTTGTTCCTCGTTATGCGGTGGGAGCCGTCGCCCGTTAGCACCGGCGACGGCTCCAGGTCAGAAGCTGCCGAACATCGTTCCCAGGGTGATGACCACCACCAGGGCGCTCACCGGGATGGCGACCGAAACCATGAAGATATCGAAGTAGGATTGCCGGTGGGTCAGCCGGCAAATGCTCAGCAGCGTGATCACCGCGCCGTTATGGGGCAGCGAGTCGAAACTGCCGGAGGACATCACCGCGACCCGGTGCAGGAGTTCCGGACTGATGCCGGCGGCGTTGGCCAATTCCAGGTAATGGGCGCCCAGGGCGCTGAGGGCGATACTCATACCGCCGGAGGCGGAACCGGTGATGCCGGCCAGGACGTTGACCGCCACGGCTTCCGAAATCAGCGGGTTATCGGAGATGCCCAAAACGGCGTTTTTGACCACCAGGAAGGCCGGCAAGGAGGCGATGACGTTGCCGTAGCCGACTTCGGAGGCGGTGTTGAAAATCGGCAACAACGAACCCATGGTGCCGGTGTTGAGCGATTCGACCACGTTGCGCCAGTGCCGCCAGTGGACGACGACGATGAACACGATGGCGATCACCAGGGCGACGATGATCGACCACAACCCAGCCACCGCCGAAAGTTTCGTGGCGCCGTATTTGGGGTCGGCCAGGATATCGAAGCTGGTGTTGGGGAATACCACATAGGTGAACAGGGCATTGAAGCCGATCACCAGCAGGATCGGCAACAGGGCGATGAAGAATGGAGGGCTGTGTTCCAGATCGCCCTTGGTGTCCAAGCCTTCGTGGGGGTGCTCGCCGTACCCTTCGCCGGCGGCCATGGCCCGCTTGGCGCGGATATGCAGCCACAACGTGCCGCCGATCAGCATGATCAGGCCGCCGATGACGCCCAAGCCCGGCGCGGCGAAGGTATTGGTGCCGAAAAACGGCGCGGGGATGGCGTTCTGGATGGCCGGTGTGCCGGGGAGGGCGGTCATGGTGAAGGTGAAGGAGCCCAGGGCAATAGCGCCGGGGATGAAACGTTTGGGCATCCCGACCTCGCGGAACAGGGCAGCGCCGATCGGATAGACGGCGAACGCGACCACGAACAGCGACACGCCGCCATACGTCAGGATGCCGCAGGACAGTACGATGGCGAGGATGCCGCGCTCTTTGCCGACCCGAGCGACGATCCAGTGGGCGATGCTGCGGGCCGAGCCGGAGTCGTCCATCAGCTTGCCGAAGATCGCGCCCAGCAGGAACAGGGGAAAGAACTTGATCAGATAGCCGCCCAGTTCTTTCATGAAGATCTGGGTGTAGGTGGGCAGCAATACATCGAAGCCACCGCCGACCATGACCGCCAGCAGGGCCATGAGCGGGGCCAGTACCAGCACGTTGATGCCTCGATAGGCGAGGTACATCAGCAGACCCAGCGAAACGATAATGCCGATGACACCGAGCATGAATCTTTCTCCTTGGGATTCGAGGGGGAAGGACGGTTCGATCCCTGGTTTTGGGTGGGTGCAAATCTGGGGGGCGAACCTTTAATCAGTGTAGTAGCAGTTGATGAAAAATCCGTGCAGGAATGTACAGTTATAATTACAGCCTGCCCACGGCGGGCAGCTATAAAATCAAGCTGGCGCCGGCGATGTGGGATGGGATTAGCTCGACGCTCACCGCCGGTTGTTCGTCCGTGGCGAGGGGTTTGATGGGAGCGCCCTGGGTGGTGGCCGGGGACAGACTCAGCGCCGGTTGCCGACGCAGTAGCTGCCCTGGGCGTGATAGCCGCTGGGGCAGGAGCCGTCCTTGGGGACGGCGGCGGGCGGGTGATCCTGGTTGCCGACGCAGTAGTTGCCCTGGGCGTGATAGCCGCTGGGGCAGGAGCCGTCCTTGGGGACGGCGGCGGGCGGGTGATCCTGGTTGCCGACGCAGTAGTTGCCCTGGGCGTGATAGCCGCTGGGGCAGGGGCCGTCCTTGGGGATGACCTCGGCGGCGATGGCGGGGGTGGCAACGACGAGCGGGATCAGGCCCAGCACGGGCAGGGCGAATCTCGAACGCAGGGACATGGTCGGGGATCTCCTGCGGGTATGGACCGGCGCGGGCGGAGTCGCGGGCAAGGGCGCCATGACGTTCACTCCTCGCCCGAATCCAGTTGTTCGACCAGCGCCGCTCTCAGCGCCGCGTATTTTATCGGGTTATTCAAGGGTCGGTTTTCGCGGTCGGTGACGAAAAACACGTCCTCGGCCCGAGCGCCGATGGTGGCGATCTTGGCGTTGTGCACCTGCACCCCGCATTCCATGAAGGCTTGACCGACCCGGCTCAGCAGCCCCGGCCGGTCCCAGGACACCAGTTCCACCAGGGTGCGGCCGTTGGTGCGATCCTCCCGGAACGAAACCCAGGTGGGTATCTGAAACGCCTTCTGAATCCGTGAGATGTGGCGGCTGGGCGGGGGAGGCATGACTTCCGGTCGATTCAGATGGTGGAGCAGGGTCGTGGTGATTTCCTTGATCCGCCGCCGGTCGCGAATCGGCGAACCGGAATCCTCCAGTACCGTGAAGCTGTCCAGAGTGTAACCGCAGTGGCCGGTGATGATGCGGGCGTCGAGGATGGTCAGCCCCAACTGGTCGAGAATGGAGGTGATCAGCGCGAACAGATTGTCCTGGTCGCGGGTGTAGATGAACACCTCGGTGCCGCCCCGACCGGGATCGTCGCGGGCCATGACCAGCGGGCGTTCGTTGCGCCCCTTTTTGAGAATCGCGCGGGTATGCCAGACAATCTCGTCGGCGGAATGGCGCAGAAAGTAGTCATCGCCGAAACCTTCCCAGACCCGGTTGATGCGTTTCTCATCGATTTTAGTGGCGTGCAGCCGTTGCCGTGCCTGCGCCTGCGCTTCGCGGATGCGCTCCTCCTTGTCGATCAGGTGGTCCAGCCCGCGCCGCAATGCCTGGCGGGTGGCCTTATATAGCGTCCACAGCAGCGACGCCCGCCAGGTGTTCCACAGATTGGGATTGGTGCCGCGGATATCGGCGACCGTGAGCAGGTAAAGATAATCCAGATGCATCTGATCGCCCATTTGCAGGGCGAATTGATGGATGACGTCCGGGTCGTGGATATCTTTCTTCTGCGCGGTCAGCGATAGCGTCAGGTGGTGGCGCACCAGCCAGGCCACCAGCCGGGTGTCGAAACTGCTGAGCCCGTGCTGGCGACAGAACCGTTCGGCGTCCTGGGCGCCCAGGATGGAATGATCGCCGCCGCGCCCCTTGGCGATGTCGTGGTACAGGCCGGCGATGTAGAGCAGCTCCGGTTTGGGCAGTTGCTCCATGATCGTGCTGCATTCCGGGAACTGCTGGGCGAACTGGGGGAGGAAAAACCGCCGCAGGTTGCGCACCACGAACAGGATATGCTGGTCGACGGTGTAGGCGTGGAACAGGTCGTACTGCATCCGCCCGACGATATGTCCGAATTCCGGCAGGTAAGCCGGCAGCACGCCGTAGGCGTTCATCAGCCGCAGTTGCAGCGTCACCCCGTGCGGCTGGCGCAGGATTTCCATGAACAGGCTGCGCGGACGCACGTCGTTGCGGAACTTGTCGTCGATCAGCGGCCGGTGATCGCGGATCAGGCGGATGGTGGAGGCTCGCAGGCCCTTGATTTCGGGGTGTTGCTGCAGGATCAGAAAAATTTCCAGCAGCGCGAACGGGTAACGCAGAAACACGTTGGGCTGGGTCGCTTCCAGGTAGCCGCGGCGGACCTGGAAGCGGCGGTTGATGGGTTGCGGCTCGCCCGGTTCGTCGGCCAGCAGGATCGCTTCCTCGAACAGTTGCAGCAGCATCTCGTTCAGCCGGCCGAGCGCGTTGACGGTGCGGTAGTAGCGCTGCATGAACTGCTCGACCGCCAGGTTGTGATCGTGATCCCGATAGCCGAACTGCTGGGCGATCCGGCGCTGGTGGTCGAACAGCAGCATGTCTTCGCGGCGGCCGTTCAGCGTGTGCAGGGCGAAGCGCACCTGCCAGAGAAAGTTGCGGCAATCGATCAGTTCGTCGTATTCGCTCGGGCTGAGGAAGCCGTGACTCACCAGTTCCTGAAGGGTGCTGGCGCCGAAATGCCGTTTGGCCACCCAGCCGATCATCTGCATGTCGCGCAGCCCGCCGGGGCCATCCTTGATATTGGGTTCCAGGTTGAAGGCAGTTTCGTTGTATTTATGACAGCGCTGGCAGCGTTCTCGCTGCTTGGATTCAAAGAAGGCGGCGTCCGGCCAGATGCGGTCGGGGCCGGTGGCGGCGCGCATCTGCTCGAACAGCGCCGATGCGCCGGTTAGCAATCGCGCCTCCATCAGACTGGTGGCGACCGTGATGTCGGCGGCGCCTTCGCGGACGCAGTCCTCGAGCGTGCGCACGCTGTGTCCGACTTCCAGGCCGATGTCCCACAGAAAAGTCAGAAAATCTTCCAGCCCGGAACGGCGGGCTTCCAGCGTCCGTTCGTCCAGCAGGATCATGATGTCCACATCCGAGCCCGGATGCAGCTCGCCGCGGCCGTAGCCTCCGACCGCCGCCAGCGCCAGATCCGGGGTGTCGTCCTCGAAAAACCGCCGCCAGACGCACCGCAGCAACTCGTCCATCAGGTCGGCGCGGGCAGGCACCAGTTCGTGGGCGGGAACGCCTTGCTGGAACAGTTCCCTGAGCCGGGCGTCGCTCTGTTTGAGCAGGGTCCGGAACACGGCCAGCGGGTTGGTGACCACGTCCGGATCGCCCGCGAAAGCCGCCGCATCGAACAGAGCGATCTGGGCTTGCCGCAAGCTGTCCGGCGGCAGTTCGGCGCGGGCGGCGGACGTCGGCGCGGCGGCGGGCGGGAAAGCGATGTCGATGGCGGCCATGGGATCTTCCGGAGTATGGCGGGTGCTTAAAACGGATCGGCTGGGTGCGGCGTGAGGACTTCGTGGCCGGTTTCGGTCACCAGCACGGTATGCTCCCATTGAGCGGAAATGCCGTGATCCTTGGTGATCACGGTCCAGCCGTCGGGCAGCAACCTGACGTGTCGTTTGCCGGCGTTGATCATCGGTTCGATGGTGAAGATCATGCCGGGGACCAGTTCGACGCCGGCGCCGGGTTCGCCGTAGTGCAGCACCTGCGGTTCTTCGTGGAATTCGCGGCCGATGCCGTGGCCGCAGTACTCGCGCACCACCGAGCAGTGCTGGGTCTCGGCGTGCTTTTGGATGGCGTGGCCGATGTCGCCGAGACGGATGCCGGGCCGCACCATATCGATGCCGATGCACAGGCATTCGTAAGCCACCCGGCAGACGCGCTGCGCGGCGACCGGCGGGACGCCGACATAAAACATCCGGCTGGTGTCGCCGTGATAGCCGTCCTTGATCACCGTAATGTCGATATTGAGTACATCGCCCTTTTTCAGCTTTTTCGGCCCGGGGATACCGTGGCAGACCACATGATTGATCGACGTGCAGATGGATTTGGGAAAACCGCGATAGTTGAGCGGGGCAGGGATCGCCTGCTGGGCGCCGACGATGTGCTCATGGCAGATCCGATCCAGCTCCTCGGTGGCGATCCCCTCCCGCACGTGAGCCTGGATCATGTGCAGCACCTCGGCGGCCAGCCGACCGGCGACGCGCATCTTTTCGATTTCTTCCGGTGTCTTGAGGGTGATGCTCATCGATTTTCTGGGGGTCGTCTGGAACATGGTATCGGTCTACGGGCGTATGAGCTACGGGCAAGGGGGCGGCATCCAGAGCGGGCCGCGGGATTTGGGACCATGCCGGCGGGCGGCGGTTCATTTGGTTTTCCTGACCGATCCATGTTATAAAGCGCGCGCCTTTTAGGCAAACATTCTAGCAGCGCACACACTTCGCACATTCGCCGGCACGGGTGGCCGGGTGCCCCCACGAGGGGTCGCCGCCTGGGGCGAATGGAGGCTTAACCCTAAATCCCTAAGGAGAATTTTCAGCAATGGCGACCATTTCCATGCGCCAGATGCTGGAGGCCGGCGTGCACTTCGGCCACCAGACCCGTTACTGGAACCCCAAAATGGCCCCGTATATCTTCGGGGCGCGTAGCAAGATCCACATCATCAATCTGGAAAAGACCCTGCCGCTGTACCTGGAATCGCTGAATTTTATCGGGCGGCTGGCCTCCAAGGGCGGCAAGGCCCTGCTGGTGGGCACCAAGCGCTCGGCGCGCGAGGCGACCGCCGAGGCGGCGCTCCGCTGCGGCATGCCGTATGTCAACCACCGCTGGCTGGGTGGCATGCTGACCAATTTCAAGACCGTCCGCCAGTCGATCAAACGGCTTAAGGATCTGGAATTAATGGCCCAGGACGGCACCTTCGAACGCTTGGCCAAGAAGGAAGTCATCGGCTTGCGGCGAGACATGGACAAGCTGGAACGCAGCCTGGGCGGCATCAAGGACATGGCCAGCCTGCCGGATGCGCTGTTCGTGATCGACGTCGGCCACGAAAGCATCGCCGTGCAGGAGGCCAACAAACTGGGAATCCCGGTGGTTGGGGTGGTCGATAGCAACAATTCGCCCGACGGCATCGACTATGTCATCCCCGGCAACGACGATGCCATCCGCGCCATCCAGCTCTATGTGGGCGGTCTGGCGGAAGCGGTGCTGGAAGGCCGCGCGGTGCTGACCTCGGGCCGCGCCGAAGAGGAATTCGTCGAAATCCCGGAGGAAGAAATGTTGCCGGCCGGCGATGGCGTTTGATCTTCCGATCGATACCGGGTTTTTTCAAGGAGGCTCGTGCGCTTGTCGCTCGCGAGCCTTTTTAATGAGTTCGGTTCAGTCCGGTTTCAGATTGGATGCGGTAAATTTATTGCAATTTTGAGGTACGCGAGCATGGTGGAAATTACGGCGACGCTGGTTAAGGAACTGCGCGAGCGCACGGGGTCGGGGATGATGGAATGCAAGAAGGCCCTGCAGGAGGTCCAGGGGGATATCGATGCGGCGGTCGAATTAATGCGTAAGGCCGGTCAGGCCAAGGCCGATAAGAAAGCCAGCCGCATCGCCGCCGAGGGTTTGATCGTCATCAAGCAGGCGGTCGGCGCGGCGGCCATGGTCGAGGTCAACTGCGAAACCGATTTTGTCACCAAGAACGACGACTTCCGGGAATTCGCCGCCGCCGTGGCCGAGGTGGCGCTGGGCAACGAACCCGCTGACTTGGAGGCGCTGTTGACGCTGAACATGGCGAACGGCCAGAGCGTCGAGCAGAACCGGCGCGGCTGTATCGCCAAGATTGGCGAGAACGTCAACGTCCGCCGCTTTGCCCGGTTGGCGACCCCGGGCGGCGTGCTGGGCAGCTACTTGCACGGCACTCGCATCGGCGTGCTGGTCGAACTGGACGGCGGCGATGTCGATCTGGCCCGGGACATCGCCATGCATATCGCCGCCAGCCGGCCGCTGTGCGTCAGCGCCGACCAGATACCGGCCGAACAGGTTGCCAAGGAGAAGGAAATTTTTGCGGCGCAAGCGGCGGCTAGCGGCAAGCCGGCCAATATCATCGAGAAAATGGTGGAAGGGCGGCTGCGCAAGTATTTCGACGAAATCACCTTGCTGGGCCAGCCGTTCGTCAAGGATCCCGAGCAAAGCGTGGAAAAACTGCTTAAGGCCAGCCAGGCCCAGGTCATCCGTTTCGAACGCTTCGAACTGGGTGAGGGGATCGAGAAAAAGTCCGATAATTTCGCGGCCGAGGTGATGTCCCAGGCGCGAGGCGACTGACGCGCGGCGCGCTTCCCCTGCCACCGCGGCCGCGACTACAGTACAATTCCGCCCCAGTACCGATAATTGCAGGTTGCGCGATGCCCATGCCGGATTCCAGACCAGCGTTCAAGCGGATTCTTCTCAAGCTCAGCGGCGAAGTCCTGATGGGACAAGGCGATTACGGTATCGATCCCGGCGTGCTGGCGCGCATCGCGGGCGAGCTGCGGGAACTGTGCCAGTTCGGGGTTGAGGTGGGCATGGTGATCGGTGGCGGCAATCTGTTTCGGGGCGCCGGTCTGGCCAAGGCAGGGATGGACCGGGTCGCCGCCGACCATATGGGGATGCTGGCCACGGTCATGAACTCGTTGGCGATGCAGGATACCCTGGAGCGGCTGGGGGTGTTCACCCGAGTGATGTCGGCGATCCGCATCAATGAGGTCTGCGAGGACTATATCCGCCGCCGCGCCATCCGCCATCTGGAAAAGGGCCGGGTGGTGATTTTCGCCGCTGGCACCGGCAACCCTTTTTTCACCACCGATTCCGCCGCCAGCCTGCGGGCCATCGAGATCAGCGCCGAGGTGATGCTCAAGGCGACCAAGGTGGACGGTATCTATTCGGCGGATCCTTTCAAGGATCTCAACGCGGTGCGTTACGACCGGCTAACCTACGACGAGGCCCTGGCGCGCAAGCTGCAAGTGATGGACGCCACGGCCATCGTCATGTGTCGGGAAAACGATATACCGCTGAAGGTTTTCAACATCAACCGCCACGGGGACTTGGTGCGAGTTGTGTGCGGCGAGAGCGTGGGCACCACCGTGGTGCGGGAATAACGACCATGATCGACGACATCAAGAAAGAAGCGGCTGACCGGATGATCAAGAGCGTGGACAGCCTCAAGCAGGAATTGACCAAGCTGCGCACCGGCCGCGCCCATGCCAGCCTGCTGGATCACGTCACGGTCAGCTACTACGGTAGCGAGGTGCCGCTCAACCAGGTGGCTTCGGTCGGCGTCAGCGATGCGCGCACCCTGTTGGTGACACCCTGGGAAAAAAATATGGTGGGGCCGATCGAGAAGGCGATTCTAAAATCCGATCTGGGGTTGAATCCCGCTTCCGCCGGAACGGTGATTCGGGTGCCGTTACCGCCGCTGACCGAGGAGCGTCGCCGCGATCTGGTCAAAGTGGTCCGGCAGGAGGGCGAAGGCGCCAAGGTGGCGGTTCGCAACATTCGCCGTGACGCCAATAACCAACTTAAAGCCTTGCTCAAGGAAAAGAAGATCGCCGAGGATGCCGAACGGCAGGCCCAGGATGAGGTTCAGAAACTCACCGACCGGTACATTCAGGACGTCGACAAGGTGCTTGCGGCCAAGGAAGCCGAATTGATGGAAATTTGAAGTGCCGGTGCGGGTCACCCGTGGCGTGCGCGTGCCTGACGAGGAGCCTCTCGAATGTTGGTTGACGTCCCGATTCCACGGGTGCCACGTCAGCCGTTGCCCCGCCACATCGCCATTGTCATGGACGGCAACGGCCGCTGGGCGCAGCAGCGGTCCCTGCCGCGCACGGCGGGCCACCGGGAGGGCGCCAAGGCGGTGCGCCGGATCGTGCGGGCGTGCAGCGAGCGCGGTATCGAGGTGCTGACGCTGTTTGCCTTCAGCAGCGAGAACTGGCAGCGGCCGCGACCGGAGGTCGAGGTGCTGTTGAAGCTGTTTCTGACCACCCTGCGCGGCGAAATTCGCCGGCTGGACACCGCCAACGTGCGGTTGCGCTTCATCGGCGATCACGGCGCCTTTCCGGAAAACTTGCGGGATTATATCGTCAAGGCCGAACGGCGGACCGCCGCCAACACCGGTCTGACTCTGGTGATCGCCGCCAACTACGGCGGGCGCTGGGATCTGGCTCAGGCGGCGCGCCGGGTGTCCGAAGCCGTGCTGGAGGGCCGATTGCAACCGGGCGATATTACCCCGAGTGTCCTGCACGCCTTGACCTGTTTGTCCGATCTGCCCGAGCCGGATCTGTTCATCCGCACCGGTGGCGAGCAGCGTATCAGCAATTTTCTACTATGGCAGATGGCGTACACCGAGTTGTATTTCACCGACCGGCTGTGGCCGGATTACGATGATGGTGACCTGGAATCCGCCTGCGCTGCGTTCGCCAGCCGGCAGCGGCGCTTCGGTCGGACCGCCGAACAGGTGGCGCAAGGCCAACATGCTTAAACAGCGGGTTGCGACAGCGGTCGTTCTGGCCGCGCTGGTGGTCTGGGCGGTGATGAAACTGCCACTGGCCGGTTTCGGCCTGCTGCTGCTGGCGGTGATCCTGTTGGGCGCCTGGGAATGGGCCGGCCTGGCGGGGTTGAACGGGCCGCGCCACCGCTTGGCGTACGGTGGGCTGGTGTTGGCTCTGATCCTGACGCTTTGGCCGTGGGTGGGTAATGCCACCTTCGTCGCCGGTCTGATGGGCTGCGTGCTGGCCGGCTGGTGCTACGCCCTGTTCTGGATGTGGCGCTACACCGCCCACCCGGATCACCCGGACCGCTCCATGGTCGTCGCGGTGGCCGGCGCGATCGTGCTGGCCGCGCCCTGGATGGCGTTCATGGCGCTGCGGGACGAATTTGGACCGGCCTACGTGCTTTTCCTGTTTCTGCTGGTTTGGGTCGCTGATATCGGCGCCTACTTCGCCGGTCGCCGCTGGGGACGGCGCAAGCTGGCGCTCGCCATCAGCCCGGGTAAAACCTGGGAAGGGGTCCTGGGCGCCGCAGTTGCCGCGCTGACGGTTGCGCTGGCTGGCGCGGTGGCGCTGGGCGTGGGCGCGCGCTGGCCCTGGTTCGTGGGGGTCTGTATGGTGACGGCTGGTTTTTCCATCGCCGGGGATTTGTTTGAGAGCATGATGAAGCGACAATGCGGCATGAAGGACAGCGGTACGCTGTTGCCCGGCCACGGCGGCGTGCTCGATCGAGTCGATAGCCTGACCGCCGCCGCGCCGGTATTCCTGCTGGGGCTGTACGGAATGCGGGGATGAGCGGGCGTATCGGGGTCGCCATTCTGGGTTCGACCGGCTCGATCGGCGTCAGCACGATCGACGTGCTGCTGCGTCATGCCGACCGTTTCCGGATCGTGGCTCTAACCGCCCACCGGAATGTCGAGGCGTTGTTCCAGCAGTGTCTGGCGCACGAACCGGACATCGCGGTTCTGGTCGATCCCGCCGCCGCCGAGCGGTTGCGGGAGCGGTTGCGGGCGGCGGGCCGGTCGGTCGAGGTGCGGGCCGGCGCGGCCGGGCTCGAACAGGTGGCGGCCTTGCCCGAAGCCGCTTATGTGATGGCGGCCATCGTCGGCGCGGCGGGGCTGCTGCCGACCCTGGCGGCGGCGCGAGCCGGCAAGCGGGTGCTGCTGGCCAACAAGGAAGCACTGGTCATGGCCGGACCGCTGTTCATGACGGCGGTCCGCCAGCACGGCGCGGAGCTGCTGCCGATCGACAGCGAGCACAACGCGGTGTTCCAATGCCTGCCGCCGGATTTCGCGCGGGCCGGCCTCGCCGCCGCCGGCGTTCGCCGGATCCTGCTGACCGGTTCCGGCGGGCCGTTCCGGACCACGCCGCCGGCGCAACTGGCGGATGTGACTCCCGAGCAGGCCTGCACCCATCCCAACTGGAACATGGGCCGCAAGATCTCGGTGGATTCCGCCACCATGATGAACAAGGGGCTGGAGGTCATCGAGGCGCACTGGCTGTTCGAAGCGCCGGCGGCGGCGATCGAGGTAGTGGTGCATCCGCGGAGCGTGATCCACTCGATGGTCGAATATCAGGATGGCTCGGTGCTGGCGCAATTGGGCAATCCCGATATGCGTACTCCCATCGCCCACGCCTTGGCTTGGCCGCGACGCCTGGCCTCCGGGGTGGCCTTCCTGGATTTTGCCCGGTTGGGAAAACTGGAATTTCAGGCGCCCGATTTCGCCCGCTTTCCCTGTTTGCGGCTGGCCTTCGCCGCGTTGGACGCGGGCGGGACCGCGCCGACCGTGCTGAACGCCGCTAACGAAGTAGCAGTTCAGGCGTTTCTCGAGCGGCGTATTCGTTTTACCGACATCGTCGCCGTGGTGGAGCATGCCCTGGAACGGGCGCCCGCACGCGCGGCCGGGGAACTGGCGATGATTCTCGACAGCGATGCGGAGGCGCGAGCCGTCGCCGGCCGTTGGATCGCCGCCCGGCCGCTGGAGGTTTGAGATGAGCGATTCGCTGGTTTCGGTGCTGGCCTTGATCGTTACCCTGGGGGTGTTGATCACCGTCCATGAGTTCGGTCATTTCTGGGTCGCGCGCCGCTTGGGCGTCAAGGTGCTGAAGTTTTCCATCGGTTTTGGCCGGCCGCTCTGGCGGCGACTGGGCCGGGATGGGGTGGAGTATGTAATCGCCGTGCTGCCCCTGGGCGGCTACGTGAAGATGCTGGACGAACGCGAAGGCGAAGTACCGCCAGACGAGCGGCGGCGGGCCTTCGACCACCAGCCGGTGGGTTCGCGCATCGCCATCGTGCTGGCCGGACCCGCTTTTAATTTTCTGTTCGCCGTGCTCGTCTACGCCTGCATGTTCATGGTGGGCGTACCGGGGATCAAACCGCTGCTGGACCCGCCGCGGCCGGGGTCGCTGGCCGAGGCGGGCGGCTTTCGCAAGGACGATCTGGTGGTGGCCATCGACGGTAAACCGACTCCGACGCTGAGCGCGGCGGTGCTGGCGCTGGTGGATCGCGCCATGGCCGAGGAGGTGATCCAGATCAAGGTGCTGGACGCCGATGACCGGACCCGAATCCGAACGCTGGACACACGCGAATTCCAGGGGCTGGCCGATACGGCACAGGTTTTTGATCGCGTGGGGTTGATGGTCAAGCGTCCGGTTTTACCTGCGGTCATCGGTCAAATCGAGGCCGGTGGCGCGGCCGAGCGGGCCGGGCTGCGACCCGGCGACCGCATTATTCTGGCCGGTGGAGAGCCGGTCGTCGATTGGTATCAATGGCGCGATATCGTCGAGCGCCACCCTGGCAGTCCTTTCGATGTGCGGGTCGAACGCAACGGTGCCGAGCAGGCGCTGGAGCTGATTCCCGACATACGGGAAACCGAGCAGGGGAAACGAATCGGATTCATCAACGCCAGAGCCGATATACCGGAAGACCTCGCCCGGAACTTGCGGGTCGTGGTACGTTATGGCCCGCTGGACGCGGCCGGCGCGGCGCTCGACAAAACCTGGGACATGTCGCTGCTGACCCTGCGCATGCTCGGGCGGATGTTGGTCGGCAAGGCTTCGCTGGACAATCTCAGCGGCCCGCTGACCATCGCCCAGTTCGCCGGTCAGGCGGCCAGCGCCGGTCCGATCGCGTTTTTGTCGCTGCTGGCCCTGGTCAGCATCAGCCTGGGGGTATTGAACCTGCTGCCGGTGCCGGTGCTGGACGGTGGCCACCTGCTGTATTACCTGATCGAGCTGGTCAAGGGCAGCCCGCTGTCGGAAGCGGTGCAGAATTTGGGACAGCGGGTGGGAATCGCTGTTTTGCTGCTGTTGATGGGCTTGGCCCTGTTCAACGATTTCAGCCGTATCATCGGATAAGAACCACACTGCCCGGGCTTGGGGTAACCACGTAGCTATGAAATTTTTTCGCCGCCTGATTTTCTCTTTCGGCCTGTTGGCCGTGGTCTGCGGGGCGCGAGCCGGTGAGTTCGTCGTTCAGGACATCCAGGTCGATGGCTTGCAGCGTATTTCCGCCGGCACCGTCTTCAATTATCTGCCCGTCCAGGTCGGTTCGTCGGTTTCCGAGCAGGAATATCCGGAAATCATCCGCGCGCTGTTTAAGACCGGATTCTTCAGCGATGTCAGCCTGGAGCGCAGGGACAAGGTGCTAGTGGTCACCGTGACCGAGCGGCCGGCGATTTCCGAGGTTCGGATCACCGGCAATGAGGATATCAGCACCGACGACCTGAAAAAGGCGCTGGCCGAGGTCGGTTTGGTCGAGGGCCGGGTTTTCGACCGCTCCCTGCTCGACAAGGTGGAGCAGGAATTGCTGCGACAGTATTACAGCCGTGGCCGTTACGCGGTGCGGATCGACAGCCAGGTACGGCCGCTGGAGCGCAACCGGGTCGCCATTACCATCGAGATTTCGGAAGGCGCGGTGGCCAGCATCAGTCAAATCAACATCGTCGGCAATCGGGCGTTCACCGATAAGGAACTGCTGGGCCTGCTGCAATCCTCCACCGCCGGCTGGCTGTCCTTTTTCAGCAAGGACGATCAGTATTCCAAGCAAAAACTGGCGGCGGACATCGAAACGCTGCGCTCCTTTTATCTGGATCGAGGCTATCTCAAGTTCAACGTCGATTCCACCCAGGTTTCGATCACGCCCGACAAGAAAGATGTTTACATCACCATCAACATCACCGAGGGCGAGCCCTATACCATTGAGGACATCCAACTGACCGGAAATTTCGGCGATGTCCCGGAGTCGGATTTGCGGGGGTTGATTACGATCAAGGCGGGCGAAATTTTTTCCCGCGCCAAGATGGCCGAAACCACCAAGAAATTGAGCGAGCGTCTGGGCGAGGAGGGCTATGCGTTCGCCAATATCAATACGGTCCCCCAAGTCAACGACGAAACCCGAAAAGTCGCCTTGAGCTTCGTGGTGGATCCGGGCCAGCGGGTTTACGCGCGACGCATCAACTTTCAGGGCAATATCAAAACCCAGGACGACGTTTTGCGGCGGGAACTGCGCCAAGCGGAGGGCGCCTGGGTTTCGACCAAGGATCTCGATCGGTCCAAGACCCGCCTGCAGCGATTGGAGTACCTGGAGAGCGTTAGCGCCGAAACGCCGGCCGTGCCCGGAACCAGCGATCAGGTCGATGTGAATTACACCGTCGTCGAGCGCCCGTCCGGGAGTCTGCTGTTCGGCATCGGCTACGGCCAGGATTCGGGTTTGCTGCTGAATGCGAGCGTGACCCAGAATAACTTTCTCGGCACCGGCAACCAGATGAGCGTAGTGCTCAACAACAGTGATGCCGGTTCCAACTACAGTATTTTCTATAATAATCCCTACTACACGCCAGACGGCGTCAGCCGCGGGTTTCGGCTTTACTATCGGAGTATCGACGCCGCGAAGGTCAACACCGCCAATTATGTCCTCAACAACTACGGCACTCAGGTCAGTTTCGGCTTCCCGCTCAACGAGTTCGATACGCTGTTGCTGCTGCCCGGCTACGATCACGTCACGATCGAAACGACGACCAACACGCCTATTGAAATTCTTAACTATATCAGCCAGAACGGCGATGCCTTCAACGAATTCAAGCTGGACGCCAGTTGGGCGCGCGACAGCCGCAATCGGGTTATCTTCCCGACCAGTGGCAGTCTGAATCAGATTTCGCTCGGATTCGCCGTGCCGGGTAGCGACGCGGAATATTATAAACTCAGCTATCGGGGCGTGATGTACTACCCCTTCGCCCGATGGCTGACTTGGTCGCTCGGCGCCGACATCGGCTATGGCGACGGTTACGGCAATACCGATGGCCTGCCCTTTTTCGAGAATTTTTACGCGGGCGGCCTGCGGTCGGTACGGGGCTACAAGGCTAATACGCTGGGTCCCCGCTACAGCAACAACGAACCGAGCGGCGGCGCGTTCAAGACCGTCGCCAGCACGCAGATGATCTTGCCGGTGCCATTCCTGGAAAAATCCGAGAACGTGCGGGTGGCGGCGTTCTTCGATGTCGGTAACGTCTTTGCGACTCCAAGTGATTTCAACGCCAACGAATTGCGTTATTCGGTCGGTCTTGCCGGATTGTGGTTGTCTCCGCTTGGACCCATCGTGGTGAGCGTCGCCGCTCCGCTCAACGACAAACCAAACGATGAGACCGAGGTTTTCCAGTTCTCCTTTGGAGTACCGTTTAACTGATGCGGGATCATGGATAGTTTTACTTACTGATTTATTTCTTATTTTTTATGGAGGTTATCGAGTGAAGCTTATGCACAAGCTGTTGGCCGCGACCATTTTGACGCTGCCCCTTTCGCTGGTCCAGGCGGCTGAGTTGAAAATCGGCTTTGTCAGCATCGCCAAGATTCTGAGCAGCGCGCCGCAGGCCGAATCGGCCAGCAAGCGGCTGGAGCAGGAATTCGCGCCGCGGCAAAAAGGCCTGGTCGAAGCCCAGAAGTCGCTGCGCCGGCTGGAGGAGAAGCTGGCCAAGGATGGGGCGGTGATGAGCGACAGCCAGCGCCGCAATCTGGAGGGCGACATCCGCAATCAGGCCCGGGAGTTGAAGCGTACCAGCGATGAGTTCCGCGAGGACTTCAACCTGCGCCGCAACGAGGAACTGGGCAAGTTTCAGAAGCAGGTGCTGGATGTGATCAACAGCGTCGCCAAGGAAGAAGGTTTCGACTTGGTCATCAATGACGGTGCGACGCTGTACGCCAGCCCACAAGTGGACGCCACCGATAAGGTTCTCAAGCGCCTCACCACGTCTCGATAAATCCCGATGACCACGCTGGGCGAGGTGGCCGCGGCGGCGAGCGCCCGCTTGCAAGGGTGTGATGCCGCGACGGTCGTCACCGGCGTGGCGCCCCTCAACGGTGCGGAACCCGGCCAGATCAGTTTTCTGACCCACCCGCGCTATCGCCCATTTCTGACCCGTACCCGCGCGGCGGCCGTGATCTTGTCACCCGAGGACGCCGACGGCTGCCCGGTACCGGCCCTGGTGGTCGCCAACCCACATGTCGCCTACGCCCGGGCGGCGGCCTTGTTCGCGCCGGTCGCCGGGCCGCACGGCGGGATTCATCCCACGGCCTGGGTCGATCCCACCGCCCAAGTCGCGGTTAGCGCCTGGATCGGTCCGCAGTGCACGGTGGAAGCCGGCGCGGTGGTGGGTGACGGTGTGCGCGTCGGCCCCAACTGCGTGATCGGCGAGCAGACCGTGGTGGGCGCCGAAACGCAGTTGGTGGCGCAAGTTACCCTTTGCCACCGCGTTCGCATCGGTCGCCGGGTACTGGTGCATCCAGGCGCGGTGATCGGCAGCGACGGCTTTGGCTTGGCGCTCGGACCGGATGGTCGCTGGGTCAAGGTGCCGCAGCTCGGCGGCGTTTGGGTCGGCGACGATGTTGAGATCGGCGCCAACACCACCATCGATCGCGGCGCCCTGGAAGATACCGTGATCGAGGAAGGGGTCAAGCTGGACAACCAGATTCAAATTGCCCACAACGTGCGGGTTGGCGCCCACAGCGCCCTAGCCGGTTGCGTCGGCATCGCGGGCAGTGCCCGCATCGGACGCCATTGCATGCTCGGTGGTGGGGTCGGCGTCGCCGGCCATCTGGAAATCGTCGATCGCGTGCAAGTGACCGGCATGTCGCTGGTGGCTCGATCGATCACCGAGCCGGGCGCCTACTCTTCGGGTTTGGCGGTGGAACCGAACCGGCTTTGGAACAAGATCAGTGCCCGCCTGCGCCGCTTGGACGAGCTGTTCCGGCGGGTGGCGGCACTGGAAAAAAAAATCAGTCGAAACGGCTCCGTTTGAGAGGATAAGGTTTTGGAACCGATGGATATTCAGGAAATTCTGGAATACCTGCCGCACCGGTATCCCTTTTTACTGGTCGACCGGGTTCTGGCCATCGAGCCGGGGCAGTCGCTGACCGGCCTCAAGAACGTCAGCTTCAACGAGCCGTTTTTTCTCGGCCACTTCCCGCAACGGCCGATCATGCCCGGCGTACTGATTCTGGAAGCGCTGGCGCAGGCGACCGGGATTCTGGCGTTCAAGAGCGATGGTGTGCGGCCGGATCACCGGTCGATGTATTACTTGGTTGGGGTGGATAACGCCCGGTTCAAGCGACCGGTTGGACCGGGCGACCAATTGATCCTGGAAGTGCGGTTGGAGCGCATCAAGCGCGACATCGGCAAATTTATTTGCGAAGCCAAGGTGGACGGTCAACTGGCGGCGAGCGCCGATTTGATGTGCGCCAAGCGGGGCATCGACTTGTGATCGACGCGCGCGCCGTGGTAGACCCTGCGGCCCGGTTGGCGGCGGATGTGACGATCGGCCCCTTTTCCATCATCGGTCCGGACGTGGAGATTGACGCCGGCACCTGGATCGGCCCGCATGTCGTCATCCAGGGTCCGACCCGGATCGGCCGCGACAACCGGATTTACCAGTTCAGCTCGCTGGGCGAAGTCCCGCAGGACAAAAAATACGGCGGCGAGCCGACCCGCTTGGAGATCGGCGATCGCAACACCATCCGCGAATTCGTGACGATCAACCGTGGTACGGTGCAGGACGCCGGCCTGACCCGGCTGGGCGACGATAACTGGATCATGGCTTACGTCCATATCGCCCACGATTGCGTGATCGGCGACCGGACCATTTTCGCCAACGGCGCGTCGCTGGCGGGTCATGTCCATATCGAAGACGATGTGGTGCTGGGTGGTTTTGCCCTGGTTTACCAGTTCACCCGGCTGGGGATGCACAGTTTTTGCGGGTTCGCCTGCGGGGTGCATCGGGATGTGCCGCCCTACGTTACCGTGGCCGGCTATCGCGCCGAACCCT
Organism: Candidatus Competibacteraceae bacterium; assembly: GCA_027492875.1. Classification (GTDB taxonomy): domain Bacteria; phylum Pseudomonadota; class Gammaproteobacteria; order Competibacterales; family Competibacteraceae; genus Competibacter. The sequence continues at coordinate 6,229 of JAPUDV010000009.1, read as the reverse complement.
ACGGCATCAACGCCGAGGGGCTGCGTCGCCGTGGTTTTCCCGACGAAGAGATTCAGGCGATCCGCCGCGCCTACAAAGTGATCTACCGTTCCAACATGCGTCTGGATGAAGCGACCGAAAGGGTTCGGGAAATGGCGGTGGAATGGCCGCGACTGGGGATTCTGGCCGAATTCCTAACGGCGCCCTCGCGCAGCGGCATCGTCCGCTAGGATCGCGCCACTCATGCATATCGCCTTGGTGGCCGGCGAGCTGTCGGGCGATTTGCTGGGCGCCGGCCTCATCGCCGCCCTGAAGGCGCGCTACCCGCATGCCCGGTTTAGCGGCATCGGTGGCCCCGGCATGATCGAACAGGGATTGCGCAGCCTGGCGCCGCTGGAACGATTGGCGGTGATGGGGCTGGTGGAAGTCTTGCGCCATTTGCCGGAATTGCTGCGCGTTCGCCGGCGCTTGTGTCGGGAGTTGCTCGCCGATCCGCCGGCGGTGTTCGTCGGGATCGATGCGCCCGATTTCAATCTGGGTCTGGAGCGCCGCCTGCGGGTTCGCGGCATTCCGACCGTGCATTACGTGAGTCCCTCGGTATGGGCGTGGCGGCCTTGGCGGGTGGGCAAAATCGCCCGGTCAGTCAATCTGATGTTGACGCTGCTGCCGTTTGAGGCGGCGTTCTACCAGCGGCACGGCGTGCCGGTGCGTTATGTCGGCCATCCGCTGGCCGATGACATCCCCCCGCATAACGATCCCTTGCCGGTCCGGCGGTCGTTGCATCCGAAGCTGCCGGCCGAGGCGCGCATCGTTGCCCTGCTGCCCGGTAGCCGTGGTGGTGAAGTCGGCCGATTGGGGCCGCTGTTGCTGGATACCGCAGCCTGGCTGTGGGCGCGGCGACCCGAGCTGCATTTCCTGCTACCGGCGGCAACGCCCGAATTGTTCGAAGTGCTGGCGGCAATGCGGGCCGAACGCGATCCAACCTTGCCGCTGACGTTGGTGCGGGGGCAGTCCCGCGAGACGATGGCGGCCGCCGATGTGGTGCTGCTGGCGTCGGGGACCGCGACGCTGGAGGCCATGCTGCTCAAGCGGCCGATGGTGGTCGCTTACCGGGTGGCGCCGGTGACGGCCTGGATCGCCCGGCGGTTGCTGACGATCCCGCATTTTGCCCTGCCCAACCTGCTGGCCGGACGCGAGTTGGTGCCGGAATTCGTCCAGGATGCGGCGACGGTGGAAAACCTCGGCCCGGCGGTGCTGCGCTGGCTGGAGGATGCAAGCGCACGCGCGGGGTTGATGGCGGAGTTCGACGCGCTGCGCGGCCAATTGCGTTGCGACGCCAGCCGGCAGGCTGCCACGGCGATTGAGGAGTTGCTGGGGCAGGTGTGAAGTTTCAGCAAATCCTCGGCAACTGCTCCCCGCTCAGCCAGTCTACCAGTCGGTGGCCGCCAAACACCGTCTCCATCTCCACGAAGCCGTGCGGGTCCGCCACCACCTCGCCGATCAGGGCCGCTTCCCGACCCAGCGGATGGGCGCGCATCGCCGCCAGCAGGGTCTCCGCCGCTTCCGCCGGGCAGATCGCCAGCAGCTTGCCCTCGTTGGCGACGTAGAGCGGGTCCAGCCCGAGAAACTCGCACAGCGCCCGCACCGGCTCCTTCACCGGAATCGCCGCCTCGCGCAGTCGCATCCCGACTCCGGACTGGCGGGCGATTTCGTTCAGGGCGCTGCTCAAGCCACCTCGAGTGGGATCGCGCAGGCAATGAATATCGGGAACCGCCGTCACCATCGCCGCCACCAGACCGTGCAGCGCGGCGGTATCGGATTGAATCGGCGCATCGAAGCTCAGGTTCTCTCGTTGCGCCAGCACCGCCATGCCGTGCTCGCCCAGCGAGCCGCTGAGCAGAACCGCGTCGCCCGGCCGCGCCCGGCTGGCGGAGATGTCCACGCCGGCCGGAATCACGCCGACGCCGGTGGTGGTGATGAATACCCCGTCGCCCTTGCCGCGCTCCACCACCTTGGTGTCGCCGGTGACGATGGGCACCTCCGCGTCTCGCGCCGCCCGCGCCATCGACGCCACGATGCGTTTCAGATCGGCCAGCGGGAAGCCTTCTTCCAGAATGAAGCCAGCGGCCAGATACAGCGGTCGCGCGCCGGCCATCGCCACGTCGTTGAGCGTACCGTGAACCGAGAGACAACCGATGTCGCCACCGGGAAAGAACAGCGGCGACACCACATGGCTGTCGGTGGCCATCACCAGCCGCCCGGCCGGAACGGTCAAGCGGGCGCAGTCATCCTGGGCACGCAGCCAGTCGTTATCGAACGCGGCCAGAAATAATTCCTCGATCAACTGCGCCATCGCCCGGCCGCCGCCGCCGTGGCCGATTTCGACGCGCCCCCGCGCGAGATCGAGCGTGCGGGCGTAGGCTTCCCGCCGGGAACTCATGAGGCCACCGCCTGCCGGAAGCGCCCATAGTGATAGTGCGCCGCGCAGGCGCCTTCGGCCGAGACCATGCAGGAACCGAGTGGATGATCGGGAGTGCAGGCGGTGGCGAATACCTTGCACTCTTCCGGACGCTTGACGCCGCGCAACACCTCGGCGCAGGCGCAGGCCTTGTGGTCGCTGGCCTGAATCGAGGGCACGACGAAGCGGCGTTCGGCGTCCCAGTCCGCGAACTCCGGCCGGATCGCCAGGGCGCTGTCCGGCAGTTCGCCCAGACCACGCCATTCGAAGCTCGGGCGGATCTCGAACACCTCCTCCATCAATTGTTGCGCCTTGCGGTTGCCCTCGGCGCCAACGGCACGGGTGTATTCGTTTTCCACCCGAACCTCGCCCGCGTTGATCTGGCGCACCAGCATCAGAATCGACTGCAACACGTCCAGTGGTTCGAAGCCGGCGATCACCAGCGGCCGGCGGTACTCGGCGGCGACAAACTCATAGGCGCGGGTGCCGATGACGGTGCTAACGTGCGCGGGGCCGATGAAGCCGTCAATATGCCCCTTTTCTCCCGGCCCCTCTTCCTTTCCGATCGTGGCGGAGGAGGATGAGGGGGGCGGGAGGGTAGCCAGCAGCGCCCGCAGCGCCGGTGGAGTGAGGACGTGATTGCAGTACACGCTGAAGTTGCCCAGCCCCTCGCGCCGGGCTTGCCGGAGGACGACGGCGGTGGGCGGGGTGGTGGTCTCGAAGCCGATGGCGAAGAACGCCACCGGCCGGTCGGGATGGGCACGGGCGATCTCCAGCGCATCGCTGACCGAGTACACCATCCGCACGTCCGCGCCGCGCGCCTTGGCCTTAAGCAGGGTATCGCCTTGGGCGCCGGGCACGCGCAGCAGGTCGCCGTAGCTGCACAGAATCACCGGCTCGCGTTCCACCAGATCGATCGCCGCCTGCAAACGTCCGCCCGGCAGCACGCACACCGGACAGCCAGGACCGTGAATTAGCCGCACCTCGGCCGGTAACAGGTCTTCGATGCCATAGCGGCAGATGGCGTGGGTGTGGCCACCGCAGAATTCCATCAGCGCATAGCGGCGGTCCGGCTCGATCTCCCGCTGGATGCGGGCCGCCAGACCTTGCGCCAGCCGACCGTCGCGAAATTCATCCAGGTATTTCATCGTTTGCCACCTCCGAGAGTTCAGCGATCAGCCGCAGGGTTTCCGCCGCTTCTTCCGGATCCAGGCGGTTGAGGGCATAGCCGACGTGGACGATGACGTAATCACCGATTTGAACGTCGTCCACCAGCGCGATGGAAATCAGCTTGCGCACGCCGCCCATGTCCACCACGGCGTGCTCGATGTCGACCAACTCGGTTACTTGCGCGGGAATGGCGAGGCACATGCTAAACGACCCTCCAAAAGCACGGTATATGTGAGGTGGGGTAGGGAACACAAGATTAGAGAGAAGATAGGCCTATGCTGATATCGATGCCATCAAAATACTCTGGGCTCTATGAGATCTCCCGTGGAGGCTGCAAGATGTCGTGGTATGGCATCGGGAGCCGAGTTATGGAAAGCGGGTCGGGTATTCCTGCCGATGGACTGCTGACGATGCCGATCACTCTTGCGGTACCCTTGGATCTGCCGGACGTGCGCGTGTTGGCATCACCGGATGCTGGAGGAGGGCACGGTGTTGATCGAGGTGCACCGTGCGGACGACCCAATGCCACCGCCGTGGCCGGGAAATCGACCGGTTTCACGGATTCGACCGGCCGATCCGGTTGCGGCGCCTGCCGGTGTTCGGGCGTTGTGTGGTGGTCGAAATCCGCCCGAAGCGCTATCGCTGTTCCTCCTGTGAGTGGCGGGCCGACGACCACCCAGCGCTGCTCGAGGGCCACGGCCACGACGTGGCGGTGGTCTGGGCGCGGACGCCGACGGGCAAAACCACGTGCTGGCGGTGTTGCCGGACGCCCTGAAAGCCATGGTGCGGCGGGTCTGCATGGGATGTGTGGGAGGGGCTATGCCAGCGCGGTGGTGGCGGCGCTGGTGGCGTCGTCATTCTGCTGGTCGAGCGCTACGCCCCGGCCGACCGGGTGCGGTCGGTCGACGACCTGAGCTGGAAGGATGCGCTGGTGGTGGGGTTGGCGCAAAGTCTGGCGCTGTTTCCGGGCGTTTCCCGCTCGGGGGCGACCATCATGGGCGGGATGCTGGGTGGGCTGTCGCGCTTCGCGGCCACCGAGTTTTCCTTCTTCCTGGCGGTTCCGACCATGTTCGCCGCGACGTTCTACAGCTTGTACAAGGAGTGGGGCCATCTGACGGTGGCGGACGTGCCGAGGAACGCCGCGCCGGCGATGACCGAGGTGCGGGTGTAGGCGGGACCGGCACGGCGTTGCGCGCCACTCCGCCTTGGCCAAGGCGGGGAAAGTTCACAACCGATATGGGAACGTTATACCTCAACAAAGCGCACTATCCTGTGACTACATTAGGTCCGGGACGACGCATCGGACTGTGGTTGCAGGGCTGTGCGCTGGCTTGTCCCGGTTGCGTGTCGCAGGATACCTGGGCGTTCGAGCCGGGCCGGGCGTTGCCGCTGCCGGTGTTGCTGGCCTGGTGTCGGGAGATGGCGCAAGACGGCCTGGACGGAGTAACGATTTCCGGCGGCGAGCCGTTCGAGCAAGCGGCGGCGCTGTTGGCGCTGCTGGAAGCCTTGCGCGACTGGCGGCATGAGACCGGCCGACATTTCGATATCCTCTGTTACAGCGGTCAGCCCTGGCGGCGTTTGCAAAGCCAGTTCGCGCCGATTCTGGCCTTGCTGGACGCCATCATTCCCGAACCGTTTCAGGCCCGGCGTCCGACCCGACGGCTCTGGCGCGGTTCGGCCAACCAACCCCTCATTCCCCTGTCGCCGCTGGGCCAGGAACGCTATGCGCCTTATCTGGATCGGGACGCGGAACATCGGCCGTTTCAGATCGCGGTGGACGGCGAGCGGGTTTGGGCTATCGGCATTCCAGGCGCGGGCGATCTGGAGCGTTTGGAGCAACGCTGCGCCGGGCACGGTCTGCGGTTGGGAGGCGTGTCGTGGCGCGCGTGAGAGTCTGTCCGACCTGCGGCGGCGAGAACGCGCTGGCGACGATCCGCTGTACGCAATGCGGGGTGTCCATCGCGCATATCTCTCTCACGGACGCGGTATCGCCGATCCCGGAACCTCCTGCGGCCGGCGCGTCCTGTCCGCACTGCGCAGCGACGCTTCCCCCGAGCTGCGCGGCGTGTCCGTACTGCGGCGAATCGTTGGGCGCCGGCCCGCGCATCACCATGGAATGGCCCTGGGGGGCGCGCGTGCTCGATGGGGAGTTGATCGTGGGCCGCGATCCCGCCGCCTCGCCGCTGGCGGAACAGGTGCGGGGCTACGATAACCTGTCGCGCCGCCATGCCCGCCTGCGTCTCGCCGCCGAGGGATTGTGGGTCGAGGATTTGGGATCGACGAACGGTACTTTCGTCAACGAGACTCGGCTGACCCCTCACCAACCCTTTTTGCTGGCGGAAAGCGGACGGTTGCGGCTGGCGAAGGATTTTGTGGTGACTGTCAGAATCATGAAATAGTATTTATACCGTTTCCCGATCGGTTTTGTTCTTTTCGGAGGCCAAAAACCACCCGGTTCGTCATACCCGCGAAAGCGGGTATCCCGTTTTTCGGCGGCTGGCCTGGATTCCCGCATTCCCCGCGTTCGCGAGGACGGGAATGACAAAAACCTATTCAGAATGGGTATTAGGGCAACGCGCCATCGAACCACCCCGGCGCTGCGCGCCACCCCTCCTTATCCAA
>JAPUDV010000008.1 GCA_027492875.1 Candidatus Competibacteraceae bacterium | reverse complement strand
GCCGGAGGTCGAGCACCATCCGGCAGGGGAAATCGTCGCTCAACGGCGCGAGGCCAAAATGCGCGTAGAACCGCGCGGCTTCGGCGTTGAGGGCGTCGGTGATGAACAACCGGAAAGCCACCGGGCCGGTCTGGGCGAGCTGGAGCGTCAATCCCAGCGCCTCCTCGAACAGGTAGCGGCCCAGCCCCTGGCCGCGGACGCGGGTGTCGACGGCGAGGCGCGCGAGCAGAATGCCCGGAATCGGAAAGCGCGGCAGTCGGTCCAGTTCGGGCAGCCGGGCGACCGACGCCCGTTCGACGCTGACCGTCGCCAGACTGAAGTACCCGGCGAGTCGCGGTGTCCCCACGCCCGCGTCGAGGGCCACATACGTCCGGGCCAGCAAATCCTTCTCGGCATGGCGCAAGGCGTACCGCTGGAGGTAATCGACGAGGGAAGCCTGGGGATTTTGGAAGTCGGCCAGCAGGGGGCGATGGGATCGGTTCAGCGGTTTGAGGCGCAGCGCCATGGCTCACGCCGCCGGTGGCCAATGCAGCGGCGGGGGCCGGCGGTCCGCCCGCGCCAGGTTCGCCAGCGCCGCGCGCAGGGCGGGGGGTGGATCGAAACTGCCATCGAGCACGGCGGCCAGGCGGCGGATTTCGGCGTCGCTCAGCGCCAGCCGCGCGCCGACCGGCCGTTCCACCGGGGTTCGCAGTCGCTCCAGGGCCGGATGCACCAACGGCTCGCTTTCGCCGTCGCGGTGCGCTTCGATGGTCCGCCCGAGCTCGGCCTGCCGCGCGACCCAGCCGGCGATAGCCGCCATCTCGCGCAGCAGCTCGGCTTTCTGGTTCGGTTCGAGGCCGAGCCGCGTGCGCAGCCGGTCGAGTTCGGCGTCGAGCACGGCGTTGGTCAGGGCTTGAAAGCGGGACATGGGTCACCTCCTATTGAGCAATATTTTACTCAATAGGGAGGGGGCTGGCCAGCCGGGCGCTCGCCGGTCCACCGTAATCTTTTCATTCGGCCCCTCGCCAGGTTGGCATCCGGCCATTCGCAAGGCAGCCGTCCGACTGGAGGCTACTGCCCCGCCGGTTCGAGCTGGAGTCCGCGCCGATCACGGCGCTGCCGAGGACGCTGATGACCCATCGGGCACGCGACCCGGACGACGACTCTACCGCGCCCGACCAGGGGAGCGGGTGCGCGCGGCCAAGACCACGCGGGTTGCCGAGTTGCTTAACATGATGAAGGATCACCTCCCACCGGGAACAGGCCCATGCACTCGATCATGCCGCCGTGACAAACCAAGCGACGTTTGCTTGAGTGGCGCGGTGGCGACGGTGGACCCTTGCGGCAGGGCCGCGTCAAGATCGCAGACCAGCCGTCCCAGGTACCCCTCATCGTCACCACTCCGGACGACCTCCCGCAGCGCCCCGCCGATCAGGCGCTGGTGGGCGATCAGTAAATCGTCGAAGGTGCGAATCGGCGCCGGAGGAGGATCGACGGTAGCGGGCATCAGCCCGTCGGGTTCCAGCGACCCGGTCCGGGGTACAGCCACCCCCTGTTCCAACCGCAGGCGCGGATGCCGATCCAGGATCAGATCGGCGATGGCCTGGGCATCCTTGGCTGCCCGGAAGATTTCCTTCCTGTCCTGGCGCAGCAGTGCCAGGTACATCGCCAGATAGGCGGCGTGTTCGTCCAGATCGTGCTGGCAGCCGAGTTCGGCGTTGAGAAAGGCGCTGGCCAGTTCCGCGCGCAGTTCCTCCCGAGCGTAGTCCGGCGTGCCCCGGTCGAAGGAGAACGGCCGGTTCAACCGCTGTTCGTGCCCGGTCCAGTGCCCCAGTTCGTGAAAGGCCGTCCCGTAGTAGGCATCGGCGCTGGGAAACCGCGCACGCGGCGGCAGGACGATGCGGTCCTCGCCCGGCTGGTAGTAGGCGCGATAGCCCCGATGCTCAATCGCGGCGCCACTGCGCGCCAGCAGCGCATCCAGACGGGCCTCCGCCTCCCACGCCGCTTCCGGCCAGGACTCACCCACGCCGTAAGCCTCTTCCAGCGTTGGCATCCCCTCGATCTGCGAGGCATGAAACACGGTGGAGCGCCGCAGCAAGGGCACGGTCCGGATCGCCTCGTCCCCCTCGTCCAAAATCCCCCGCAGATCCTCCCGATCCTCGGGCGTGATCTCCAGCAGCTTGTAAAAGCAGATCGGCGTTCCCCGCTCGCCGTGGCGCACCTGCCAGCCGCGCGCCTCGGCCTGCCGGTAACTGCACCAACGCGGATCGCCGAACAGCATGGACAGCGGCAGCAACAGCAGCACGTTGACGCCGTGATACGGCTGGCCGGTTACGGCGTTGACCGGTAAAGCGGGCACGCCGGGGAGCCGGGGCGTGGTCCAGGGCTTCCGCCATGGCGCGGCGCCGGCTTCGATCATCGCGACGATGCGATCGGTCACTTCCTGGTAAAGATCGGGGTGGGAGCCGCGCCCGCGACGCGTGGAGGTCGCCATCATGCCTCCCCGGTCTCGTCCCAGGGCTCCAAACCCAGATCCTCGATTTCGGCGGCAGTCAGAGGTTCGACGCCGCCGGCCAGCAGCAACCGGGTGACTTCGTGCTGGAGACGCAGCCGGCCCGCGTCGCGCTCGGCGTAGCCGGGCAGTTGCTCCAGATAATGGCGGATGTCGTTGCGCAGGGTGACCGCCGTGCCGGACTCGCTTGCAAGCCATTCGATCAAGCGCGCCAGCGTCAGGGTCTGGAACCAGGCAGCGGGATCGAGCGACCCGATCGGGTCGAGGTGGCGCGCGACCCGCGCCAGCGCCTCGATCCGCCGTGGCCAGCGGTCGTTCCGCTCGGAATCCGCCAACGTGTGCGGGGCGGTCATGGCCCGCTCCCTCCTCCGCCGGGCGCAGCCAGTGCAGTTTGTCGGCGCCGGACCGCATCGCCGCCGGCTCCACCCGACACGGTTTTGGGCGCCTCCCGTACCGGGGGTTCCTCCGCAACGGTCAAGGCCGCCCGCACCCAGCGGTCGATGGGTTCGACGGCGACTTGGAAATAATGCGAAATCCCCGCATACCCCAGTCGGCGATCCTGGTACGCCCGTGCCAACCGATCCGCACCGGCGGCGTCCCCGGCATTCAGACAGTCCTGGTAGGCTTGAATCATCTGTACCGAATCTCGATGGACCCGCGCCAGCGTGGCTGCATACAGCACGCCGTCGGCATCCAGCAGGCGGTGCAGGGCGATTTGTCGTACCTCGGGAGTAAGCGCGAGCACCTGGCCGAGCTGGCCAGCCTGACGCTCGGCGGTTCCGGTGATCGCGGCCCAAGCCTCGCCGAGCACCGTCGTCAGTTCCCGCTGGAAGTCGCACCGCAGTGCCGCGACCAGCACGCGGGCGAGCGCGCGGGCCTCCGCCAACCGCTGCCCCGAATTCGGATCGACCGACCGACGGTCAGTCTCCGGCGCGGTCAGATACGCGGCCAGGCGTGCCGGCTCGATCCGGGTCGGCCCGTCGGGATGCTCGCGCAAAATATCGACCAGTAACCGCGCAATTTCGTACCGGTGATCGTCCGACAGCCGGTCAGCACGCGCCCGGGAATCCTCGCCGGCGTTGCCCGCGCCCAAACCATTCCAGGCGCGCGTCAACTCCCCCGTGGTTGCTTCGATCCACTGACCTGCTCGCACCTGATCGGCATCCAGCGCATCGGCGGCGGGTGGCTCGCTGGCGGTTTGATCGAGAGCGGCGGCCACCAGGTCGGCGTGCAACGCGCCACCCGCCAAAATCATCGCGAGTCGCTGGCGGATCGTCACCTGTGGATTTGGCTCACCCTCGGATAGTGGAGACGCGCCCGGATCGACCGGGGGACCGCCTTTCGGTCGGGGCGGGGATAACCGTTGCCCGGTCTCTTCCAGGAGAGCCTCCGAAGCGGTGGGTTGCTCCGGCGCCGGCGCCGGGATTCGAGCCGCCAGGTAGGTTCCCAAATAGGCGGGATTGACGTGGACATTCTGCGGGGCACTCATGCCCTCACCTCGGCGGATGTCGTTTGGAAGATAAGTTAATCGGTGAGTTTGTGAGTCAGTGAGTTTGTGAGTTTGTGAGTTTGTGAGTCAGTGAGTTTGTGAATCGATGAGCGGATGAGTCAGTACGTCAGCTTGGCGGCTTTCACCGCACGGTCGCCCCCGGCGTCAAGGGCGACAATCCCGCCCGCAGAATGACCCGACCATCCGCCGCGCGGTACAGCAGCGCCGGAACCTTGTTGACTTGGAGACGACCGAACAACGCTTGATTGCGAACCAGCGCCAGTTTGGCTTGAACATCGGTGCGCGACTCCACAATGTGTCGCGTCATCCAGCGCGCCAGCCCTTCCGCATCGGTCGGCTGCAGCAGACCCAACACCTGGGGAAGCTGCCGCTTCGAAGCCTCGAGGACCACGACCGGCACCCAGCGCACCCGGAGCGCGCCATCCGCGACGGGCTGGCGCAGCAGGCGCCATTGTTGGTGGCAATACGGACAATAGGGATCGATGAACGCATAGACCAACGGCGCGCCGCTGGCGCCTTCCTCGATGGCCGTCGCCTGACCGAGATCCGCCCAGACTGCCTCGGGGCCGGTCGCCCCCCGGGCCAGGGTCTCCACCACCGCCACGGGGTCATCGAGGGTTGGCACCGGCGGCGAACCTCCGGTCAGGGCGGCTGGAGCTGGTGTAGGCGCGGCATCCGGCCCACCGAGCAGTGGCTGGAGACCCGCGCGGCGCTGGTGGGCCGGATCGAGAATGACTGGCGCCGCCGCCGCAGTATCGAGCTTGAGTAACCCGCCGGGATCGTACACCTGTCCCCGGATCACAAAACCGCGTGGACTGGTGACATAGGTCTGCTTCCCGGCTGGAGTCTCGACCATCCAGAAGGGCAGATCGCCCACCACCCCGCGCCCGGCCAGCCGACCCCCACGGTCCAGCAGCGTTTGAATCGCCGCCGGGTATGCTTCGGCGGGCGTCGGGGCGACCGAGGGCGAAACCGGGGCGTCGGGCGACGACGGTGACGCGGACGGTAACGGGTCCGGCGCGGCGGTTAGAGGGTTCGCAACGGAAGCAACCAAGAAAATGAGGAAGAAGGTGTGACGGGATCGATCGTTCATCGCGCGCTCCAATAAAGTCAGCCCGAGCGAGTCGGTTCGAGGACCGGTTCCATCCGGGTGAGGACATCCTTGGCATCGAACACCCCAAGATTGCTGGTCGCTGCGAGCAATGATGCATCCCAGCGGTTCGCCGGATCGGGATGCAGATGGGCGAAATCGGGATCGAGCCGGCGCGCCGCTTCCTGGAAACTGATGGTAACGATTGGGGTCACGCGGGCGACTTCCGAGTTGGAACCGGTCCCCGACATCTCGTCGTCCGGCTGGTCCAGATAGACCTCCAGCGGCGGTTGCCCGGCGTCGAGGCCAACGTGGTACAGCGTCTCTTCCTCCATCGACGCCGGCATCGCCTCCCCCTCCCCGACCGTGGCCAACGCGGCGATGAACTCCCGTTCCTGAACCCGACAGGCGTCCAGCACCCAGCCGATCAGGCCGGCAATGAAGCGGGTAGGGGTTTCGGTCCGGCGCAGCGCGGTCAGTTCGGGATGGTTGGGGAGGTTCAGGAGGTCCAGCAGCGCGTTCGGCGTATCCAGAATCGCGCCAATCGCCGCGCGCAGGCCGTCCGGATCGGGCAACCGCAGCGGATCGGGCGCCACCGACCGGTGCTGCTGGGCCTGAATGGCGTCCGGAGTCTGCGGCAGAAGTTCGACAAAACGGTTGAGCCGGTAGGCGGGGGCAGTGGGCGGGCGAGCATGGAACAGTTCGGCGCGGATCAGGGTAGACCCCTGAAAGATATGCGCCTGTCCCACCCGCTGGTCGCGGATATCGAGCAGATCGATTCGGGAGCGCTTCTCCACGCCCGCGCTGCTGGTGTCGTGGTAATAATTGCTGAGCCAGGCGTTGTCGTGGCGGGCGAAACCGCTGGTCGGCGTCACCCACGCCTCGCCGGCGGTTTTCTGAAACAGCTCGAAGGTTTCGTGGGCATCCTCGATCTTCATGGCGATCTTGATCAGGGTGTTGCCAAAGATCGCGGCGGCTTCTTCCTTGGATTCCTTGCCGAAGCTCGGCGAATCCTGGCCGCCGAAGCACACCGCGAACCCCAGGGCGCGGGCCTGCGCGGCCACCACCGCGAAGCCCTTGACCGCGTAGTAGCCGTACTCGTCGTTGAAATCGAGAAACGGCGACGGCGCGTTGAGCGGCTTGCTGACGATTACCTCGCGATGGCTGCCCTCCAGTCGCGCCCCCAAGCCAACCGCCAGCATGGTCTTCATGGCGGCGACGATCACCTTTCCCAGGCTGGCCAGCTCGTCGGGACTCTTCTCCAACGCCGGCAACTGCACCAGCAGAATGCGGCGGTTGAGCACCAGGTCGGCGAAGTCCACCTCGCCTTGCCGGACCCGGTAGATGTGGCCATACACGTCCGCCAGTTGGGTCAGCATCCGGTTGAACTGATTGACCAGGTAGCCGTGCTGCACGTAGGTTTGCGGCTCCGGCTGGGTCGGGTAGCTCCGCGCGCGGATGACGTCGACGGTGAATGGCACATCCGGGTTCTGCGATTCCCAAAGCTGGCGCGGTTCCCGGAAACCCGGCACGCTATCCAGGTAATGCTCAAGGCCAGCCTGGACGGCGGCGGGCAGGATGAAGCCGCCCACCTGGTGTTCGGCGCGCAGGCTCCAGTCGATCAGCGTATCGAGCGGCAGGGCGCGGCGCAGCGCCAGCACGTCGAAAGTGAACGGCTCGCCTCGCTCGTCCATGCCCCGGTCGCGCAGCGCCACCAGCACCCGAACCACCACGGTCAGCAGGCCGATAGCCTTGTCCTTCCAGGTCGCCGAATCGCCGCCCGCCTCCGCCATCTGCGCCACCAGCAACTGGGTCAGGGTGTCGGCGGAGCCGGTGGCGAACGGGTTGAAGGTATTGCTGAGCCGTCGTTCCACCGGCGCGTCCGGATCCACGGTCGCGGCCCCGGTCAGGTAGTTGATCACGTACAGGTCGTCCTCGCGCCCGCAGGCGCGGGCCAGCGCGAAGGTTTTCGCCCACAGCGCGGTATCGCCCTTGGCGTCCTTGAAAGCGAAGCCGGACCCCCACAGCAGCGCCTGAGCCGCCAGGCCGAGCATCGCTTCGGTCTTGCCGGCGCCGGTGCCGCCCAGGATCAGCAGATGAGTGCGAACTTCGTCCTCGGTCACGTACAACTCGGCGCCGGACCGGCGATCGTTGCCGAGATGGAACAGACCCCGCGCACGGTGGCATTCCGTCTCCGATCCCGGCTTGAGATCGTGGGGATCGGAACCCGGATAACGATCAGGCAGTTTCAGAGGCAATCGAGGCTTGAGACGCCAACCGCCCACGACCAGGCCCAACCCCGCCAGCAGACCGAGATCCAACACGGCCGGATACCGATACACCACTCCCGCCAACACCAGACTCACCATACCCAGAACACGCGGCTGACGGCACGCGATCCTGAACCGCTGGAACGGTGTCTGGATATTGCGCAGGTAAAACCGGGGATGGACGACCTGGTCGGGATCAACCCCGCGCGGGAGCGTGGACCGGAACATCGCGGGCAGGTCTCGTGCCTACCGGGTGAGCCGGCCCGCCGCCGCACGGCTGGCGGGGGAAACTGGATACCCGGCGGGATCGTCGAACAGTGCCGGTGGGGGCCATTCGCCGGGATCAGTTCGCGCCAGCGGAGCGCGAGCCACCGGCCCGGCCCGGCCCGCACCGATGCCCGCAGGCACAGTGAGCCGGTCGGTCTCCACCGGCAGGAAAAACAGAAACCAGATCGCGAATAGGATCATCACCCCGGCGACGGCTCGCGCCAGCCACGCCGTCCCCCTTCCCGAAAATCGGGTCAACCGGTCGAGCTGCCGCAGTGCCTCGACCTCGGTCGCGAACGTCGCCAGCACCCGACGGCCGCTGGGTATCTCCCCTAACCCTGCCACAAACTCGGCGACCAACGCGTGGCCGCTCTGCTCCGGCAGTGGCTCCACCTGAAGATCGAGGGCACGGACACCGGCCATGGAAATCAGCGTCAGGCGATTGACCTGACGCGCCAGCAGAACGGTGGTGGTCAACCGAAGCGTCGGCGCGATTGGCTTCATGTGAAACATTGGATCACTCCAGGTCGGGCGCTCATGGACGGTCGGCGGGTGCCACCGCCGCGCAGTGCGGCGGGCGCACGGCGCGCGTGAGGGTAAGGGCCAGCGCCTCCACCGCGCCGGTCACCGCCGGGTCGTGCAGCGCGCCCCCCATCCGCCGCTCGGCCAGGTAATGCGCGCAAGCCCCCAACCCCTCGACGAACGGCGCCCGACGACCCAGCGAGGTCAAGGCGTACCACAGCGGATGATCCACCCCCTTGAGCCAGGTGAACAGTGCTGGCGGGAGTACCCCACTCCGCCGGGCGTCCTCCAGCAACCGCATCAACACGGTGTGGGTATAGCCGTGTTGGCCAATCGCGTCCCGGACGGCGGCATGGTCGAGGCAGGGCCGAGTCGCCTGGATCACCCGTCGATAATCGGCCGCTATCGGCCGATAGTCGTTGTCCTTCCGCCGCGCGGCCCGCCAGGCCAGCTCGCGCAGCCCCGCATAGGTTCGCTGATCGAAGTCGGCGGCGGCTCGCTCGTCGGCTGTGACGAACGCGACGGCGCGCAGCGCGAACAGGCCGGCCAGGGCTTGGGCATGGAGCGGCAGCGCGTCCGCGTCGCGCCACGGTTCACCCAACTGATGAGCCAACGCCATCCACGCCCGTTCGCGGTGCAGTTCCGGGGCTTCGGCCGCCGGTTCGACCAGCAGATCGAACCGGTCCACGAACGCCCACTCCGCCAACGCCATCCCCCAGCGTGGATGGTCGAGCGGGAGACGGATGTTTTCCCGACGCAAGGCGTGTAGCGCATATGGCCACTGCTCGCCCATCCCCTCAGCCAGTCCATGCAGGTCGAATCGCCGGCGAAACCGCTCTGCCGGATGCATGACCAGCAGCCACCCTCCTACCGCGACCAGCCCCATCACCACCGGCCAGCGCCACACCCGGCCGACTTGGTCCAGCAAGCCGCCCCACAGCGCGACCGATACCGGCGCCGGCGTTGCCAGGGCATCTCGCACAACGTCGGCCAGCGCTCGGCTCCCGGCATCGCCGGCCCCGAGTCGGTGAAGGAAATCGAGTTCAGCCAGTTTGAGGCGCAGGGTCAGGGCGACCAGATCGACACCCAAGACCTGCCACGCCACCCAACCGACGCCCAGCGCCAGCCCAGTCATCCATAGCCACTCGAAGGGATCGTGAGATCGGTCGTTGCCGCTCATCGTCCGGCTCGGCTAGACGCCCGCAGTCGCGGCGGTGTCCCGCAATCCGTCGGCCATGTCGCTGGCCCGATCATGGCGGGCTTCAACCTCGGGATTGCCACTGGGCCGGTCGTCGTGCTCGTCGGCGGGGTGGACCCGTAGCTCTGGCGGCGGCACCGCCAGAACCCGCGTTCGCGCCCTCATCCGTTCAAAAGCTGATTTCAGCATGGCGATTTTCCTCCATACGTAAAGAGTGAATGGGTTGGCGAAAGCACCTACGGCGCTGGCGATAGGGACGAGGGCGGGGTGACCGTGCCAGATGTGGAGTTGCCGGTCACGCCAATCGAGCCGGTCGAGCCGGGATTGACCAGTCGGTTGGCGGCCGCCAGTTCCGCCAGCAGCGGGCCGCGCCGGTGGGCGTCCATGCCGGAGGCGACCTGCTCGGCCAGCAGCAGTTCCATCCGTTCGCCCTGGCGGAAACGCAGATACGTCAGGTTGATCTGGAGCGCCGCCATGTAGGCCAACTCTCGCAACACGGCGGCCTCGGGGCTGCCGGCAATGCCGGCGTACCAGGACGGCGATGCATAGCGCCGGTCCACCTCGGTCTTGAGCAGCTCGGCATAGGAAATCCGCTCCGGGAGCTGAGCCCGCAAGGCGGCGAGATACTCGTCGGCCTTGGACTCCCGCCAGACCCGCTCCAGCCAGCCCCGCAGGGCGGTCGAGGGCACCCGCAACGCCAGCGCGTGGTTCAGCGTGTAGCGAGCCACTGACAACTGGCCCTCGTACACTTTCTTGCGCATCCAGAACGCCATCCCTTGCGGCGTGCCTTGCAGGTCCTTGGGCAAATCGTCCAGCGGATACGGATCGACCAGGTTATCGATGAACCGCCGGGCGTCCAGCACCCGATCCGGATTGAAACTCAACACTTCGGGCAGGTAACTGTTGGGTCGGGTCGAGTCGGGCGCCGATCCAACCCCGGAACCCGACAGCAGGGTTTCCGCCAAGAAGGGCGCGTTCGGTCGCGCGCTCGCCTGCGTGCAGCCCCGCACGCCGACGTCTTCCGGAGCGCAATAGTCGGTCAGGTAGGTTTCGACCATCGCCTTGCTCGCCGCCGTGCCGGTTTTCTCGGGACGGCGCAGGTGGTTGAACGCCCGCAGGTAGGCTTCCGCCCGGTCGCGCGCCGGACCCGCCGCCGCCGCCGCAGTGGCGGATTCGCACCCGCCGGTCGGCAGCATGAACCCGATGTCCTGCCGTGCCCGCAGCGAGTCCTTTTCGACCTGGGCGCCAGACTGCCGGAGGGTTTTGATCTCGGCGGACAGGTGGTTTTTCAACTCGGCAAACTGCCGGATCATTTCCACTTTCAATTCATGGATAGCGGCGACCACGCAACTATCGCAGTCGGCGCGAGCCATCGGCGTTACCGTCAACCCCACGATGGCCGCCAGCAGGGCGAAGCGTCCACGGATACCATCGCGCCACGGAATCAGGCGGCATTCGCGCTTCACCGATACCTCCGACTTATTAATATTGCTTTTAATAGAATAATAAACAAATATTAAAAAAGCTATCCCCCTTGGAGTATCCCGCTTGCGCGATTTCCTCAAACGACGCCTGCACCGCTATCGCGAGGATCTCTTCGGTGGTCTGGCCGGGACGATCCATCGCTCGCGATCCCAGATCGACCAATTGATCACCGCAGTCACCGCGATTCCGACGAATCCCACATCCACCACTCCCGCAGTCGAAGTCAGTGCGCATTGCGACGACAGCGCCATCGACCCGATCAAGCGATACCGGTGGCAGGCGTGGATGGCACGGTCGCTGCTGGGCGCGGGCGGTGTTAGCGCGTCCATACTGCTACACCGGTTGCTGCTCGGCGATTTCGGCGGCGCCCTGGCCAGTCTTGGCTCGACCGCGACACTGCTAGGACTGGCGCTGCATCCAGCTTTCCGCTGTTGGACGATGCGCTACCGATCTACGGGCACGCCGCGCGTTTTCCTGGCTCATCCTCTCCATTGGTGGCCACCCGACTGGCGGGCCGTCACCCCCACGGAACGGAACGGTCCCCATGATCCGATCAAGCACTGAACCTGTTTTTCGGTTCGCGCTGCTAGCGGCGGTCCTGTTTCCGATGATGCTGTTCGCGCCGGTCTGCTCCGCGCAGGCCCAAGCGGTCCCTCCTCCGCCCGAACCGGCCTATGCTTTCGATCCGAACCAGAATTTCGAGCCCACCGGCGGCGACATCAGTATCCACCTGCTGGAAGGCATTCTGGGGTCGGTGATCAGCCGGGTTCGCCTGACCGATGGCCTGAGCGCCAGCGATGCCGGCCCGTTCGGCGAGATGTTCTCGCTGTTCAACGGCTTTCTGTTGTTCCTGCTGGGGATCGTGGTGTTCGTCAAGCTGGTCGCGGCGCTGCTCGACACCGCGCACGAGGGCGAAGCCCTCGGTCAGGACCGCTCCACGACCTGGACCCCGATCCGAATCGTCCTTTCCACCTCAATGCTGATCCCGCTGGTCAACGGTTACAGCTTCATCCAGGTGATCGTGTTGTGGGTCACGCTGAGTGGTGTCGGCTTGGCCGACGCCGTTTGGTCGACGGCGGTCGATCAGTTCGCCAAGACCACCATTTTCGCACCGCCGCCCCCACCCCAGGCGCGGCAACTGGCTGTGGCGATGCTGGCCTCCAACGTCTGCGAGCAGGTAGTGACGGCTCTGCCGGCGCGGGGAAGCGCGCGCTACGAGGTCCGTTATGTCAGTCGCACCGGCGAACTGGGCCATTACCAGGAACGGGGCGGACGCTGGTCGGTGACCGGCATGGGCGAGGCGGCCTGCGGCGGATTCGTCATTCGCGAACCGCATCAGGGTATCGAACCCGAGCAGGGCGCCACCGGTCTCGACGCACTCGACGGTTTCCTGCACTGGGTGACGCGGCTGTTCGGGTTCGCCGACGACGTGCGCGAGGCGCTCACCGCCACGCTGATGGTCGCGCATGAGCGGACGGCGCTCCGCCTGCGCGAGGAACTGAAGCCGTTGGCCGAGCGCATCGTCCAGGGCCAGGGCGCCCTGACCGAGTGCGTAACCGATCCCACCGGCCGGCTGACCCACCGTCAGTGCCTCAGCCTGATCGATGCCGCCGCCGAACACTATGTGCAGAATCTGCAGGCGGACATCCTGGCTGCGGTCAATGTGGCGGGGCAGCGCGCCTTTACCGAGTTTGCGGCGGCGGCCAAGGACGAGGGTTGGCTCTCGGCGGGCAGTTGGTTCTACCGGTTGGCCGCCCTCAGCGAATACCAAAACAAGCTGGCCCTGAATGTACCGGAGCCCTACCCCATCCGCGCCTGGGAAAAACTGCCGCTGGAGGACGTGGAAACCTACCGCCATACCCTCGACCGCCTGACCGCGCTGCTCGCCGAGGCGGAAACCGACCGAGATGCCGGTCTGCTCAAGGGTGATCCGAACAACAGTCGGCTGGACGATGCCTCGCGCGGCTTCCTGCGCTGGACCCTGGACTGGATCCAGCACCACCTGTTCGGTACGGTCCATCCGCTGTTCGCCTTGGCCAGCCTGGGGCATGCCCTGCTAGCCGCCGTGCTCACGCTGGTTGGCGCCACCGCACTCGTTCAGATCATGCCCGCTGGCAAGCTGGCGACGGTCGTCGGCGGTATGGCGGACATATTGGGCCAGGTCGATGGGAAAACGGGCGGGGCACTGTCGCTGGGTGGCTTGATCGTCGGCATGGTCGCGCTTGCCCTCCTCGCCTTCGCCCTGATGGCGGCGATTTATATCCCGCTGCTTCCATTCATTATCTGGACCGTGGGGGTGCTACAGTGGGTGTTGCTGGTTTTCGAAGCCCTAGTGGCGGCGCCCCTGTGGGCGATCTGGCACCTGCGCAATGGCAAGGGGTTCACCGCTGAAACCCTGACTGGCTACCTGATGCTGCTGGCCCTGTTGCTACGGCCGGCGCTGATGGTGTTCGGCCTGCTGGCCGCGACGATCATCAGCTATTACCTGCTGCAACTGGTCAGCGGATTGTTTATCGTGGCGACGATCAATGCCGCCAGCGGCAACGTCACCGGCCCAGTGGTGGTCACCGGCCTGCTCGTGGTGTTCGTACTGGTGGCGGTGGACCTCACCCTGAAATGCTTTGGCCTGATTCACCGGCTGCCGGATGCCGCCTTGCGCTGGGTCGGCGGCGCCTTGGAGCAGGCGCTGGACACCGCCGAACTGGGCCACCGCTCGGAAAGCACCCTGCACGCGGGGGTGAAAACGGTGGAAGGGGGAATCCAGCGTTGGCGAGCAAACCGGGTACCTGATTTGAAGCGGCTGGACACGGCGGCGTCCGTGCAGCCGGTGGAATCAAGAGCAGACGAGAATAATTCGGGTCGTTAGGGTTTGAGTGCATTGTAGACTGGGTTGAATGCCGCTCGGTAAATCGTATTGCGGTACCCATAGTCACTCAGAATGTTGTCAACCGTAGTGCAATCTTCTTGCTCGTAAGCATCGACCAAGGCCTTAAGAATCGCCAGATGGCCTTCGTTGGCTGCTGTCTTGGTCGCCAACCGCTCGCGCAGTTCGCGCAACTCGCCATCGTGCAACCGCTTCAGAAACTGCTCGTGCTGGCGCTGGGCCATACCCAGCAGCGCATGATCCACCACGTCGAGCGCCATGTCTCCTCCTTAGAGACTGTCTAAGAACTAACTCTTTGATCTATATGACAGCGGATCTGGCTTCCAGCCGATTTTTGGCCGGTCAAGCCGGCTAGAATCCGGTGCCAAAGAAAATTGTTCTTAAAAATCAATGATGAATTTTTCGACAGTCTCTTACCCCACTCCGGTCAGTCCGGCCAGAACTCCTCATCCAATATCGCTTCCAGCCCGAAGGGGCAAACCGTCGGAAAGCTCCCCAAGTCCAACTGCGTTTCGTTGGCGGCCCACAAGCGGGCTTTCCGATAGGCACCGGGCACCACGGTGGGCAACGTGGGGCGCAGGCTGGGGTTTTCCTCCAGAAGCTCCTCCAATTCGATGCGCTGGAAAGCGATCGTGTTGCGCCAACTGGAACCGCGCCCGCCGGGCTGATGGCGCCACTTCAGCAAATGCGCCAGCAGTACCGTCAACCGACTGCCCAATGCGCGCTGCTGGCTCTTCCCCATGCTCTCAAGCTCCTCGGCGACGTGTTCCGCATCGATCTCCACCAAACGCCCCTGACGGATCAGTTCGGCATTGCGCATCGCCCAGGCGTGAAAGTCCTGGTGATAGATCTCGCTGGCTCCACTCATGGCCTTTCCTTCCCTATCCATTGACTCACTGACTTGCTGACTTACCGATTCATCGACTCACTGACCCACTGACTCATTGACTTACTGACTCACTAACTTACCGACTCATCGGCGGGTTTGCTCATATATTGCCTTAAGGCGACTCGAACCACATCCGAAACGCTCATGTCGGCATCCAGGGCGAATCGTCGCAGCCGTCGATATTCCGACTTCGGCATCCGCACGTTCAGCCGCGCCTCGCCATCTTCCACGGCCAGTTGCTGCCGCACCCGGTCGATGTGCTCTGAAGTTCTTCCCGTCGGTCGACCTGCTTTCAACGCCATGCCCGAATCTCCTCGACGAGGGTCCGAATTTCCTCGGCCGCCGCCCCCTGTGGCTCGGCGTCCAGCACCGTGGACCCCTGGGCGGCGCTGTTGGCGTAGACCACCCGCTGGCTGGTAAAGGCTTTAAAGATCGGCAAGCCGTAGCCCTCCAGGGCCGCGCGGATCTCGCCCGCCAGCTTGGTGCCCACAATCTGCCGCGACACCAGAAACGCCGCCTTGAGTTTCCCGTCGGTGACGTCCTGACGGGCTTTGACCAGCTCCACTAGGGATTCGGCGGCCCAGATATCATAAGGCGAAGGCTGGACCGGGATCAGCACTCGATCGGCTATCTTGAGGGCAGCCACGGCCAGTTCCTCGATGCCCGGCGACCCATCGATAATCGCCCAGGCGAAGCCCTGCGTGATGCTCTTGAGGTTTTTGAACAGCGGCGGCCGGTCCATGCCGACCACCGGCGGGAGCGCGTTGTCTTCACCGGCGGCGGCGCACCAGTCGCGGGCGCTGCCTTGGGGGTCGCTGTCGATCAGGATCACCGCCTCGCCCGCCAGTTGAAAGCCCCGGGTGAGATTGGTAGCAATGGTGGTCTTGCCCACCCCGCCTTTTTCGTTCAACACCGCGATCACCGTCATGCCCGTTCTCGTGAGTATTAGTTGATATACTCATATACTCACATACTCATGGAGTCAAGATCAAGCGATCTCTATCGGCAAGCATGCTCGATTTCGGTAGAATTTAGGCAAAGTGCTTATCTTTGTTTATCATTGATCATCAGCAAGAGGGTTAGCGGTGACGACACGAATTTCGCGGATGGTGGGCTTTTCCGTTCCACCGACGATGGCTGAGGAATTGGACCGTGTAGCGGAGGAAGAGCGCCGCACCAAGAGTGAGTTATTTCGCGAAATGTTCCGGGTGTATCTCACCTACCGACGGATCAAGCGGCAACAAGAAGACGTAGAGCGGTTGGACCCACTGGTACGGCAATCCCCGGAAGTAACTTCGGTGTTCCCAATGATCGATACCGGGAGCGCCGAAGCCCTGCCGGAAACCGCACGGCCTGTTGCTCCACGGGCGAAAGCGGTGGATATTCAAATCGGGAAAGATCCTGATTCACCCGCCGCCGCCGAGAAACCCCAGCCCAAAAAATCCATGACATGAGCAGCCATTGTCAGCCTTCCTTTCGATGTAACCATGACCTCGCCCAAAACCCTCTTCAAGACAGCCGCTGACCGACCCAGGATCGTGGAAATCGCGCTGCGCGACCTCCATCCCAACCCGGACCAACCGCGCAAGACCTTCGGTGAGGAGAGCCTGATCGAGCTGGCGGCCTCCATCGAGCGGCACGGTCTCATCCAGCCGATCACCGTCAAGCACCTGGACAACGGAACGTACTTGCTAGTGGCCGGCGAGCGGCGGTTCCGGGCGTTCGAGCGGTTGGGGCGACCCACGATTCCGGCTATCGTGACGATGGGCGACGCTGAAGAGATCGCACTCATCGAAAACATCCAGCGGGAAGATTTGAACCCGCTTGAGGAGGCCGAAGCCCTGACGCGGATGATGGACCGTCACAACTACACCCAAGAACAGTTGGGGCAAGTGATCGGCAAATCCCAGGCGGCCGTCAGCCAGGTACTCGGTCTACTGAATCTTCCCGAGACGATCAAGGCCGAGTACCACACCGCGCCACGCTCCAGCAAATCGCTGCTCGTGGAAATCGCGGCCATGAAGAGCGAAGCGGAACAGTTGCGGCTGTGGACCGCGATCAAGGATGGCCGGATTGCCAACGTCAAGGCCGCCCGGGCGGAGCGCTCGGCCCATAACCATAAAAGGGGCGATCCGTCGTCCGCTTCGACCCGGGAGGTTATCAAGGCCTGTAAGCCGCTTATAAGGGTCCTGGAGCGCCTGGGCACACCGGACGCCACCCCAATACCCCGCGAGGATTACAACGCCCTGGTAGCGCTGTGCGAGCGTTTTAAAGCCATTTTGGCCAGCATGACGCCGGAATCGCCGACCGTCGAAACCGACGATACCGATTTCGAACGCTGACGCCGCCCTCTCCATCGCCCCCATGCCCCGCAAACCTCCTCCTCAGCCCACCTCGAAGAATGCGGAACTCGACCTCGGCGAGGGCAACGAGCCGAGTCAGTTGCTCCCCCTGGAAGAAGATCAACTCTTCCACGAGATCAATTTGCTACGAGTCGAGGGCTTTTACTTTTGTCTCGACCCCAAAGCAGCGGCGAAGCGGCAGGACCGCCAAACCTCCATCGAGAAACTCAAGCAGGCCGGCTCGGTGGTGGATCAGCCCATCACCATCGAACCTCATCCCACGTATGGCTATCCGTCGGTGCTGGCCTACAAGCTGCTGCAAGCGATTATGAAGAAGCTGACTGAATACGGCTATCCGGCGCCCGAATACGTATCGTTCAGCAAACGGGAGCTGGCGGAGTTATGCGGCCATGCCTCGTTCGGTGGCTGGCAGTCCCAAAACCTGTTTCGGGCCGCCATGCAACTGAATTCCACCAAGGTCTGGTGTTCTTTTTTCGACAAGGACAACAAGGACTGGCAGGTCATTACGTTCTACATCGTGGATTCCTGCCTGTTTTCCGGCCGGGGGGACAAAATCCAGCAGTGTGTGTTCCACCTGCATCCAGCCATCATCAAGTCGCTCAACAGCCGCTACAGTTTTTGCCTCAACTTCGCCCGGATGGCCGGTCTGGAACCGATCGGCGCGGCGCTGTTCAAGCGGCTGTTTTTCCATTTCTCCAACCTCTACAGCAAAAATCAATCGTCGGATCTTATATTTACCAAAGACTACGCCGCTATTTGCCGGACGTGGCTGGGTGACATCAAACCGGAGCGCTATAAATCGCTCATCGTGAGCAACCAGTTGGGACGACACTTGCAAGCCCTCAGGCAATGCGGTCTGATCCGGTCTTGGGAGATCAGGAAGAACGCGGACAAAACCGGCTTCAACCTTTCTTTTTCGCCGGGAAACGGGTTCTTTGAGGACTATCACCAATTTTATGCTCCCCACCAGCAACCACCGATGCTGGTTCGCAAAACCCAGGACGAGCGAACCATCCAGCGGCCGATGGAACTGGTGGCCTACTTCTATCGACGGCTCTACCAAACAGACAGCGTGGACGAAGTGATTTTTTCCGACAAGGAAACCGCATTCGCGGCGGCGCTACTGGAGAACCACTCCTTCGAAGACCTGCAAGCCTGGGTGGATTTTGCCCTGGCCGAAGCCAGAAAGACAGGATTCGACATCCGAAGCTTCGGGGGCATCCGGCAGTACGCGGCAGCGTTCGAGTCGCGGCACACCCAGGAGCGGCAGCACCACGAACGGGAAACGGCGCAAGCCAACGAGCGGCGGGAACACCAGCTTCAGGAACGCTATCAGCAATTCTATCGGTCGGAATTGCTGCGCCTCCGCCAAGCGTTGGGCACCGAGGCGCTGGCAGCCCTTGAGGAACAGGCTCGTCAATCGTTAGGCGACGAAGCCAACGGGATCGGGGCGCGGTTTCTGGTACGGGTACGGGTCGATCAGGCGTTGGTTCAACAACACCAGGTCCCGTCCTTCGAGCAGTGGCGGCAACAAAATCCTATTTGACCCCCAGCTACGAACACCAAATCACGGGGCATCCAAAAACGTAATCATATAGATACCAAATTGTAGATAACTTATCTGGCATAGCTACTGCCAGTATGATTAGCCTTGGCTAAAAACGAGCTATTTAGTATCGTTTATAATACATAATTAACGTAATATCACGTTTTTTCAAAGGGTTATCCACCTAAATAGTGACTGATTTTCCATATATGGATAATGCCCGAATGTTACCCATGGACGGGTGGCAGAGCCCCTGAAACCGGAAACATCGGTACCGGGCTATTGAATGCCCACTCATTCGCCTCGGCATATCGGGCACATGGTCTTGTACTCGGACCAAGAATCGCACCGAGTTATTGGACGTCCAATAATCCTCTCGCAAGATCAGACGACGAAATTGTCAGTCATTCCAGGGCTTGATTCATGCGGTTTCCCGCCCTGGCGAGACCACTCCCTCAACAGACGGATGCCTTGGCAAGTGGTGAGTATTTTAACAAAAATTGCCGCGATACTTTGAGTCATCGCATTTGTAGCTTGTTGAAAAGAAGGTGCCGAGGTGATGTCCGTAACGCAAGGCCTTAGAGAATAAAATTAATATCTTATAAATACATGGATGATCGTTTTCCAACTGAGGTGGGTATTTTGACAAAAATCATGATTCTACAAAGGCGTGCTCTCAAAGCTCATGGTGCAATGAAAAAAACTATGAGCCGGCCCCGTCGGACAGGTCTGACGCATGGATCAACGCTAAAGCCGGTCGATAAAGTGAGTATTTTGACAAAATAAAATCAGGATTTTGGCGGCAGGGTGAGTATTTTGACAAAAGAAAGTGAGTATTTTGACAAAAGAAAGTGAGTATTTTGACAAAAATTTTTTTCCGAAAATGTCTCATAACAAATTGATAATTAAGTTGTTTTTCAAAAAACTCCAGTTCTCATATATATTTATATATATTCAAGACACACACGCGCGTGCGCGCGTTTTGTGTGCGTTTCTTGAAAACGAAGAGAAAAACCAGCAATCACGGTCGTGTATCCAGCGCTTACCCACGCCTCTTCACCCCAAGACCATTGACGATGTCATCGTCAATAAGGGGATCTACAGGACAGAGGCTTGGCATTTCGGCAGAGCCCACAACAGCAGTCCGAGCAATCCCCAGTTCTCCGTGACTCAATCGTTGCCACTGTCCACCCTCGTGCGTTTCGATCCAAGTCCATACAACCAGATCAGCGTGAGGGCCTGAGTCGGGTTCGAACCGGGAATCCGCGAGAACCGCAAAGTCATCCAGACAGCCTTCGCCTTCGGGTCCAACAGTCAGGACGTACTCGACGTTGAGCTGCTCGCCCAGCCCATCCAATGCTTTTTCCTCTCCCCACCGTCCGATCAGTAGCGTGGGGGTGACCAGCGTCGAAAGCGCATCGAACACCGGGGCGACGTGGGCTTCTTCCGGCAACAGCACGACTGCGGCGCCCACCCGCCAGCAAGCTCGTCGCGCCCGGATCGCTTCGGGTGCCGCGGGATCCAGCCGCATCGCGACGACATCGCCAGACTTCAGACCCAGGAACCGCAATGCGGTGGCGTAACGCTCGACAGTCAGCAAGCGCTCATGGAAAACGCAAGCCAGTGGAATATCCAGGCTGGTGGGATCCATCAGGTGGGCCTCGCGAAATCAGATGGTCTTATACTAAGTCTACAATTGTCTTTTCCATCGATTTATTGATATATATTATAAAAAAACGTGGTTATAAAATAAACTTAAAACAACAAAACTGGATTGTTTTCGAATGCAAATGCCTGCCATACCTCCAGATCGTCCTGTGTTGGGCCAGGATCTCCCCATCCTCGCGGCCCGGTTGAACCGGACGCCCGCCGAGTGTTGCGCGCTGCTCGGGATTTCCCAGTCGAGCTGGTCGGCCTGGAAAAAGCGAGAGGATCAACCGATACCCAGCTCCACGGTCGCGCTCGCTATCCGCCTCTATGACTGCTTCCCCGAACTGGCGCCTCGCGAACCCACGCCCGAAGAGCTACATGGTTTGTTGAATCAGGTGACGGGTCAAACCGTTCCGTATACCCGCCTGGCCGCGTTACTAGGCCGGGAACGGACGTCCGGCTACCGCTGGACGCAACGCGGTCGTCCTTCCCTGCCGGTCTCCCGGCTCATCGGGGCCGTACAGCGGTTGTTGTTGACCCGCTTCACGACAGGACTGCACGAATACGAACAGATGGTTGCACGGGAAGCAACGGCACGAGGAATCGTCGATCTTTTCCAGGAAGGCTCGTGGGTACCGGAGAAGGATTAAAACCAAGCTCAATAACGAGAGAAAGGAGAACGGAGAACGGAGCTACCACCGCCGGGGTGAGTGGACCAATCCGCCGGCAGCGCTGATTAGGCGCGGATTCCTATCACCAGCCCAGAGGATTGTCGTCATGAAAATCGATCTCATCACTTCCATGGCTGTTCTTTGGGGCGCTATCGGCATGTTTATCGCCGCTGTTCAAGCCGCACGGGCGGCGGACGACGACCGGGATGGCGATCTCCCACGGGTGCTGACCCCATCGCGACTGCCTCAGCGCCTCGATGAGGCGCCGAGCACGGTTACCATCATCGATCGCGCGTTGATCGAAGCCTCGGGGGCGCGTCGCTTAGTGGACGTGCTCCGATTGGTTCCCGGTTTCCAGGTCGGATACAAGACCAACAACTTGCCGACCGCCACCTACCACGGGCTGAGCGACGAGTACGCGCGGCGGACCCTGCTGCTGCTGAACGGGCAGCGGATTTTCCAGTACTCGCGCGGGGTGATCGAATGGAACAACCTGCCCATTCCGTTGGAAAACATCGAACGGATCGAAATCGTGCGGGGTCCCGCCGCCGCCGCGTATGGGTCCAACGCCCTGCAGGCGGTCATCAACATCCAGACCGGTAGCGCCGCCGAGTATCCTGGTCTTTCGACCCGAGTCGCGGCCGGCGGCGCGGGCATCGCGGATGGATTCCTGCGCTACGGCGGACAGGTGGGGGCGATGGACTACACCCTGTCCGTGTCCAGCGTGGGAGACCACGGCTATCCCGGTGTCTACGACGACCGGCGCAACAGCAGTCTGTCGTTCCTGGGCGAAGTGCCGCTCGAAGCGGGCGGTGAATTGAAACTGCAAGCCGGGTTCGCCCGGGGTGATTACGGGATTCAGGATCCCGAACCTATTTTTGCGGCGCCCGCGCGCGATTTCCCGGTCACCGACGCTTTCCAGAGCCTGCAATGGCGGCGGCCCGGCACCGCCAACGATGAGTGGACGCTGACCCTGTCGCACAACGTCTTCCATTACGGCGACCGGGGATTTCTCAACGACCAACTTCTGCCTGGCGTTACCTTGCGCTTCGACTACGACATCCAGGAGGAACGCTACGAAGCCGACGCCCAATACCTCCGCCGGTTCTCCGATCGCTGGCGCGCCGTGGCGGGTTTCGGTTATTACCATGAAGCGGTGCGTTCGCCGCGCTACTTCGATACCGACGCCACGCTCGACAACGCTGTGTCCTGGTTGACGGGTCACGGGGAATACCGGATCGATCCCGCCTGGGTTCTGAACGCCGGCGCCATGCTGGAATATGCCTCGCTGTCGGCATCGTGGCTGTTCCTGCCCCGGTTGTCGGTCCACTACCATGTGGACAACCGGCAAACCCTGCGCTTGGCTTATTCGACGGGCTCGCGTCAGCCGACGCTCTACGAAAACAACGGCCGGGCCATCATTCGCGGGGTGAACGTGCCGCTGACGATCTATGGCGTGATCGCCAGCGGCGGG
The DNA here is from genome assembly GCA_027492875.1 of Candidatus Competibacteraceae bacterium. Taxonomy (GTDB): domain Bacteria; phylum Pseudomonadota; class Gammaproteobacteria; order Competibacterales; family Competibacteraceae; genus Competibacter. Next base: position 7,057 of record JAPUDV010000008.1, on the reverse strand, counting down.
CTCGATCCGGAAATCAACCGTTCTTTGGAGGTGGGCTATCACTGGCAGGCCGCCCGGAACCAGTTCGATGTGCGCCTGTTTCAAGAACGCTATTCCGACTACATCGGGACTTACTACCGGCCCGCGCCCGAGGTGCCGACCATGCTGCCCGGGGTAGTGCTGGATTTCGCCAACGACCACCCGCTGACGGTTCGCGGGTTGGAAGCGCAAGTAGACTGGCGGAATCCATCGGGCACCCGGCTGTTCGCCAGCTATGCCCTGACCGCCATTGATGCTTCGGGGACCCGCTTCGACGCCGGCTATGAAGACAGCGCGCCGCGTCATGGGATTGGGCTGCTGGTCAGCCAGGAGTTCGGCAACGGCTGGCAGGCGAGTCTGAACTACGACTATCAGTCCGGCATGCGGTGGTACCGGGATCAACCGATCGACGGCTATCATCAACTGGGCGTCCGGCTGGCCAAACGATTCAAACTCGGTTCCACGCCAGTCACCGCCGAATTGATCGGAGCCAATCTGCTCGGGCCGGTCAGCGATTACCTGCCGAGCCGCGAGTGGGATCGAAGCGTATTCCTGCGGTTTACCATAGACCATTAGTCCTCTTGAAAATGCGCCTTGCCACGATGGGTTGCGGACTTCTGGTCCTGATTCTGATGATGCTCTGCGCCCAGGCCCGTGCCGCCGCGCTGCTATTCGTCACCAGTAGCGACTCACCCGAGCACCGCGAGTTCCTGGCGCGACAGCGACAATGGCCAGCCGGCGCCGATATGTTGGCCCTCGAGGCGGTCGAAGCCCAGGGAGCCCGTCTGATTGGATTGATCGTCTGGCTGAAATCGGCCCCATCGCGGCGGAAATCATTACCGCCGCGCGCGACCATTCAAGCCTTGATACGAGCGGGATCCCCCACCTTGGCCGATCTATGCCAGCAGGTCGACGTCGTGGTGGCCGTGGCCGAGGATGCCGCGCGCGCGGCGGAGAAAATCTGCTCCATTCCCCTGCTGATGGTGCTGGTGCCGGACGCACAGCTCCAACCGCTCCTTGAGCAGACCCGAGGACCGGCTCGAACCGCCATCTATCAGGAAGCCGACCCGATAGCGAATCTGCGGTTGATTCGGGAATTGCTCCCTAACGCCCTCAACGTGGGAGTATTGGTGTCCCCACGGCAGGCCGGGCTACCCAGCCTGCGCACCGAAGCTCACCGCTTGCAGTTCAAATTGGAGGAAATCGCCGCCGCCAACGATGAAGAGGCCGTTCGAGCGCTGCGCAACCACATCGGCGCGCTCGACGCCGTGCTGTTGCTTCCCGACCTTCAACTCATCAACGCCTGGTCCCTGAAACCAATTCTGTTGATGACCATCCGCCAGATGGTACCAACCTTTGGTGGTCCTACCGCCGACTACGTGCGCGCGGGTGTGCTGGCGGCCGCCGTTCCCGACCTCGACCGCTTACCCGCGCAGATCGTGGCGGTCGCTCAGCGCTTGGCGGGTGGCACGGTTCCCACTCCGGCTTATTCGGAGGCAACTCGGGTGGTCGTCAACCCGACTGTGGCCAGCGTCCTTTCCATTGTGATTCCAGCTACCTGGAACGCCCATGCTCAGTAAGATTTACCGCCGTCTCTCGATTCGTGCCCAGATTATGATCGTGGCGATCGCTCCGACGCTGATCGTCACCTTGATCCTGGTGGTGCTGGCGTATCGGGACAATGTGGCGCAGGGCCATCAGACCTTGCACCGGCAGGGAACCCTGCTGGCCGCCCAACTGGCCGCCAACCTCGAATACCCGCTACTCACCGGTACCACCGAGCAGCTTCCCACCCTGATTCAAGCCATGGTGAGGCCGGCTGCGACAGTGCTGGGCACCGAGGTTATGCGGGTCACGGTTTTCGGCAAGGATCAGCGGATTTTGTACGCCGGCCCCAGCCCGGCGGTCCCGGATCCGGCGCTGCTGGACGGAGATCCTCTGCTGTCTCCGAACGCATTTCCCGCCGACCGACAGCGCTTCGTAGCCTCCATCTATCTGGAACCGCTGGCGCTGCCGGCGCCGGTTCCCCTGGAAAAACGCTATCTGGGCGCGGTTGAACTGGAGCTTGCAACATCACCCGTGCAAATCGAGCAGGCCCAGCGTTTCCTGCGTAACATTGGGCTGGTTTCGATCACTTTCGTGTTCGGACTTATCCTGGCCTGCTGGACCGGTTACCGGCTGGCTCATTCCCTCCGGCGGACCGCCTGGGCCATCGAGCGGATCAAAGGTGGTGATCTGTCAGTACGATTACCCCGAACCGAAGTCAATGAAATCGGCATCCTACAGGACGGGGTGAATCTGTTGGTCGAGACCATCGCGGGCGAGCAAGCCCGGCTCGAAAACGAACTTGCCAAGGTACGCGGCGAATACGACCAGGTATTGGCCCGGTTGCGGGTGCAAACCCAAAACGCCGAGCAGGCCAGTCAGGCCAAGAGCCTGTTTCTGGCCACGGTCTCGCATGAAATGCGCACCCCGTTGTACTCGATCCAAGGGCTGGCGGAACAGTTGCTGCACGTTGCCCACGGTCCTGACGAGGAACGGACGATCCAGACCCTGCTGGGGGCGGTGCGGACACTGTACGACACCATCAGCGACATTCTCGATTTCACTCAGTTGGAGCGCGGCAAATACACTCCCCATTTCGAGCTACTGAACCTCTGGGACGAGATTGAGCAGGTGGTCGAGACGGTTGCGCCGCTGGCGGCCCGGCAGCGCCTGTATCTGGATGTCATCGTCGAGCCACGCGCGCCAGCCACCGCTTGGGGCGACAGCCGCGCGCTTCGCGCGATCGTGGCCAATCTGATTGCCAACGCGGTGAAATTCACGGAAGCAGGCGGCATCTGTATTCGACTGAGCACACTGTCTAGCCTAACCAACGGTCCGACACCGATCCGCCTACAGGTTCAAGATACCGGTTGCGGCATTCTCGCCGACCAGATGTCGGCGATTTTCGCGCCGTTCGAACAAGTGGATGGCGCTCTTAATCGCCGCTACGACGGCACCGGGCTGGGATTGTCGATCGTCAAGGGTTACTGCGACGTTCTCAACGGTCACATCGGTGTCGAAAGCCGTCCGGGGCAAAGCACGACCTTCACGGTAACCCTGCCGTTCAACCAAATCGATCCGAATCCGCGCGCGGTTCGGTTCCCCCTCGGTATGCTGAGGAAGCGGCGTGCCCTGGTGGTCGACGATCGCTCCAGTTTCCGCGAATCGGTTCGCTGCCGCCTCGAAAACCTGGGACTGACGGTAACGGAACAGCCAGGCCCGGTGGCGATACTGGATCAGCGATCTCCTCCGGCCATCGGCTACCACTTGCTCGTGGCTCAAAATCTATCCACCCTGTCGATTCAAACCCTGCCAGGACAAATCGAACGCTGGCATGGCTGGGCGCAACACATTATCAGCTTGGAAACAGGGCCTCTGCCGCCGGCGCAATCCGTGCTGGGCCAAAACGGTATCAGTCTCGTACTCAATGCGGCCATCACCCGGGCGGCGTTGTACGCCGAACTCAGCCCGTTGTTCGCCAATGTGCGGTTGGAAGCGAAAACCATCCCTCATCATCGATGGCGACGACACTTTCTCACCGGCAAAACCGTGTTGGTGGTCGAAGACTTCGAGATCAACCGTGAGATTATGATTGGTCAATTGCGTCGGCACGGTCTGCGGGTTTTAGAGGCCAGCGACGGCGACGAGGCGACACGGAAAGCGGTCTGTTCGGACTTGCGACTGATCCTCATGGATATTCAGATGCCAGGGACCGATGGCATCGCCGCTATACAGGCCATCCGCGCCCGATCCGCCGGCGCTGGCCTTCCCATCCTGGCGTTTACGGCCAGTGCGGATCGGCCCACCCATGATCGCGCGATGGCGGCGGGCGCGAACGGCGTACTCGTCAAGCCTCTCAGTGAGGAGGAACTGATCAACGCGGTTTACGAAACGCTGGTGGGATTGGATGCGCCGGTCGTGGCGATTCCCGCCACCTGAGTCCGCGATGATGTTGTCGATCCTGTTGCTCGGTGGGGGCGGGCTGTACTGGACGGGCCTGATCGCCGGCTGGCGGATCGCCGTGCTCGCCGGCGTGGGCGCGCTTAGTGGAGCATGGGTCCTGTTGATCTTCCAAGGCGGAATTGGGCCAACGGCGTTCCCGATCCTGGCGCTCGCCGCTGGCCTGGCGGTGTCGCTCAAACGGATTCACCGGCCGGTCTGGCAGGTTGTGGGTTGGGCGCTCTATGCGCTGATCGTGCTGGCCTTGGGATTTCGGCTGTTGCCGGGATTCGCCCCCGTGCCTGTGATGGAAGCTCCGGGAGTGGGGAACCCGCCTGTCGTTTGGTTTTCCCCCGAAAAGCTGATCCTGCTGGGCTTGGTGCCGCCGTTGGTCCTGACGCCGGTAGCGCCTTGGTCGGGGTGGTTCGGCCGAGACCGGCCCCGGCTGACGTTTGCCCTGATCCTGGGAGCCACTTTGCTGGTGCTGGTTTCTCTGGCGCTGGCGCTCGGTTTCGTGCGGCCGGGGTGGGCGTTTGGATCGCTGCCAGTTCTGGCCTACCGGCTTGCCGACAATCTGTTGTTCACTTGCGTGCTGGAAGAAAGCTTCTTTCGGGGGATCGTGCAAACAGCGCTGATTCGGGGTTTCATCGACCGGGGGTGGTCACGGGCCGCGCCGTTGGGGATTATCGCCGCGTCCCTGCTGTTCGGTGGGGCGCATGTTGGGGGCGGTACTGCTTTCATGTTGCTGGCGACCGTGGCGGGCTTCGGTTATGGAGTCGCGTACTACCTGACCGGGCGAATTCATTATGCCGTTGCCATTCATTTCGCGGTCAATGCCGTTCACTATCTTTGCTTTGCGGCACCGCCAGGTGCTCGGTGACTTCCCATCCTCGGGTGGGAAAATCGTGGACGTGCTCCTGTCGTCCGCCGGGTTATGTTGATTTTAACCGTGAGTCAGTGAGTCAGTGAGTCAGTGAGTCAATGTATTGGCGCTGTGCGCCAGCTTGGCGAGCACTGCGGCCTCACCAAGTTCCAAAGCGGCTTGGATCGTCTCATTGAGTTCCGCCAGTGCCTCTGCAATCTCCTTTGAAGGCGCGTGGTTGGTGAGGCGGAATTCCAGGGTTCGCGCGGCGGTTCCAACCCGCTCGAAACCGAGATAGAGACCGCCTGAGCATAAGCGATGTACGCAGGTTTGAAATCGCTTCACATCTCGCATGGCTTCTGCTGTGTTCAGGTCGGTGTGAGCGGCGGCAAGGATGGCCAGAAACCGCTTGACCAAGTCCTCGGCGACGACTGGATCGTTGCCGGCGGCGGCGAGAGCCTGGGTAGCATTCAAGACATCGTCGAGTCTCATCGCGTTCGTAGTAACCCACGGGTGAACGGCCGTTCGGCACCGCGATGAAACGATCAGAGTGTCGTTTCCTTCAACAGCCGATAACGGATAGCCAAGTGTGTCATTTCGACATCGTTTCTAATCCCGAGTTTGTTGCGAATCCGATCTCGATGGGTGTAGATCGTCTTGGGACTCACATGGAGCAATCGCGCCAAATCTTCCGGTGGGTGTCCCTTGACCAGCAAAGTAAAAATCTCCAGTTCGCGATTGCTCAAAGCAAGCAGCGGATCGCTGCCGGGACCTGATCCCGCCGCTTCCAAGCTGCCCAGCAGGGTAGGAGAAAAATAAAGTCGGTCCTGATGGACGGCATGGATGGCTTCGCGGATGTCGGTGGACGCCCGTTCCTTGGCGACGTAACCCCGCGCGCCCGCCGCCCGCAGGCGTTGTGGCCAAGGCGGCTGGGTCAAGACGGACAGCACGATCACTTGCGGGGGATGCGGCAATGCCAGCAGGCGCGCCGTCACTTCCACCCCACTCAACTCGGGCATGTCGACGTCCACGACGGCCACGTTTGGTCGCAAGGCGCGTGCCTGGCGGAGCGCATCCAGGCCGTTGTCCAGGTCGGCGACGACCTCGATTTCTGGATCGTGGGATAGGACCGCTTTCAACCCGATGCGAATCAGTTCCTGGTCATCAATCAGTATCACGGTGATCATGCGCCCGGCTACCCAGCGACAAAATGTAGGAATATTCCTAAAACAGTGTAGGAAGATTCTTCATTTGCCGTCAGCCCCTTGGCAAGCCGGTGGTGACCGGATATAGATGGATCACAGTCGCATTCTGACTCGGAGGCGCGCGCCATGGCTAATCACCGCACGAAGATTTCGGCGTCCGATCCGGACCTCCATTTTCGCGTGTCGATGGATGTTCTGGAAACGGTGGATTATCTGGAAGCTCGCGGCGAACCGGTGACCCCGGATACGTTGTATCAACGGTTGCAATCGCCGCCCAGCGGTGATCCCACCATCACAGTTTCCCGCATCGAGCAAGGACTGCTCTAGGTCCAGTTCTGGCGGGAGCAGTTTATCACCCGCGACATCGTCCACCACCGACATCATCTTGCTGCATTGGCGTGCCAAGTCCAAGGCGAAATCTGGCGGCTGCAGCAATACCAGTACTACTTCGACGATTTGCTGCGCCATACTGACGCGCTGCTGAAAACCACCTTGACTCTCCCCACGGCTTCGCCAGCGGAGGTGTCTGGCGCGCGCGGGCCGCAACCTTGACGGTAGCAGCCAGTCATCACATGTAGGTATTCCGGGGTTGCGGCCATGAGCGCGATCGGCCTGCCGTTTTTCTGCCCGATTCCCATCATTGGCAACCGCTGTGGACATATCCCGGATGCCCCGCGCTGGTTCGAACCGCCCCTGCGGCACGCCGCCAGACCCCGCATCTTGATCCAATTGCAAGAGCGGTTGCACGACTACTATGACGATCCGACTCTATTGCCCAGCCTCAACTGCGCCAACGGTTCCCCGCGCCAGCAACGCAGCGAGCGCCGGGAAGCCTGCATGGATCTCATGGGTGCATTGGTGCACTACCTGGATCTGGCCTCGCTGCGGGTAGGAATCCCTCAGGCGGATGGCTCAATGCGCGGACTGACCATGCCGTTTCTCGCTGAAGTCGCTGGCCTCAACCTGCGCCGGGCCGAACGGGCCTGTC
>JAPUDV010000007.1 GCA_027492875.1 Candidatus Competibacteraceae bacterium | reverse complement strand
CATGTCCAGTTTGACCTGCCTCCTGAATTTGCCGACCGCCAGGAGGTAGAGCTTATTGTTTTACCGGTGGAATCAACTAAATCCCACTCGCAAAACCGGGGGCAGTGGGTGCGTAGCATGACGGGTATACTAAGCGATGATTTTACCGACGATGACTTGGATGTTGATGCGCCACGAGAAAGTTTGGAATGAATCGCTATTTGCTGGATGCCAATGCCTGCATCGCTTGGCTGAAAAACGATGAGTCAATCACTCGGTATATTGTATTGGTTGGAGAAGGCTATATTTGGCTTTGTACGCCAGTCAAAGCCAAATTATGGTTTTGCGCCCACAAAAGTCAGCGAGTAGCGAAGAATCAAGCGCAATTGCGCCAATTCTTTGCCCATAGCCCTAGCCTGCCTTTTGACGATGCCGCCGCCGAGCATTTCGGTGGCATTCACGCCGCCATCGCCCGCGCTCGTGGCTTGGTTGTCGTCACTCACAACACCCGCGAATTTACCCGCATACCCGATTTGGATAGTGGAAAATTGGCAAGTTAAACCCGAGTTTCGTGAGAAAATTTGATGAACATTCTGAAAAGCATTTTTGGTAGTCGCAACGACCGTGTAATCCGCCGCATGCGCAAGGAAGTGGAGCGCATCAACGCCCTGGAATCGGGCATCGCGGCGTTGAGCGACGCGGACTTGCGCGCCAAGACCGATGAATTCAAGAACCGCTTGGCTCAGGGCGAAAAGCTCGACGCACTGCTGCCGGAAGCCTTCGCGGTGGTGCGCGAGGCCAGCCGGCGCACCCTCGACATGCGCCATTTCGACGTGCAGTTGATCGGCGGTATGGTGCTGCACGAGGGCAAGATCGCCGAGATGCGCACCGGCGAGGGCAAGACCCTGGTGGCGACCCTACCGGTATACCTGAACGCCCTGACCGGCAAGGGCGTGCATGTGATCACGGTCAACGACTACCTGGCTCGTCGCGACGCCGACTGGATGGGGCAGATTTACCGCTTTCTGGGCATGAGCGTCGATGTCGTCGTCGCCGGCATGAGCCCGGAGGAAAAACGCATCGCCTATGGCGCCGATATCACCTATGGCACCAATAACGAATACGGCTTCGATTATCTGCGCGACAACATGGCTTTCGGCTTGGAGCAAAAAGTGCAACGGGATCTGCACTACGCGTTGGTGGACGAGGTGGATTCGATCCTGATCGACGAGGCGCGCACGCCGCTGATCATCTCCGGCCCGGCCGAGGAAAGCTCCGAACTGTACCGTCGGGTCAATGAAATCGTGCCCCGCCTGACCCGTCAGAAGGAAGAAGAGGGTCCGGGCCACTACTGGGTGGACGAGAAGGCCAAGCAGGTCTACCTGACCGAAGACGGTCACCAGCGGGTCGAGGATCTGCTGCTGGAATCGGGGCTGCTGCACGGCGGCGAGAGCTTGTACGATGCCGCCAATCTCGGGGTATTCCACCACATGAACGCCTGTCTGCGCGCGCACGCCCTGTTTCATCGGGACGTCGAGTACATCGTGCGCGACGGCGAGATCATTATCGTCGATGAGTTCACCGGCCGCACCATGCCCGGCCGGCGCTGGTCGGACGGCCTGCATCAGGCCATCGAGGCCAAGGAAGAGGTGCCGATTCAGGCCGAAAACCAGACCTTGGCCTCGATCACCTTCCAAAACTATTTCCGCCTGTACCAGAAGCTGGCCGGCATGACCGGCACCGCCGACACCGAAGCCTTCGAATTCCAGCAGATCTACGACCTGGAAGTCATCGTGGTGCCCACCCATCTGCAGATGGTGCGCAAGGATATGGGCGATTTGGTGTTCCTGACCCCACCGGAGAAATTCGAGGCGGTGCTGGAAGATATCCGCGACTGCCGCAAGCGCGGCCAGCCAACCCTGGTCGGGACCACCTCCATCGAAGTCTCGGAATTGCTTTCCACGCTGCTGGATAAGGAAAAGATTCCCCATCAGGTCCTGAACGCCAAGCAGCACGAGCGGGAAGCGGAAATCATCGTCCAGGCCGGCCAGCCGGGCACGGTGACGATCGCGACCAACATGGCCGGCCGCGGCACCGACATCGTGCTGGGTGGCAACCTGCAGGCGGAATTGAAGGCGCTGGGTCCGGACGCCGGCGCGGCGACCCGTGAGGAGGTCCGTAACGCCTGGCAGCAGCGGCACGAGCAGGTGGTGGCCGCCGGCGGCTTGCATGTGATCGGCACCGAACGCCACGAATCGCGACGCATCGACAACCAGTTGCGCGGTCGTTCTGGCCGCCAGGGCGACCCCGGCTCCAGCCGGTTCTACCTGTCGCTGGAAGATAACCTGCTGCGCATCTTCGCCTCCGACCGGGTGGCGGGGCTAATGCAAAAGCTGGGCATGGAGAAGAACGAAGCCATCGAACATCCCTGGGTGACCAAGGCGATCGAAAACGCCCAGCGCAAGGTCGAGGCCCACAACTTCGACATCCGCAAGAACCTGCTGGAATTCGACGATGTGGCCAACGACCAGCGCAAGGTCATGTACGGCTGGCGCAACGAGTTGATGGCGGCGGACGATGTGTCGGCCACGCTGAAGGACATGAGCGCCGAAGTGCTCAAGCAGATGATCGACCAGTACATCCCGCCGCAGAGTTTGGAAGAACAGTGGAATGTGGCCGGGCTGGAACAGGCGCTGGAAAAGGAATTCGGGTTGAAACTGCCGGTCGGCGCTTGGCTGGAGGCCGATCACGACCTGCACGAGGAGCCGTTGCGCGAGCGGATCCACGCTGAACTGGAGCAGGTTTACGCCAGCAAGGAAACCCAGGTCGGTGCGCCGTGGATGCGACAGTTCGAGAAAGCGGTGTTGCTGCAAGTGCTGGACGCCCACTGGCGCGAGCATCTGGCGGCGATGGATTACCTGCGCCAAGGCATCCACCTGCGCGGCTACGCCCAGAAAAACCCCAAGCAGGAGTACAAGCGCGAGTCCTTCGATATGTTCCAGGCGCTGGTGCAGCGCATCCACCAGGAAGCGATTGGGTTTCTGGCACGGGCTCAGTTTCAGACCGAACCGGAACCGATTCCCGAACCGCGCCGGCCGGCGCCGGCCGCCATGCGGTTCGAGCACGCCGAGGCTTCGGCGCTGGCGGCGGGAGACGCCGAGGAAGACGATTCGGGTATCGAAATTCGCCGGCAACAGGAGGAAACCGCGCATATCCCGTTCGTGCGCGAGGGCCGCAAGGTGGGCCGCAACGAGCCCTGCCCCTGCGGTTCGGGCAAGAAGTACAAGCACTGCCACGGTCAGTTGGATTGAGAGGAAAGACATGATGGAACCGCTGACCGTCGCCGGCATTCGGCTTGGCGTTGCCTGCGCCGGCATCAAATATCCCGACCGCCGCGATCTGGTGGTGGTCGAGCTGGCGGTGGGGACCCAGGCCGCCGCCGTGTTTACCCGCAACGCCTTTTGCGCCGCCCCGGTTACGGTGGCGCGGGCGCATCTGGCCGCCGCCAGCCCGCGCTACCTGGTGATCAACACCGGCAACGCCAACGCCGGCACCGGCCGGCAGGGACTGGCCGACGCCGACGCCAGTTGCCGAAACCTGGCGGAGCGGACCCGTTGCCAACCAGAAGAGGTGCTGCCGTTTTCCACCGGCGTGATCGGCGAATCGTTACCGCTGTTTCGCCTGATCACCGGACTGCCGGCGGCTCTGGCGGCGCTGCGGCCGGACGGCTGGCGGGAAGCCGCCCTCGGCATCATGACCACCGACACCCGACCGAAGTGGGCGTCGCGGCGACTAACGCTCGCCGGGCGGGAGGTGACGGTGACCGGTATCGCCAAGGGCGCCGGCATGATTCGGCCGGACATGGCCACGATGCTGGCTTTCGTCGCCACCGACGCCGCTGTGGAACCGGTAGTGCTGCGGGAGACTCTGCACGCAGCGGTCGCCGATTCCTTCAACGCCATCACCGTGGACGGCGACACTTCGACCAACGATGCCTGTCTGTTGCTGGCGACCGGCCGGTCCGGGGCGAGCGTGCCGGCGGCGGGTGACGATCGCGCCCGCTTCGCGGCGGCGGTGGGCGAGGTATGCGTCGAACTGGCGCAAGCCATCGTCCGCGACGGCGAGGGCGCCACCAAATTCATCACCGTGTCGGTCGAGGGTGGCCGGGACGCGGCCGAGTGCCGGCAAGTGGCTTACACCATCGCCCACTCGCCGCTGGTTAAGACCGCTTTTTTCGCCTCCGATCCCAACTGGGGACGGATTCTGGCGGCGGTGGGTCGGGCCGGACTGGACGCTCTCGACCTGGAACGGGTGACCCTCCATCTCGACGAGGTTTGCATCGTCCGCGACGGTGGCCGCGCCCCGGACTACAGCGAGGAACAGGGCCAGCGCGTCATGGCGCGGCCCGAGATCGCCGTCCGGGTCGGGCTCGGGCGGGGAACGGCGACGGCGCGGATCTGGACCACCGACCTGTCCTTCGACTACGTGCGCATCAACGCCGAGTACCGGACGTGAACGCCGCCGGAGAACGCGCCTTCGTGCATGTGGCGGTGGGCATTGTCGCCGGAGCCGATGGAACGGTGCTGATCGCCCGCCGGCCCGACCACGTCCATCAGGGCGGGCTGTGGGAATTTCCCGGTGGCAAGGTGGAGCACGACGAATCAGTCCTCGGCGCACTCGGTCGCGAGCTGCATGAAGAACTGGGCATCACGGTGCGCGCCGCCGAGCCCCTGCTCCAGATCCGACACACTTATCCCGACCGGCGCGTGTTGCTGGACGTCTGGCGGGTAACCGACTTCCAGGGCGAGCCGCACGGTTCGGAAGGGCAGCCGCTGGTCTGGGTGTCGCCGGGCGAAATGGAGCGGTTCGTCTTCCCCGCCGCCGACGAGCCGATTATCGCCGCCTTGCGCGGCGAGGCTGGAAAAACCGGCCGAGTCGTATGACCGTCGCGGTTGCCGCCGCGTCGAGGGCCGCGCTCAAATGGCGCAGCAGACCAAGTCGAAAGCGATATCGGCCGAACTCTGGACGGCGCGGCGGTTGGGGTCCGACTGTTCGAGAAAGTGAATCGCGAAGCGATGCCGGCCACCGCTGATTTCCGGGAAAAAGAGGTCGCCGGGTGGCAACAGGACCCGGACGAGTTGATGGGGCACGCCGCTGTCGAGGCCGCGCTGGAAAAAGCCCTGCACGGCGATTTCCGGCCGGGGCGTGGCGCTTTCGCGAATGAGCCGGAGAATCAGCGTGGTGGCCTGCTGTAATGGAAGTAGTGGGGCCATCCATTCCCGCAGGTGGCCGGTGCGGACCAGGGCATCCTGCTGCAGCCAATGATAGAACGCCGGTAGATCGAACCGGCAGGTGCCGCCGGGAACCTGGCTCCGTTTGTGAATGGCGCTGAGAAAGTCGGTTTGCCGTACCGCTTCCAGCGCCAGGTTGTCCAAACCATGGACCTGGCCGATGGCCGAATCAATTTCCACCAGCACGCTATCCAGGGTGGCGGCGTGTACGCCGGGAGCTTGCCGCAGGCGGTTCAAGGTGGCGCCATGCCGTTCCAACTCCTTGAGCACATCCCTCTTGAATTCATTCCGTCCGGTCAACGCCAGAAGGTCGAACAAGCCCTGCAGCGCAACGCGACTGTCCCAGGTCGAACGCCCGGCGCTCGCGTGACGCACCTGGTGAAACAGGAATTCCAGGCGTAACAGCGAACGAACGCGTTCGTTCAGGGGCTGTTCGTAGCAAACGGCTTGGGACAAGGGTGACCTCGCGGGCGCGACGATGATCGTGGCGGGCCAGACGCAAAAACCCGGAAGCTGTCCGCCGCCGTAACCAGGGATCCGTCGGTTTAAACCCGGCAGGCGGCCAGCGTCGAATAGCGTTGGTGGAGGGCGGCGACCCGGCGGTCCAACGCCACAAAGTCGCCATCGTTTTCCAGAATATCGTCCGCCAGCGCGAGTCGCTGGTCGCGCCGGGCCTGGGCGGCCAGGATGGCCCGCGCTTGGGCAGCGTCGATTCGGTCGCGCGCCATGACCCGGCGGATTTGCTCGGCTTCGAGCGCATCCACCACCAGTACGCGATCCACCAGATCGGTCATGCCGGTCTCCGCCAGCAGCGGGATGACCACCAGACAATAGGGGATGGCGGTCAGGACGGCGATGCGTTCCCGTGCTGCGGCGCGGATGCGGGGATGCAGGATCGCTTCGAGCCGCCGGCGCCCGGCGGGATCGGCAAAGACCCGTTCGCGCAGGCGGGCGCGGTGCAAGCGACCGTCACTGTCGAGGCAATCCGGCCCAAATTCGGTCACGATGTCGACCAGGGCAGTTTGGTCGGGCTCGACCAGCTCGCGGGCGATCAGGTCGGTATCGATGACCGGTACGCCGCGCCGCGCAAAGCGGTCGCTGACCGCCGTCTTGCCGCTGCCGATGCCGCCCGTTAGCCCAATAACCAGCACGGGTTAGAACCCCAGCCAGTTGAGATAGGCACGATTGATGGTTTCGCCCCACAGCAGCGCGATCCAGCCCGCAGCGGCCAGAAAGGGGCCGAAGGGCAACGGCGCGCCCCGTGCCCGGCCGCGCAACAACACCAACACCAACCCACAGACCGCGCCCACCAGCGAAGAGAGGAGGACGATGGTGACTAGGTACTGCCAGCCGGTCCAGGCGCCGAGCGCCGCCAATAGCTTGAAATCGCCGTGACCCATACCTTCCTTGCCGGTCAGCAGGCGGAAGCCCTGGTAGACCAACCAGAGCGACAGGTAGCCGGCCATGGCGCCGATCACGGCATCGCGCAGGTCGGCGCCCAGTCCGAACAGCGCCGCCAGCAGCCCCAGCCACAGTAGCGGCAGGGTCAGATCGTCGGGCAACAACTGATGGTGGAGATCGATGACGCCGGCCGCCAGCAGGGTCCAGGTGAACAGGAGCGCCATCACCGCCGGCCCGCCGAAGCCGAGATTCCAGGCCACGACACCGGCCAGCAGCCCGCTCGCCGCTTCCACCAGCGGATACTGGACGCCGATTGCGGCGCCACAGTGGGCGCAGCGGCCGCGCTGCCGGATATAGCTCAACAGCGGGATATTCTCCACGGCGCCGATCAGGTGATGGCAGTGCGGACACTGCGAGCGCGGCCCCCACAGGTTCAGCCGGGGCGCGTCGTCCGCGACCGACTGGCCGAGTAGCTCCGCGCATTGCGCCCGCCACTCCCGCTGCATCATGAGCGGCACGCGGTAAATGACCACGTTGAGAAAGCTGCCGGCCATCAGACCGAGCAGCACGGTCAGAATGACGAACAGCATGGGCGAACCGGCCAGCAGCTCCAGTAGGGCCATCGCGGGTCGCCGTCAGACCGCCGAGGCCAGCTTGAAGATCGGCAGGTACATGGCGATCACCAGCGTGCCGACCACGCCGGCCAGGAAGGCCATCAGCAGCGGTTCGATCATGGTGGTCAACGCATCGACCTTCGCATCCACGTCCGCCTCGTAGAAATCGGCCACCTTGGCCAGCATGTCGCCCAGCGAGCCGGCTTCCTCGCCGATAGCCACCATTTGGACCACCATGTCGGGAAACAGACTGCTCTGGCGCATGGCGAAGTTCAGTTGCTGGCCGATGGACACCGAGTCGCGCATGTCCAGCACCGCTTTTTCGTAGACGTAGTTACCGGTGGCCCCAGCCACGCTGACCATGGCGTCCACCAGCGGCACGCCGCCGCTGAACAGGGTGGACAGGGTACGGGCGAAGCGGGCATTGGCCGAGGTGGCGATCAGGTCGCCGATCAGCGGCAGTTGCAGGACCATGCGGTCCAACCATTGGTAGAAGGTGCGCGAGCGTTTGCGCGCTTCCAGAAAGCCGACCACGGCGAACACCGGCGCGCCCAGAATCAGATACCAGTACTTTTGAAAAGCCGCCGAAAGCTCGATAACAAATCGGGTCAGAGCCGGCAGTTCCGCGCCGAACCCCTTGAACAAATCCTCGAAGGTCGGAATCACGAAAAGCAGCAGGATGGCGGTAACGACAAAGGCAAACACCAGCACGATGGCGGGATAGGTCAGCGCTTTTTTGACCTTGGCCTTCAGCGCCTCGGATTTTTCCAGATAGGTTGCGATCTTGTCGAGCAGCACCTCGAGTACACCGGCTTCCTCGCCGGCATGTACCAGGCTGCAGTATAGATCGTTGAAGTACAGATGATGCTTGGCGAAGGCCTTGGAAAGCGCGGTGCCGCTTTCCACCTCGGCCTTGACGTCGAGGACGAGTTCCTTGACCTTGGTTTTGCGGTTACTGTGCCCGACCATGTCCAGCGCCTGCACCACGGCGATGCCGGAGCTCAGCATGGTGCACAGTTGACGGGTGAACAACATGATGTCCTTCGGGACGATTTTGTCGCCCAAGGTGAACAGCGGCTTGGCCTTTTTCTTAACGCTCAGCGGGATAATGCCCTGCCGGCGCAATTCGGCCTTGATCAGGTTCTGGTGGGTGCCCCGCAACTCGCCCTTGACTCGGGTACCGCGTTTGTCGGTGCCTTCCCACTTGAAAGTCAGCTCTTCATCTTTTTTCTTGGCTTTCGCCAGCGTCGGTTGTTTGGCCACGGCGATTAATCCGTTGTCACTCGGTTGATTTCTTCGAGACTGGTGACGCCGGCGCGGATCTTGTTCAGCCCCGACCGGCGCAAGTCGTTGATGCCTTCCAAGTGCGCCTGTTCGGCGACTTGCAGCACGTTGCCGTTTTCCATGATGATCCGGCCGATTTCGTCGGAAACCGGCATGACTTCGTAGACGCCGACCCGGCCCTTGTAGCCATGGTTGCATTGGTCGCAGCCGACGGCTTTAAAGACGGTCAGATCTTTCAGCTCGCTTTCAAGGAAGCCCTGGTTGATCAGTTCCTCCGACGGAATGCGCACTTCTTCCTTGCAGTGCGGACACAGTCGGCGCGCCAGCCGCTGGGCGATGATGAGCGTCACGCTGGACGCGATGTTATAGGGCGCCACTCCCATGTTCATCAGGCGGTTGAGGGTCTGCGGCGCACTGTTAGTGTGCACGGTGGACAATACCATGTGGCCGGTCTGGGCGGCCTTGATGGAGATCTCGGCGGTTTCCAGGTCGCGGATCTCGCCGACCATGATGATGTCCGGGTCTTGGCGCAGGAAGGCGCGCAGGGCGTTGGCGAAAGTCATGCCGACCTTGGGGTTAACGTTGACCTGATTGATGCCGGTCAGGTTAATTTCCACCGGATCCTCGGCGGTGGAAATATTAACCGACGATGTGTTCAGGATGTTGAGCGCCGTGTACAGCGAGACGGTCTTGCCGCTGCCGGTGGGTCCGGTCACCAACACCATCCCCTGCGGTCTTTGAATCGCCTTGAGAAACAGTTCTTTCTGGTGGTCCTCGTAGCCCAGGGCTTCAATGCCGAGTTGGGCGCTGCTGGGATCGAGCAGGCGCAGCACCACCTTTTCGCCCCAGAGGGTGGGCATGGTGTTGACGCGAAAATCGATGGCCCGCTGTTTGGTCAGATACAGTTTGAGTCGCCCGTCCTGCGGTACGCGCCGCTCGGCGATGTCGAGTTGGGCCATGATCTTCAGACGCGCGGCCAGCCGCGGCGCCATCGAGACGGGCGGTTTGTAGAGTTCGTCCAGGATACCGTCCTGGCGCAGGCGTACCCGGTAGGTTTTTTCGTAAGGTTCGAAGTGAATGTCGGAGGCGCCGCGGTTGATAGCCTGGATGATGACCTGGTTGACGAATCGCACTACTGGCGCGTCGTCGGCATCGGCTTGCGTCAGCGTTTCAACCTTGGCCGGGTCGCCCTCGCTACTGTAGTCGAGGTCGCCCATTTCCTGATCGACCATGGACGCCGCCGGCGCCTCGACGGCGGTCTCGAGCATTTTGGCCAGCTGTAACTCGCTGACGACCACCGGTTCGACATCCAGCCGGGTTTGGAACTTGATGTCTTCCAACGTCCGCTGGTTGGTGGGATCGCTCAAACCCACGAACAACCGCCGGCCCCGCTTGTGCAAGGGCAGGGCGTGGTGCTGGCGCAGCAGTTTTTCCTCGACCAGTTGCACGACGGTTCTATCGATCTCCAGCGCATCGATATCGAACAGCGGCAGGTTGAAACTGCGCGCGGCGACGCGGGCGATATCCTTGTCGCGAGCCAGTTTGTTATCGACCAGATAGGCGACAAACGGAATGTTTTGCTTGCGTGCCTGTTCGAAAGCCTTCAGCGCATCGGCTTCGTCGAGCAGATGATGCATGACGAGCTGCCTGGCCAGCCCGATCAGTTGGCCGCCGGGCTGGGTGACAACATTGTTGGGAATGCTAGCCATGGCTTGATCTTATTCCTCCAGCGAGCCAGCGTGGCCGATCACTTGACAGCTCAACTTTAGACCATGCGCGAAACCTTGGAAAGAGAAAAGGGGTACAAGGAACCGCTGGTTTTTTGCGAATTCAAGTTACATCGCCCCGACCGCCGGTGAAGGTCACTCCCGCGATCACCGGCTGGAACCGGGCATGAATACGTTCGGCGGCGGCGCCGCGCTTGCGGGCCATCAAGATGTCACCTTCATGTCATGCGAAGGCAATCCCGATGGGCGATCATCCCCGACTTGATCAATTCGATTGGAGAATGGCGCGATGAAGGTGAAACTGCTCACGGTGGCGGCGCTGTCCGCGTTGGGCTTGACCGCATGCAGTGACGATGACAGTAACGATGTTGCTACGCCCGTTTCGATAAGATCCTTGGAATTCAGTAGCATGCCGGCACCCGTTACCGATGAGGAGCGCGCCAGGGCTTATACCACCTCCAAGGTAACCGTGACTTATAGCGATGGGACCCAGCAGTCCTCGGCGCTGAACTTTAATCCGCTCTACAACAGCTTGGATACCATCACTGGGGTTACCGGCGGCCAAGTCTACGACGTGAACGGCAACGCACTGCTCGATATCAATGGCAATTCTTTCATCGCCAACACGCCGGACTCCAACTCCCTGCTCAAGGTCGATGGCTCGCCGGCCACCGGACGTGGCGGTAATCCGCTTTATCTGGTGACTCACTTTGAGTACGTATCGGTCGATAGCTCGGTGCCGCCGCTGAATAGGTATGGCAAGGCGCCGATGACGATGAAATTATCCGCCCTCGATCAGAACAGGAACACCGGCGAACTGAGCGTGGTGGCTTTGAGAAACATCGATATGGCTGGGGTTCGGGGCCTATGGATACCCTGCGCCGGTTCGCTCTCGCCCTGGAACACCCATCTGGGCAGTGAGGAATATGAGCCGGATGCCCGATGCCTGGAAACCAACAGCTGTGCCGAGAAATTTGGCGCGGACAGCTATCTGGCGGCGCTGTTCTCGATGAATGCCTACTTTGGCGACACGATGACCGCCAAGCCCTACAACTACGGTCTGACACCCGAGATCACCGTTAAGGCCGATGGCTCCACCAACGTGGTCAAACATCGCGCTCTGGGTCGGGTTTCGCGTGAATTGGTTCAGGTGATGCCGGACCAGCGCACCGCCTACCAGGGCGATGACGGCACTTATACGATGTTGACTATGTTTGTGGCCGACAAGGCGGGCGACCTATCGGCGGGCACCCTGTACGCCGCCACATGGAACCAGACCAGCGACGCCAGCGGCGGCGGCGCTACCCTGACTTGGCACAGGCTGGGCAGCGCCACCGATGCCGAGCTGGACAAGCGGGTCAATCAGGACAACATCCGGTTCAGCGATATCTTTGACACCGCCGCGCGGGACGCGCCGGGCTTCGTCAAAATCAAGGCCGGACATGAGAAAGCGACGGTGGAGTGGTTGCGGATCAAGCCGGGCATGGAAAAAGCGGCGGCTTTCCTGGAAACCCGCCGCTACGCCGCTTATGTTGGCGCCACCACCGAGTTCGAGAAGTTCGAAGGGGTGACGGTCAACGCCAAGGACAAGAAAGTGTACGCGGCGATGACCCGAATGCGTTCGGGCATGGAGCCGAGTACCGATGCCACGGTGCGGGATGACATTCGCCTGCCAAAAAACGGCTGCGGCGCGGTCTACGAACTCAATCTCGGCGGTGGCCAGAAGGATGCTGCGGGTGGATCGATCGACAGCGACTACGTAGCGACCGACATGAAGGCGCTGGTGGTAGGTGAGGATATCGCCAAGGACACCGTTGGCAATACCTGCGCGCTGGATAAGATCGCCAGTCCGGACAACCTCAAGTTCTCCGAAAAGATGCGCGTCCTGTTCATCGGCGAGGACAGCGGCGCTCACATCAACAATTTCCTGTGGGCCTATCATGTCGATACCGGCAAGCTAGCGCGGATTCTGTCGATCCCGGCCGGCGCCGAATCCACCGGCTTGCAGGCGGTCGATAACCTGAACGGGTTCGCTTACATCATGAGCAACTATCAGCATCCGGGCGATTTCCCGAGTTCGATCGACCCGGCGCTCGAGGAACGGCTCACTCCCATGATCGAGCCGCAAAAGGGCGAAGTCGGTTATATCGGTGGCTTGCCGCAGCTCAAGTGAAATAACGCTTGTGACTCCGACCTGATACCGTCTCCGTTCCGAATCGAGTCGTGAAACCGGCGCCATTGGCGCCGGTTTTTTTGTGCCCCCTAATTTGAATGCCTCGGCCACGCAAGGTGACAGGTGCGGCGTTCTCATACCAAATGCTTCTTGAATTCTTCATTATGCGCAGGTCGATACGAAATAATGTCTATTAAAAACAACATCCTGTCATTAAAGTAACTGCTGGTTTTCAGATGCGTTTGGTATCAGCAGCGCCTCATGGTCGATGGTCACGCTTTTCCATTTGGGATGGCCGTTGTCACGCAGCCAGTCTAGATTGTCGTACACCATCCTGGCGAAGCGGCCGATGGCCCGGCGGCAATCACGGTTGCCGTCGTCATGGCAACCATCGCCGTGGCGCTCGCCGCTGTGGGACCGTGCATCGCCGGTCGTCGGGCCGGCCAACGTGAATATAGCGCTCCCAAATCAGTTGTGAAATCTCCCCGTCTTGGCCAAGGCGGGGTGACGCGTAGCGCCGGGGTGGTTCGAAACGGCGATTCCACAACTCGGAGAGGAACGCTATAGGAAGACCACGACCCCGGCAAGGGGATAGCCCTCGTTGCCGGCAACACAGGCCGCTGGCGCAATGAGCGACGAGGTCGGGAGCTATGTGCTATTCATAAGAGACACTCAGTCCGTGGGGTTGATTATAGTCCCGCCGTCCGGCCCGCGCGGAAGCCGGGGCGCTGGGTCCATTCGCTGCCGGCCGGCAGCGGGTGGAACGTCAAGCGGTGGTGTGCAGCAGAGATGAGGAGGGTGAAACCATGTCAGCGAAAACGATGACTGTCAGCGTGATCGGATTCATGGAAAAGGATCGCCGGATGATTAGAAACATTCTGTCGGTGGCCAGCAACAACGAATGTGCCTATCTGATGACGGTTGGTGGCCACGAGTTGGCCGATATCCTGATCGTGAACGCCGACGATCCGGCGGCCATGGCGATTTGGAACGAATACCGGCTGGTCGATCCGAACACCGCCGTTATTTTCGCTTCGGCCAATTCACAGTTTGGATCGGAGCATGTTTGCATCAAACGGCCCTTGATCGCCAGCCAGTTGCACGGCGTGCTGGCCTTGGGGGTGGCGCGGGAAGGACCGACGCTGGTGCCGCACAAGTACCAGGTGCTTAGAAAGAGCTTTCTGTTCCGCAGCCTGTCTCCCAGTCATCTAGAGAAGATCGTCGCCTTGTCGCGGGTGATGACGCTGCCCGCCCAGCATGTGATGTTCGAAAAGGCCGATGTGGGCGCGGAGATGTGCGTGGTCCTGAAAGGACGGCTAAAGGTCAGCGTGGCCAATCGGGAAGGGCGGGAAATCGTGCTGGGCGTGGTCGGACCAGGCGAGATCGTCGGCGAGATCGCCATGCTCGACGGTCGGGGCCGCTCGGCGACCGCGATCACCCTCACGTCCTGCGAGCTGTTGATGATCCATCGCCAGGATTTCATGCCGTTTCTGGAGCAGAATCCCAAGGCGGCGATCGATCTGCTCAACGTGCTGGCGTTGCGGCTGCGGCTCAATACCGAACAACTGGCCGAACTCATCGCCGAGGATGAGGTGCTGCGCCCGGCATGAGCGCGCGGGGAGTGAAGCGGTGCGGCGGCTCTTGCGATCATGGCGGCAAACCGGTTAGCGTTACCGTCGGTTGTGACGATCTCGCTAACAGCAACGCCCGCCGCGCCTGCGGCGGAACCACAGGGGGCTCTCATGGAACTCGCTTGCCTGGACCTGGAAGGGGTCCTGGTTCCGGAAATCTGGATCAACGTCGCCGAGCGCACCGGCATCGAAGCGCTGCGGCTGACCACTCGCGACATTCCCGATTACGATCAGTTGATGCGGCAGCGGCTGGATCTGCTGGACCAGCACGGCTTGAGGCTGTCGGACATCCAGCGGGTGATCGCCAGCATGGGGCCGCTGGAGGGGGCACACGAGTTCCTGGACTGGTTGCGCGAGCGGTTTCAGGTGGTGATTCTGTCGGATACTTTTTACGAGTTCGCCATGCCCTTGATGCGACAACTGGGCTGGCCGACCCTGTTTTGCCACCGGCTGGAGGTGGCCGACGACCGTGTCGTCAATTACGTGTTGCGGCAGGCCGACGGCAAGCGGCAGGCGGTGCGGGCGTTCCACGATCTCAACTTCCGGGTGATCGCCGCCGGCGATTCCTATAACGACACCGCGATGCTGGCGGAAGCCGAGGCCGGCATCCTGTTCCGGCCGCCGCAAAACGTGATCGATGAATTTCCGCTGTTCCCGGTGGCGCGGACCTTTGAGGAACTGCGCGAACAGTTCCGTCAGGCCAGCGTGCGTTCGCTGTAGCCGCCGGCACGCCGGGGGTTGAAGGTGATGCAAATCTTCGTCAGCGGCCCGGCCCCTTGGGGCCACTGAATTCCGTGAGTTGGGTCGCTCTCGCTCACTCCGACCTGGCGTCGGCGCCGTGCTCGTGCAACTGCGCGCCGAACCACCGATGCAATGCGGTCAACAAGTGCGGATCGGTCGTTTCAAAGGTAATTTCAGCGCCGGAGGGGAGCGCCGCATACGAGACAGTGATGCGCGAGGCTCCGGCTTGAAGGTCCTTGAGCCCCGGCATGTCCGCGCCATGCAGCTGGGCCGGATCCGAATAGTCGCCCTGCTGAAATCCCTCGGCTTCGTGCTGGAGATGCTGTTGAATGAGCGCTATCTGATCGGTTGCGGCCGGATCTTTGGCGACGACCTTTTGCACTCCTCCAGACTCGGTCATCTTGAAGATATGTACGGTCTGTGACATATCGAAGGGCATGACGCCATGCGCCATTTGGTGCACGCGCTCTTGTTGGGTTTCTGCAAAAACCGTGGCGCTAATGATCGACATCAGAATAGCGGCCCATTGTGGCCAATGGGAATAGGAAAAGCTTCTCAAAGACCCGTTCATCGTATGTCCCCCTTGGCACGTTGTTCGAAGATGCTCGGGCGTTGGCCGGCTTTCGCGCTGCCCGCCCATCCCGCCGGTGGAATATTCGTGTGCGACGTGTCGAAGCGATAATCAATCACGGGTCGAGCCGGTTCGGATGGCGGAGTTTTAGCTTTCCTTACGCGTGGGGTCATCGGCATTCCTTCAATCCATCGGGCCATCGAGCCAAATCAAGGTCGCCATCCGCCCGGTGGGATTTGCGCGGCGGTGGGAGAAAAACCGTTCCGACTCGCTGAAGGTGCAGAACCCCCCACCGTAAACCGTCGAAATCCCCAAACCGCGCAACTGTCGCCGCGCCAGTTCGTAGAGGTCCGCCAGCCAGCGCCCGGCCGGCGAGGGTCGAAAACAGGCGGCGCTGCCCGCATCCAGCGCCAGGAAAGCCGCGCGCACTTCCTCCCCCACCTCAAAGGCGTCGGGACCAATCGCCGGCCCCAGCCAGGCCAACAGTTTCACCGGCGACACACCCATCCTCGCCACGGTTGCCGCAATCACCCCGCCCGCCAGTCCGCGCCAGCCCGCGTGTGCCGCCGCGACCACCGTCCCGGCCCGGTCGCACAGCAACACCGGCAAGCAATCGGCGGTCATCACCACGCAAGGCCGACCCGGCGCGCGAGTCCAGGCCGCGTCGGCGGCGACCGGCGCGCCCACCGTTTCCGCCGCGACTGCATGAATCCCGTGGACCTGTTCCAGCCAGGCCGGTTCGGCGGGAAACCCAACCGCCACCGCCAGCCGTCGCCGATTTTCGGCGACGCAAACCGGATCGTCGCCGACGTGCTCGGCCAGATTCAGGCGGAGATACGGTGGCGGACTGACTCCACCGTGCCGGGTGCTGCTGACCGTGTGCACTCGGGTAGGCGCGGGCCAGTCGGGCACAATCAAGTGTTCGGGGAGGAGTTCATTCATGTCGGGGGTTCGCATCTTCGTCGAGCGCCGCCAGCAAATCCGCCAGATCGGCGGGGATCTCCGCCCGCCACTCCAGCCGCTCGCCGGTGACTGGATGGGTCAAGGCCAGCCGCTCCGCGTGCAGGGCCTGCCGGCGGAAGCCTTGGATCGCCGCGATGCAGACCGGCGAGGCGCCCGGCGGAACCCGCGGCCGTCCGCCGTAGACCAGATCGCCCAGCAACGGAAAGCGGATATGGGCCATGTGGATCCGGATCTGGTGAGTACGACCGGTTTCCAGTTTGACCCGCAACAGCGCGTGGGCGCGGAAGCGACGCTGCACCCGATAATGCGTCACCGCCGGCCTGCCGCCCGGCGTCACCGCCATCCGCTGGCGATCCACCGGATGGCGGCCAACCGGAGCATCCACCGTTCCGCCCGCCACCGGTACCCCATTGATCACCGCCAGATACTCCCGCTCGATGGCCCGCGCCTGCATCTGTGCGACCAGCGCGGTGTGCGCCCGCAGGCTGCGCGCCACCACCAGCAGACCACTGGTGTCCTTATCCAGCCGATGCACCAAACCGGCGCGCGGTAGCGCCGCCAGTTCCGGCGCGCGATGCAGCAGGGCGTTGACCAGCGTGCCGTCGCGGTTGCCGGCGGCCGGATGCGACACCAGCCCAGCCGGTTTGTCGATCACCAGCAGATCGCTATCCTCGTACAGTACAAGCAGCGGGATCGCCTGGGGCAGAGCGGTGGTTTCAATCTCAAGCTCCAGATCGCCGCTCACGGTTTCCCCACCAGCGACCGGGTCGCGCGGCCGGCGAACGGCACCATCCACGCGCAACCGGCCGGCTTTGAGCCACTGTTGCAGGCGACTGCGTGAGTAGATCGGCAGTAACTCCGCCAGTGCCTGATCCAACCGCATCCCGGCGCAGGTGGGGGGAATCTGGCAGTCGATCCGTTCGGTCGGGGGCATGATGGTTTTTGGCGGCTCGGGGGTTATACTGATTTTCGATCATGCATTCTACTCCCGACAACCGCCGCCTCATGCCATTATCCATGCGCCGCATATCAAAACTGCTTCTTGCCGGTCCGCTCGTGGCCGCGCTGTTGGCCGGCTGCTCGCTGCTGCCGGAAAAAATCGACGAAACCCGGGGCTGGTCGGTCCAGCAACTCTATAGCGAAGCCAAGGACTCCATCAGTTCGGGCAACTACAAGACCGCCATCGAGTATCTGGACAAAATTCAGGCCCGCTATCCGTTCGGCCGTTACGCCCAGCAAGCCCAGATCGACACCATTTATTGCCAGTACAAGGACAACGAACCGGACGCCGCCATCGCCGCCGCCGACCGCTTCATCAAGGCCAACCCGCGACATCCCTACGTGGATTACGCCTATTACATGAAGGGCATGGCGAACTTCAACCGCAGTAACAGCTTGCTGGAAAAGCTTTCGCCCACCGACCGCACCAAGACCGACACCAACACCGCCCGGCAGGCTTACAGCGATTTCGCCGAACTGGCCCGCAAGTTCCCGGACAGCAGGTACGCCGAGGACGCCCGGCAACGCATGCTGTTCCTGCACAACAGTCTGGCGGCTTACGAAGTCAACGTGGCCAACTATTATCTGCTGCGGGGCGCCTATATCGCCGCGCTCAACCGCGCCACCTACGTGCTGGAAACCTACGCGCGCACCCCGTCCGCCGAGGATGCGCTCAGCATCATGACGCAGACCTACATCAAGATGGGCATGCCGCAACTGGCCAACGACAGCCTACGGGTGCTGGAGCGCAACTACCCGCAATCTCCAGAACTACCGAAGTTGAACGCGCTGGTGAAGGGCGCCGGCTGAACGGCCGGTCTCTCCCTGCTCGATGAGGGGGAGTTTTCAACGCCTCCGCACGATGTCTGCTCGATTGCCGAGAGGGTTGCACCATGTGGGATTTTTTTGAAACCGTCCGCCATCGTCATTCGGTTCGTAAATACCAGCCGGACATGCCGGTCGAAACCGAAAAGCTGCATGCCATTCTGGAAATGGCGTGCGCCGCGCCCTCGGCCGGCGATTTGCAGTCTTACCGCATCGTGGTCGTGTGCGACCCGGCCGAACGGGAAGCGCTGGCCCAAGCCGCTCGCGGGCAATCCTTTATCGCCGAGGCGCCGGCCTGCCTGGTGTTTTGCGCCGATCCGGCTCGCTCGGCTGCCGCCTTCGGAGCGCGCGGCGCCGCACTGTACGCCCTGCAGGACGCCACCATCGCCGCTGCCTACGCGCAACTGGCCATCGTCGCCGCCGGCATGGGCTCCATTTGGGTCGGGGACTTCGAGGAAGCGCGCATCCACGAGATCCTGCGACTGGAAGCGGGGTTGTCCCCGCTGGCCCTGCTGAGCCTGGGCTATCCGGCGGAGCTACCGGAGCCCAGCCCGCGCCGTCGGCTGGACGAAGTGGTGATGTGGCGGTGAGAGAGGCGTGTGTCAAGACTCAAACGGCCGAGCCAGCCCGAGCGGGTAGTGTTCTAAACCAGGACTTTGAAGGTCGAGCCGACCGCCGATTAGGTTGAGCGTTTTTCTATCAACCCGTTGGCTCTTCGTCGATTCTTGTGGAAACGGTCGCTTGATGCCTCATAAATGAGGCTTATAATTGATGATTCGTAAATAACTCATTCAGCCAATTCAGCAGGCCGAAATCCATCTTGAGCGGCTAGCCCCACAAGCACCCACGAAGCACCGTTTTGCCATTGCAGGACACCCCAAAAAACAAGGGCGGCCATCGCCGCCCCTGACATTCCCGACAGCGGCGCCGCCTAGCAACGCCGCTCGTTCTCAAACACTCACGGTTTGAAATCCCCTTCCAGCAGTTTAGCGTGCGCCGCCGCCAGCCGGGCAATCGGCACCCGAGGCGACGAGCAGGACACGTAGGTCAGGTTGGCATAGTGGCAGAAGCGCATCGAAGCCGGATGACCGCCCTGTTCGCCGCAAATACCGACCTTCAGACCATCGCGGGTCTTCCGGCCATTTTCGACCGCAAACTGCATGAGTTGGCCGACGCCCGTCGTATCCAGCGCCTCAAACGGGTTGTCCTTGAGAATCCCGGCGGAGTTGTAGAACGGCAGGAACTTGTTCTCGGCGTCCTCGCGCGAAAACGAGAAAGTGGCCTGGGTCAGGTCGTTGGTGCCAAAGGAGA
The DNA here is from genome assembly GCA_027492875.1 of Candidatus Competibacteraceae bacterium. Lineage (GTDB taxonomy): Bacteria > Pseudomonadota > Gammaproteobacteria > Competibacterales > Competibacteraceae > Competibacter. The sequence continues at coordinate 10,387 of JAPUDV010000007.1, read as the reverse complement.
AGAACTCGGCGACATTGGCGATGTTACCGGCATGCAAACAGGCCCTCACCACTTCCATCATGGTGCCAAACTCGAAATGCACCTTGACGGCATACTTGGCCTCAACCTGAGGCAACACCTCGTCGACCAGCGCCTTCACCCGCTTCAACTCTTCCACGGTGCACACCTGCGGCACCATGATTTCCGGATGGACGTTGACCTTCTCCTGAATGCATTCCGCCGCCGCTTCCAGAATGGCGCGGATCTGCATCTTGTAAATCTCGGGATAGGTCAGACCCAAGCGGACGCCGCGATGACCGAGCATCGGGTTGATTTCGTGCAGGGCGCGCGCCTTCTGCAGGATTTCTTCCTTCTTGGCCAGCACGTCAGCGACCAGGTGGCTGTCGTTGAGAATGCCGAGTTGCTCGACGGCTTTGGGGTTGACCTGACCAAGAATCTGGCTGATCGCCTCCAGACCCTGGGCGGTCTGACGCAGATGGCGCAAATGTTCGATGTCGTCGATCAGGGTCTGCTCGGAGGGCAGAAACTCGTGGATCGGCGGATCCAACAGGCGCACGGTGACCGAACGCGGCGCCATCACCCGGAAAATTTCCTTGAAGTCGCTGCGCTGCATCGGCAGCAGCTTGGCCAGGGCGGCTTCGCGGTCCTCGGTGGTCTCGGCCAGGATCATCTCCAGGACGAGCGGCAACCGTTCCTTGGCATTGAACATGCGCTCGGTGCGGCACAGGCCAATGCCCATCGCGCCGTAGTTGGAAGCGCGCTGAGCGGCTTCCGGGGTGTCCGCGTTCGCCATCACCTTGAGGGTAGCAATCTCGTCGGCCCAGCCCAGCAAGGTACGCAATTCCGGGGTGAATTCCGGCTCGACGGTGGGAACGGCACCCAGATAGACGGCGCCGGTTCCACCGTCAATGGTGACCACATCGCCCTCATGCAGGACCTTGTCGCCGATGATGGCCTGGCGCTGATGCACATTGACCAGAATGTCTTCCGCGCCGACCACGCAGGGCTTGCCCATGCCGCGCGCCACGACCGCCGCGTGAGAAGTCTTGCCGCCGCGGCTGGTCAGGATACCCACTGCGGCGAAGAAGCCATGGATGTCTTCCGGCTTGGTTTCTTCGCGCACCAGAATGATTTTCTCGTTGGCACCGCGCCCGCGTTTGACCGCAGTGTCGGCGTCGAACACGATCTTGCCCGATGAGGCGCCGGGAGACGCGCCCATCCCGACCGCCGCCGGCGCCACTTTTTGCTTGGGATCAAGCTGCGGGAACATCATCTGCTCAAGCGACTCAGGATCGATCCGCAGCAATGCCTTTTCGCGGGTGATCAAACCCTCATTGGCCATTTCCACCGAGCTACGCACCATACCCTGGGCGTTCATCTTGCCATTGCGGGTTTGCAAGCAGTACAGCACACCCTTTTCAATGGTGTATTCGTAGTCCTGCACCTCGTGGTAGTGACCTTCCAGCTTGTTACGCAGTTCGACCAGTTGTGCGTACAGCCCTGGCATTTCGTCCTTCATTTCCGCGACCGGCTTCGGGGTGCGGATACCGGCCACCACGTCCTCGCCCTGGGCATTGACCAGATATTCGCCGTACATGACGTTTTCGCCGGTGCCGGGGTCGCGGGTGAAGCCCACGCCGGTCGAACAATCGTTACCCATGTTGCCAAACACCATGGTCACGATATTGACCGCCGTGCCGTTGGCCTGCTCCGGGGTAATCTTGAATTCGCGGCGGTAGTCCACGGCGCGCTGACCCATCCACGAGCCGAACACCGCCTTGACCGCCAGTTCCAACTGCTCGTAGGGATCTTGCGGGAACGGCCGCCCGGTCTGTTCCTGGACGACTTGCAGGAACAACTGGCCGATGTCGCGCAAATCTTCGGCGCTCAGGGCCACATCTATCTTCACCCCGGCGCGGCGCTTGATCGCCTCGAAGTGTTCGTCGAAGAAATGGTCATCCACGCCCAGCGCGATCTTGCCGAACAACTGGATGAAGCGGCGGTAGGCGTCGTAGCCGAAACGCGCGTTGCCGGTCAGCTTGATCAAGCCGGCCAGGGTTTTCTCGTTCAGGCCGAGGTTGAGGATGGTGTCCATCATGCCCGGCATGGACATCGAGGAGCCAGAGCGCACCGAGACCAGCAGGGGGTTGCCGTCGCCGCCAAACTGCTTGCCGGTTTCCTGTTCCAGCCAAGCCATGTGCTCGCGCATATTGTCCATCAACCCCTCGGGCAGGCGGTTGCTGGCGATGAAATCCAGACAGGCTTCGGTGGAAATCACAAAGCCCGGCGGCACCCGCAGGCCAATCTGGGTCATCTCGCACAGGTTGGCGCCCTTGCCGCCCAGCAGCATCTTATTTTTGCCATCGCCTTCGGTGTATTTGTAAATGTACTTCTTCGCCATGATCCTACCTTCACAAGTGGTTGAGGGAGTGTCGGACTCATCCGACTTCGCAACAGCATAGACCATCCCGCGCCGTCTTGAACGGTCCGCCGGACTGGTTTCTGTCGCCGGGATTACGCGTGCGGAAAATAGTGTAGCCAGTATAGGGAATGCGTTCGCCGGTCGATTAGCCGGCCTGTATCGCTCTCAAAGATAACCATATACCTCGGAAATTGCCAAGAACATCTGGGGGGCGGCGACACCGATCCGATAACGGTCATTTGACTTGCCGGCGGCTTGGTCGGAAGATGATAATCTTTTTTATACCTGCTTCAGCAATTATTCTTAAGTTTAACAAGAAGATGCCTGCAACCACCGCCCGTTCAGACTCCGCGCCGCCCGGCGGCGACCCGCTGGTGACCGTGCGCCGCCTGTCGTTCAGCCGTGGAGAGCACCGCATCTTTCGAGAGGTGGATTTGGCCATCCCACGCGGTAAGGTCACCGCCATCATGGGGCCGAGTGGCACCGGCAAAACCACCTTGCTGCGGTTGATCGGCGGCCAGATCCGCCCCGATGCCGGCCGCATCGAAATCGACGGCGCCTGCGTTCACGAACTCGGCCGCAAGGAGCTGTACCAACTGCGTAAGCGCATGGGCGTGCTGTTCCAGAGCGGCGCGCTGTTTACCGACCTGAGCGTGTTCGACAACGTGGCCTTCCCGCTGCGCGAGCACACCCGCCTGCCGGAGACCCTGATCCGAACCCTGGTGCTGATGAAACTGGAAGCGGTTGGCCTGCGTGGCGCCCGCGCTTTGATGCCGGCGCAACTATCGGGCGGCATGGCCCGCCGGGTGGCGCTGGCCCGCGCCATCGCGCTCGATCCGACGATGATCCTGTACGATGAGCCCTTTGCCGGTCAGGATCCGATCTCGATGGGCGTGCTGGTGAAATTGATCCGTACCCTCAACGATGCGCTCGATCTAACCAGCATCATCGTCTCGCACGATGTCAAGGAAACCGCCGCCATCGCCGATTATCTCTATCTGATCTCCGACGGTCAGGTGGTGGAGCACGGTACGCCGCAGGATCTGAGCCGCTCCGCTTCGCCCTGGGTGGATCAATTCATGCACGCCCTGCCCGACGGCCCGATGTCCTTTCATTATCCGGCGCCGCCCTACGAAACCGATTTACTGGTGGGCGATCCGGCATGATGGCGTCGCTGGCGGAACTGGGACGCTTCGTACTGGGCCGGCTGGGCCGGCTGGGCCGGGCTACGCTGTTCCTGTTGCAACTGCTGCGCGCGTTGTCGTTTCTGTTCGGCCGCCCCGGGCTGCTGGTCAAGCAACTGCACGCGGTCGGCGTGCTGTCGCTGCCCATTATCCTGGTCTCTGGCCTGTTCGTCGGCATGGTGCTGGGCCTGCAAGGGTACGCCAACCTGGTGGATTTCGGCGCCACCTCCTCGCTGGGCACGGTGGTGGCGCTGTCGTTGATCCGGGAACTGGGGCCGGTGCTGACCGCGCTGCTGTACGCCGGCCGGGCCGGTTCGGCGCTGACCGCCGAGATCGGGCTGATGCGGGCGACCGAACAACTGGCCAGCATGCAAATGATGGCGGTCGATCCCTTTCCCCGGGTGCTGGCCCCGCGCTTCCTGGCCGGCTGCATCGCGGTGCCCCTGCTGACCGGCATTTTCACCGCGGTCGGCATCTTGGGTGGCTATCTGGTCGCCGTGGTGCAACTGGGTGTGGACGGCGGTTCGTTCTGGGCGCAGATGCAGGCGAAAGTGCAGTTGTTCGCCGATGTCGGCAACGGTGTCATCATCAAGAGCGTCGTATTCGGGCTGGTGGCCAACTGGATCGCTTTATTCGAAGGGTATCAGGCACAACCGACTTCGGAGGGCGTCAGCCTCGCTACCACCCGCACCGTGGTGGACACCTCGCTGGCGGTGCTGGGACTGGATTTCCTGCTGACTGCCCTGATGTTTGGAGAGTGGTGATTATGAAGCAAAAGAATCTGGAGCTGGCGGTTGGCCTGCTCGTCGCGTTGGGACTGGCCGCGTTTTTCATACTGGCGTTCAAGGTCAGCGACCTCACCAGCCTGGGAGACGATAAAGGTTACCGCGTCACCGCCCACTTCGAAAACATCGGCGGGCTCAAGGCCCGCGCCCCGGTCACGCTGGGCGGGGTTCGCATCGGCCGGGTGGTCGGCATCGGTCTGGACCCGCAAAGCTACGAAGCCGTGGTCACGATGTCCATCGATCCCAAGTACAACCGACTGCCGGCGGACTCCAGCGCCAGCATTCTGACCTCGGGGTTGCTGGGCGAACAATATGTTGGACTGGAACCCGGCGGCATGGATAGCACTCTCAGGAACGGAAGCACGATCAAGCTGACCCAGTCGGCGCTGGTGTTGGAAAAGCTGATCGGGCGGGTGTTTACCAATATGGCGTCGGGCGAATCCACGCCGCCCAAAACGCCCTGACCACGCCGCCCAAAACGCCCTGACCACGCCGGTTTCGATCAATTTCCCATAACGATGCGGTCAGCAGCATCTCCGCGAACGCCGCCCCCTATTTTTAGAGAGAAGTGAGCCAATCCGATGAAACGAATGATCGCTCTCGGCCTGTTGCTGCTGGTGTTGGGCGGCGGCGCCATCGAGGCCGCCGTCAGACCCCCGCAGGAGGTGATCCAGGACACCTCGACGCGGATGATCGACGCCTTGCGTCAGAACCGCGCCATGCTCGACCGGGAACCGGGTCGGATTTATGGACTGGTCGATCAGATCGTGTTGCCCAATTTCGATTTCGAACTGATGTCGCGCTGGGTGCTGGGCCGAGCCTGGCAGCAGGCCACCCCCGACCAGCGCCGTCGCTTCACCGAGGAATTCCGCACCCTGCTGGTCCGCACCTACGCCAAGGCTTTGCTGGAGTATTCCAACGAAGACTTCCGCTTGCTACCGCAACCGGCCGTGGGGGACGGCAGCGAGGTGACGGTCAAGACCGAAGTCCGGCTGAAAGCCGGACGACCGGTCCAGATCAACTACAGCATGCATCTCAACAATAATGGCTGGAAGGTCTACGACGTCACGGTGGACGGAGTCAGTCTGGTCACCAACTACCGCAGCACTTTCGCCAGCCAGATCCGCGCCAGCGGCATGGATTCGGTCATCGCCGATCTCCAGCAACGCAACAACGTCCAGGGGTCTCGCTGATGGCTTCAGCGCAGGTCAGCCGCGACGGCGACATCCTGCATGTCCGAGGCGAGTTGGATTTCGATTCCGTCGCAGAGCTGTGGGAAACCACCGAAGCGCTGTTCACGGACACCCCGCTCCTCCACATCGATCTCAGCGGGGTCAACCGTTCCAACAGCGCGGGGGTGGCTCTGTTGGTGCAATGGTTGCGTCAAGCGCACCGCTGCCAGCGGGAACTGCTCTTTGTCGGTATCCCAGCGCAGATGTGCGCCATTATCCGAGTCGCCGATCTGGAAACGGTACTGCCCACCGCCTGACAGTGCAATGCTCCGCGCTCCACTTCAGCGCCACGCCAACCGGCCCCAACCACTCTTTTTCATCGAGCCAGGATTGACCGCGATGCAAGCCCAAGACATCGAACGTCTGATCGAAGAACAATTACCGGATGCACGGGCCAAGGTCCGCGGTGATGACGGCGTCCATTTCGAGGCGGAGGTCGTCAGCATAGCTTTCGCTGGCAAGTCGCTGTTGCAGCAGCACCGGCTGGTGTACGCGGCGCTGGGCGGGCGAATGGAGCGCGAGGAGATCCACGCTCTGTCCCTCAAGACCTACACGCCGGACGCTTGGCAAAAACTACGATCCTGACCCCGGCGGACCATGCCTTCATGAGCAAACTCATCATCAATGGCGGTGTAACGCTGTACGGCGAACTACGCGCCTCCGGCGCCAAGAACGCGGTGCTGCCGATTCTGGCCGCCACCCTGCTGGCCGACGAGCCAGTCACCATTTGCAACGTCCCGCACTTGCAGGACGTCACCACCACCATGGAGCTGCTGGGTCGCATGGGCGTGGACCTGGTGGTCGACGAGCGGATGAACATCCAGGTGGATCCGCGCACGATCCAGAGCTTCCAAGCGCCTTACGAATTGGTGCGCACCATGCGCGCCTCGATCCTGGTGCTGGGGCCGCTGCTGGCCCGCTTCGGTCAGGCCGATGTATCGCTGCCGGGCGGCTGCGCCATCGGCTCGCGGCCGGTCAACCTGCACATCAAGGGACTGGAAGCGATGGGCGCCGACATCAAGGTCGAAAACGGCTATATCCGCGCCCGAGCCGGCCGCTTGAGGGGCGCTCACATCGTGCTGGACCTGGTGACGGTGACCGGCACCGAAAACCTGCTGATGGCCGCTACCCTGGCTCAGGGCACCACGGTGATCGAGAACGCCGCCCGGGAACCGGAAGTGGTGGATCTGGCCGACTGCCTGAAAGCGATGGGCGCGCGGATCGACGGGGCTGGCACCGATACCCTGGTGATCGAAGGGGTCGATCGCCTCGGTGGCGCCCACTATCAGGTGCTGCCGGACCGGATCGAAACCGGTACCTACCTGCTGGCGGGAGCGATCACCGGCGGCCGGGTCAAAGTGAAGGACACCCGTCCGGAAATCCTGGAGGCGGTGTTACTCAAGCTGGAAGAAGCCGGCGCCCAGGTCAATACCGGCCCCGACTGGATCGAAGTGGACATGCTCGGTCGTCGGCCCAAGGCCGTGCGTATCCGCACCGCGCCCTATCCGGCCTTTCCCACCGACATGCAAGCCCAGTTCGTCGCACTCAACGCCGTCGCCGAAGGAACCGGCGTGATCACCGAGACGGTGTTCGAAAACCGCTTCATGCACGTCAACGAACTACAACGGATGGGCGCTCAAATCGAACTGGAGGGCAACACCGCCGTCAGTATTGGGGTGCCCCGGCTGACCGGTGCGCCGGTGATGGCCACCGACCTGCGCGCCTCGGCCAGCCTGATCCTGGCGGCGCTGGTCGCCGACGGCGATACCGTCCTCGACCGCATCTACCACATCGACCGTGGCTACGATTGCATCGAGGAAAAATTGTCGCACTTGGGCGCCCGCATCCGCCGAACGCCGGGCTGAACGCCGATGTCCGCGACGCTGACTATCGCCCTGTCCAAGGGCCGCATCTTCAAGGAAACCCTGCCGCTGCTGGGGGCGGCGACCATCGTGCCGGTCGACGATCCGGAAACCAGTCGCAAGCTGATCCTCGACACCAACCAGCCCGATGTGAAGCTGGTGATCATCCGCGCCACCGACGTGCCGACCTATGTGCAGTACGGCGCCGCCGACTTGGGCGTGGCCGGCAAGGACGTGCTGCTGGAACACGGTGGCGAAGGGTTGTATGAACCGCTGGACCTGAAGATCGCCCGCTGCCGGTTGATGGTGGCCGGCGATCCCGACCATCGGCCGCGCTTGAACCGCCCGCGCATCGCCACCAAGTACGTCAACACCACCCGGCGCTGGTTTGCCGATCAGGGCCGGCAGGTGGAGGTGATCAAGCTGTATGGCGCGATGGAACTGGCGCCACTGGTCGGGCTGGCTGACTACATCGTCGATGTAGTGGATACCGGCAACACCCTGAAAGCCAACGGCCTGGCGCCGCTGGAGCACATCGCCGATATCAGCTCACGGCTGATCATCAACAAGGCTGCCATGAAGATGAAACACGCCCGGATCAAGGCGATCATGGCACGCATGGCCGCCGCCGTTGGCGTTTGAACAACGACCCTCACCCCAACCCCTCTCGCTGGCGTGAGAGGGGAGCGTTCATCCCGGAATGCCGCTCATGCCGAATATCCAACGCCTGAACACCGCCGATACCGATTTCTGGCCGCGTCTGGAAGCCCTGACCGCCTGGGAAGGGGTTGCCGATGAAGCCGTGACCGCCGTGGTGCGCGAAATTCTCGCGCGGGTGCGGACGGAGGGCGATGCCGCCCTGCTGGACTACTCCCATCGCTTCGACCGGCTGGACGCCGCGAGCGCCGCCGATCTGGAAATCCCCGCCGACCGGCTGCGGCAGGCATTGGCCGCCCTCCCCACCGAGCGGCGCACGGCGCTGGAAACCGCCGCCGGCCGCATCCGCGCCTACGCCGAACGGCAAAAACTGGAATCCTGGACTTTTACCGAAGCCGACGGCAGCGTGCTCGGCCAGCAGGTGACGCCGCTGGATCGGGTCGGGTTATACGTACCCGGTGGTAAGGCCGCTTACCCCTCCTCGGTGCTGATGAACGCCATTCCCGCCAAGGTGGCCGGGGTGCCGGAAGTGGTGATGGTGGCGCCGGCACCGGGCGGCGCACTCAATGACCTGGTGCTAGCCGCCGCCGCCGTGGCGGAGGTGGATCGAGTCTTCACCGTCGGCGGGGCGCAGGCGATCGCCGCGCTGGCCTACGGCACTGCCACCGTGCCCCGGGTGGATAAGATCGTCGGGCCGGGCAACATCTACGTCGCCGCCGCCAAACGACAGGTATTCGGCGCGGTGGGCATCGACATGATCGCCGGACCGTCGGAAATCCTGGTGGTCTGCGATGGCCTGACCGATCCCGACTGGATCGCTATGGACCTGTTTTCGCAGGCCGAGCACGACGAAGACGCCCAGCCGATTCTGATCAGTCCGGATGCGGTGTTCATGGAGCAGGTTCGGGAATCCATCAATCGTTTGCTACCCGACATGGAACGGCGGGAGATTATCGAGGCTTCGCTCAGCCGGCGGGCGGCGCTGATTCAGGTGCGCGACTGGGTCGAGGCGGCGCGGGTGATCAACTTCATCGCTCCGGAGCACCTGGAACTATCGGTGGAGAAGCCAGAGGAACTGCTGCCGCTGATCCGCCACGCCGGCGCGATCTTCATGGGCCGCTACACCGCCGAAGCGCTGGGGGACTACTGCGCCGGCCCCAACCATGTGCTGCCGACCTCGCGCACCGCGCGCTTTTCCTCGCCGCTGGGGGTATACGACTTCCAGAAGCGCAGCAGCATCATTCATTGCTCGCCGGCCGGGGCGGCGACACTGGGCCGCACTGCTTCGATATTGGCGCGCGGCGAGGGTCTGACGGCGCATGCGCGATCGGCGGAACTACGGCTGAAATCAGCACGGTAACCCACGAACACCTTCAACCACATCCCGAGTTCAGCCCCGTCAACCGGCTGAATATTTCCCGCACCAGTTCGGGACCGGGTTGCGGCGGTGCTTCATCCAGACAGGCTTTCGCCGCCTGCTCCAAAGCCAGGATGAGCGCCACCCAACGGGGTGTGGAAGGCGTTTGCTCGACATTCAACGCCCTGATCGTCTTGGCGACCCGGACGACGAGATGTACGGGCTTGATCGAATCCACGGTCGGCCGGACGCAGTTTTCGGCCGGGCTGACGACCAGATACTCGCGACAGGTCAGGGGACGCTCCTCGTAGATCGAGCACGATTCGTCTTCCAGGAACGGACAGGCGATGGCCTGCTGAAAATAGGCCAGTCCAATCGGATCGACTTCATCGTCGCCGATACGGTTCGGCTCGCGCAACTGCTCCAGCAGCCCGGCTGCTTGCAGCCGCCGTCTCGCCTCCTCGAAGCGGGCCAGGATGGTGGATTTTCGCGGCTCCGGCATCTGGTTCACCACCTCCCCGAGCCGCCGCGCCTCGATCGCCGAGATCGGAACCAGTTGCCGGCAGCAGGCGCCGCAGCCTTTTTTGCACGATACCGCCAACCCCTCCGTCCGCGCGTTCTCCACCGAGAAATCGACGAATCGATCAGTTAAATAGCGCAGAAAAGGCAGTAGGCGGCTCAACTGCGTCGGCCCGGCCGGCACCGGCATTTCCAGCCGTATCTTTCTTCCGGCGATGGTCAATTCGGCGGTGGCGTTCAAAAGCTCGCCGGGGTCTTCAGGGTGAGTAGCCATGATCGCTCCCGAAAGATTGAGATACCCCATCCCGCATTAGCCCGGATTATTCATAAAAAAGGGCGAACCTCGTTCAGCTCATTGATATAATGAGT
>JAPUDV010000006.1 GCA_027492875.1 Candidatus Competibacteraceae bacterium | reverse complement strand
ATTTTAACGTAAATTCATTTGGTTAGCGGATTTTGTCCTGTACAATGATAAAACCTATGTCTGGAACACTACCGTGTGCATTTTAGAACACTACCCCTTTGCTGTACTCGGTCATGGTGGTCCAATATTCAAACAGGCCGGCCTTTTAACGTGCGCAAGGACTGAAGTCTTTCCCGCCTGAAGGCGGGGGTTTTTACCAAAAAGGTGACTATAAATCAGTTATGGAAGAACGCACCTCGTGACCACACCCGTTCGACTGTTTTCCTGGCATTTCTTGGCCCTGCGCTACTGGCCAGTCTGGCTGGGACTAGGCGCGATGAAAGGGATGGCCGCGCTGCCATTCCGCTGGCAGCTGCTTGCTGGCCAACAAATTGGTCGCTGGATCGGAAAAATCATGCGCCGCCGCCGCCGCATCGCCGCCATCAACCTGGCGCTGTGTTTCCCGGAATTGTCGCCAACCCAAAGGGCCGAGCTGCTGGAAGAACACTTCGCCGCGTTGGGCATTGGCTTGTTCGAAACCGCCATGGCCTGGTGGGCGCCAGACGAAAAACTACGCGGACTGGCACGAGTCGAGGGCACGGAACACTTGGAGCGCGCCTTGGCGCGCGGCAAAGGCGTAATCCTTCTCACCGGACATTTCACCACGTTGGAACTGGGCGCCCGATTCATCACTTGGCACCACTCGTTCCACGCTATGTACCGGTCGCATAAGAATTCACTGTATGAAGCTGTCATGCGTCGCGAGCGCGAGCACCGATCCCGGTTGCCACCGTTGCCGCACGAGGATCTGCGCAGCTTGTTGCGCGCCTTCAAACGGGGAAGCGCGGTGTGGTATGCGCCCGATCAGAACCATGGCATTCGCAACAGCGTCTTCGTGCCTTTCTTTGGCGTGCCGACCTGCACCATCACCGCCACCAGCCGACTGGCGGCGCTGAGCGGCGCGGCGGTGGTACCCTACTTCCCGCGCCGTCTGGCGGAAACAGCGGGTTACGAGGTGACTATCTTACCGGCGCTGGAAAATTTCCCGAGCGGCGATGTCGCGTCGGACACCCAGCGCATCAACGCATTGCTAGAGCACTACATCCGCCAAGCGCCGGCGCAGTATCTCTGGGTTCACCGCCGCTTCAAGACCCAACCGCCGGGTAGCCCGAACATCTATTCCCTCTGAATCTGGATTTCGCCAATGTCCTATTGCGCCGACCTGCCGGCCAATCCCGCCATACGCCGCATCCTGGTACTGAAGTGGAGCGCCATGGGCGATGTGATTATCGCCACCGCGCTGTTCGAGGATATTGCCCAAGCATTTTCGGATCGGGAAATTCATCTCAACACGCTGCCCGCCTGGCAGGAGCTTTTTACGGGAGATTCGCGATTCCAGCAGGTCTTCGCGGTGGACCTCCGCGACCGCCGGCGTACTTTAACCAATGTGATCGAGTGGTTGCGCCAAGTGCGGGCTCAACGCTATGACCTGGTGATCGACTTGCAGTGCAACGACCGCTCCCGTTTGTTGTTGGGACTGCTGGGGCTCAGCGGTCGCCCGATACCTTTCCGCTTGGGCAACCGCCGTCAGTTTCCCTATAACATTGCCCCGGCCGAACTGCCCGGCCCCGCACACAGCATCACCCGCGGCCGCGCCGCGCTGCGGGCCGGCGCCATTCCGGCGATGACGCCGCGACCGGTGTTGCATGTTTCCGACCACCACCGCACCCGAGCCCAGGACCTTTTAGAGCGCCACGGACTCGTGGCGGGCCGCTATGCGATCTTGTTGCCGGGTTGCAATGCCAGCGGCCACCTCAAGCGCTGGGGCGCCGACCGTTACCGCGCGCTGGCGCATCAACTCCACCGCCAAGGCCTGGATCATATCGTGCTCGTCGGCGGTCCGGATGAAGTCGAGGAGTGTCAGCGTATCGCCCAAGCCTGCGGTCCCTGGCTGGTCAACCTGTGCGGGCAGACCGCGATTCTGGACATTCCACCGCTGTGCGAGCCCGCACGTTTCATCGTCGCCAACGACACCGGCACCGCACACTTGGCGGCAGCCACGACCGTGCCCATGCTGGTGCTGTGTGGTCCGACCGACCCGCGCCGGGTCAAGCCGCTGGGTGATAATGTCACGACTCTGCAAGCCGATTTGCCTTGCATTAACTGCTATCGCAAGGATTGTTCCCACCACACCTGCATGGCGATGCTGACGCCGTCGCGGGTCTGGCGGCAATTGCGCGGGATCAACGCAGGGTTGATGTGACTGGCAAGACCGCGCGGGGTTCTCAGGGCGCGCGACCGGCATCCTGGGATTGATGTCGGATCGGCGGCGGTGGCGCGTCTTCCGGCAACAACCGGGTCCCGTATTGGGTCACTTGATAATGTTCGTACAGCTTGGCGTATTTGAGGAACACGTAGAACGCCGCCGCCACCGAGTTGATCACCCCGGCCCAACCGTTCAAAAAATTTCTCTTGAACAAGTAGCTGCGGATGAAAAACAGCGGCGGATAGAACAGCATGATCAGCGGTATGCCCCAGCGTTTTTTCTTGATCTTGTCCGCCACCAAGCCGGTCGAGTAGGCGTTGATCTTCTCGACCTTGGTGTGGATGTCGGTTTCGCCATAATGGTACAGCGGTGCATTGAGCCGGCCGATCCGCCCCCTGACCTTGGGCGCGGCGTGGACCGGCATGTCGTCGATGTCGCCCTTGTGCTTGTCGAACAGGCGCAGGTAGTGATTCATCCGGGTCGCCGGATGATACATCCGCCAGAATAGTTGCTCCTGCCGGGGAATTTCGTAGCCATCCGCGGCGGGTTCCGCCTCCAGCACCCGATCGATTTCAATCTGCAGAGCCGGCGACAGCGCCTCGTCGGCATCCAGCAGCAGCACCCAGTCATGGGTGGTCGCCGCCAGCGCCATCTGTTTTTGCGGACCGTATCCCAGAAACTCGTGCTGGCTGATCCGCGCCCCGTAGCGTCGGGCAATGTCGAGCGTGTCGTCGGTGCTGAAGGAATCCAGCAGGACGATCTCATCGGCCCACTTGACGCTCTCCAGACAGGCCGCCAGGGTGCGGCCGTTGTTGTAGGTGGTGATGAATACCGAAAGCCGGGTGCGGTCTGCCATGAGTCAGCCTGTCCTGAATGAAGTTTTCATTTTGGAGCACGCGCCATATCATGCATGACTTTCACGTTCTCGGGAATTCATGATCGCATCGGCTCATATCATCGGTGGCGAAGCCGTGGGCGGAGCCGAACTCTTTTATGTCCGCCTCGTCAACGCCTTGCAAGCGCGCCAGCAGCCCGTACTGGCCATCAATGTGGCCGGCGGCCAGGTTTCGGCCCGGCTGCGACCAGACATCGAGCAAATCCATGTGCCCATGCGGGCGATCTGGGATGTCTGGTCCCGCTGGCGGATCGCGGAAACCATGCGCGAGCGCCGGCCGGACATCGTGCAAACCTACATGGGCCGGGCCAGCCGGCTGACCGAGGTCGCCGCCGGTCAGCGGCCGATTCATATCGCCCGGCTGGGCGGCTATTACAACCCGCGCCGCTACCGGCACGCCCACGCCTGGGTCGCGGTCAGTCCTGGCATCCGCGATCACCTGATCCGGCACGGCCTTCCCGCCAATCGGGTGTTTCACATCAGCAATTTCGTCGCGCCTCGCCATCCCAGTTCGGCCATCGCTCTGCTGCAACTGCGTCAGGAGTGCGCGATACCCGAAGAAGCCCTGATCGTGACTGCAGTCGGTCGCCTGCATCCGGTCAAGGGGTTCGACGACCTGCTCGCGGCGTTCGCGACCATTCCAGCCCGTATCCAGGGCCGGCCGGTCTATCTGATCATCGTCGGCGACGGGCCGCTGGCGGCGGGTCTCAAGCACCATGCCACGCAACTGGGCATCGCCGGCCGGGTACGCTGGCCGGGCTGGCGCGACGATGCCGGACCTTTTCAGGAGCTGGCCGACCTGTGCGTCTGCTCCTCGCGGCAGGAAGGGGTCGGCAACGTCGTGCTGGAAGCCTGGGCTTACCACCGTCCGGTGCTTTCGACCCGCGCCCGTGGATTGCAGGACCTCATCACCGACCGCCAAGACGGTTGGCTGACGCCCTCGGGCGACCCCGCCGCACTGGCGGCGGCAATGGAGTTGTTGTTGCGCGATGAAGCGTTGCGCCACGATCTCGCCAGCGGCGGCCATCAGACGCTGATCGCCCGACACAGCGAGGAAGCGGTCGTCAGCGCCTATTTGGATCTGTATCGCCACCTGCTGGCGGGCTAGCCGAGCCAGCGCGCGAACGGCCGAAGTAAATGAACCCACCCAGATAGGCGAAGAGGTAGCAGGCAAACTGCCGGGAGGTATAAGAAAAGCTCAACAGACCGGCGGCGATGATCGATAGGGCCGCCGCCAGCAATATCCCAGCGCGCTGGCGATCATCGACCGGCAGCCGCCGCCAGATCCGCGCCAACCGGACGAATACCGTGCCGGCCAGCGCCAGCAGCAGCCCCACCCCTAAAATTCCGGTTTCATACCAGGCATCGATCAGAAAATTGTGGAAGTGCTTGATTTGCACTTGCGCGCCGCCCAGTTCAAAGCGCAGCAGCTCCTTGCTTTGAGACGCATTGGCGATCCCGACCCCGCACCAGGGCCGCGCAGGCGGATGTTCCAACGCCTGCCGCCACACGATGGTGCGCCCGGCGGTAAAGGCGTCCAAAGGATGTGCGGGGTCCAATTCGGCTTTGCGGAACGGTCCGGTATTGGCAGCGATGCTTGCCGCCAACACCCATACCGCCCACAGCGCGATCGAGCGTGGCCGCCATTCCAATACTGTCCAACAGAACACCACCAACCCCACGATCGAACCGAATAGCGCCGCCCGCCCTTCGGAGATCACCACATAGGCCAGAGCAGCCACTGCCACGCCGACCATGGCGCCATGGCGCCAACGACAATCACCGTATCGCCAGATCCAACCCAACAGAAACGGTAGCAAAAGCGGCAAATTGTCTTCCTGCAATTGCGTGGACGGATTGAAGGGTTGACCGGACCATTCGAACCCGTAGTAGGGCAGCAGGAGATACAAACCGGCCAACGTGATGCCGCCGAACAGCGCCATGGCGGCCAGCAGGCGGTCAGGGTTTTCCGGAGATTCCCGCAGGGCCGCCTGCACCAGCAGTAAAGTCGAGGTCTGCGCGGCGAACTGTATCCAAACACGGAGGCCGCCCACCGGATCGACCGACCCCGGCACGCCGGCCAGCGTCGCACCCAGCAAGGCCAGGTAAAGCAGGGTCGTCGAACGGTCCAGTCGGTTCCGCCGGCTCCACAAACTCAGCAAGCCCCACGCTACATAGAAGCCGGCAACGAGGTTGAACAGCGCGCGGCCACCGACCTGGGTTAGCGGCAACACCACCAGCAGCAGCCAACCGCGCCGGAAAAATGCCTCTTGCAAGGTGTTATGCAAGCGTGCGATGGACATCGAAGCCGTCCCAGCGCTCGAGCGCTTCCAGAATTTGTGAAACTGTGATGGCCGCCATGCCGCGTTCACCGGCGGGCGGCAGGAGCGGGTGAATGAAGCGGGAATGCCAGAGTGGCGCCGAACCACCGAACAGCCCGATGGCCGGCACCCGCAAGGCGGCGGCCATATTCAGCACGCCGGTGTCGTTGCCGATATACCAGCGGCAACGGGCCAGCAACGCCGCCACCTGCTCCAGCGGCAGCGCCACTGCATCCGCCGCCGCGCCACCGCCGCCGCGCACTCGCGCCAAAATGTCTTCCGCCAGCGGTCGTTCCGCCGGTCCACCGACGATGAAGAGCGAACCGGCCCACCGACGATTCAGCTCCAAGGTCAATTCCGCGAAGCGGGCCGCGCCCCATTGTTTCCAGGCTTCGCTGCTGCCGACGCCCAGCGCAATCCATGGCGTCGGCCAAGCCGCGAACCGTGCCGCCACCGCCTGTTCGGCCTCGGCGGCGAGCGCGAGCCGGGGTTCCGGTTCGGTGCGGGCGACGCCCAGCGCATCCAGCAGGGCATCCGCCCGCAGGATCGGGTGGGCATGACGCCGCTCGGGCGGAAAGCGCACCGGCGCGGTCAACAGCAGCGACTGCAAACCCACTCCGTACCCCAGCCGCTCGGGGATGCCGGCCAGCCACGCCGCCAGCGCGTAACGGGCGCTACCGTGCAGGATCCACACCCGCTGGTAACCGCCCCGCCGCAGCACCCCCGCCAGCCGCAGCAAACCGCGCGGGCCGGCATGGCGACCGGATTCGCGCTCCAACCACAGCACTTGGCCAACGCAGGGATCAGCGCACAGCAAGCGGTCGGTCTGGGAGCGCGGTTTGGTCAGAATATCCACTTTGCCTTCGGTCGTGATCGCGGCGATGGCATGGATATGCGGCAGATGCCAGACCATGTCGCCGATGCCGGGCAACGGTTGCACGATCAGGGTCGGCCCGGACGGCGCGAGTTTCACACGGGCGCCCTCGGTGCGCGATGCAGCGCCGCATAGAGCCCCAGGGTTTCGTCCAGCATCCGCTGCAAGGGGAAGGCCGGTTCCGCCGGAACCGGCGCTGGAGCGTCCAGCAGGCCGGCCACCCGCGCGGTCAGCGTCTCCGCATCGCCCGGTGGAACCCGGCCGGCGGGATACAGTCGGTCCAGAATCTCGCCGACGCCGCCGTGGGCGTAGGCAACCACCGGCCGACCGAGGCTCAAGGCTTCCAGCACCGTGCGGCCGAACGATTCAGGTTGGGCCGACAGCGACAGCACCAGCGTCGATACCGCATAAATTTCGCGCATGTCGGCGCGATGGCCGGTAAACAGCACGATGCCGTCCAAACCACATGATCGAACGTTTTCCCGCAATGCATCGGCGTAAGCCTGGCGGCGCGGTTCTGGTCCGCCGACGATCAGCCCATGGACCGGCCGCCCGGCCGCCCGCAACCGGGCGATCAACTCGATCAACGCCTCGTGGCCCTTGAGCCGGCTCAACCGTCCGGGCAAGGTCAGCACCGACGCGCCTTGCAGTTGTGGATAGTGCCGATACCAGTCGGCCAGCCAGTCGGGCGCGGGCCGGTAACCGTAGGGAAAATCCGCCGGGTCCACCCCGCGCTGAATAATGTGGATGCGCTCGGTCGGCAGCTCGGGATAATGCCGCCGCAAATAGGCGCGCACCGTCTCGGATACGGCGATGACCCGTTCGCCGCGGGTCATGATGGCGCTGTACCGGGAAACCGAATACAGCCCATGCACGGTGGTGACGAAGCGCGGTCGGGTCGCCGGGTCCATCCGCCGCCAAGCCAGCCAAGCGATCCAGGCCGGCAAGCGCGAGCGGGCGTGCAAAATATCGATCCGCTGTTCGGCCAACCAGCGCCGCAACGGCCAAACCCAGCGCAGCGCCAGCGGCGACTTGGCGCCGAGCGGCCAGGCCAGATGCTCGCTACCCTCTCGCAACAGCTCCGGTGCCAGCCGCCCGCCGGCGGAAATCACTACCGAACGATGGCCGCGCCGAACCAGTTCCCGCGCGATTTCCAGGGTACCGCGCTCCACGCCGCCGCCGTTGAGCGCCGGCAGCACCTGCGCCACGCTCAGGCAAACCATCGTTCGGCGATCCAGCGAGCACAGCGCTCCGCTTCGTTGAAGGTGTGGGTCGGCCGGTTGAGGCGCGGGTGGCGTTGCCAGTCGGCGAAGGGCGTGATCCAGCCTTCACCAGCCAGTTTGTCCAGTCCCCGGCTAATTCGGCTGGATCGTTTGCGCGGCACCTCCAGCACCCCCACCACCGCTCCGGCGGTCAGCGCCTCGTAAACCATGGATACGCTGTCGGCGCTGACCCAGACCTGTCCCGCCCGCGCCAGTCGGGCCGGCAACCAGTCCGGTCCGGTCGCTGCGCCGGGAACCACCGTCAGCCGGGCATTCGCTGGATCGTGCTCGATGGCCAGGAAAGAGGCGGGCGTGCGGCGCGAGGTCGTCAGGGTCCACTGCATCGCTGGATCGGCGGCGAGCACGGCGGCGATTTGCGCGCGCAATCCGGCGTCGTCCCAACCGAAATGCGCGGACGGTCCACCGATCAAAAATAGTCCCTGCTTAGGTTCCAGTGCGGGAGAAGCTTGGATACGGTTTAGCGCCCCGCGCGTGACCAATCCGTTGGCGCGGGCCGGCGGCGAATCATGCTCGGGGATCAGGCACAGATCGAACAGACCCAGCGGCAGGCTGGGACGCATCAGCACCACCGCCCGCCCGCCCCGCGTCCGACGGGCGGCCAGCAACGAGAGATGGGTGCCGTGGCCAGCCCCCACCAGTACATCCGGTGCCGGCAGGATTCGCCACGCGGCTGGATGGAGATCCATCATGGCGAGCAGCGCCGAAGCGGGGGACAGGAGTCGCGGCGTAACGACTTCGACCGGCCGCAGCCGGGCCAAGGCTTCCGTCAATCCCCGGCTCTGGTTGTCGTGCCCGGCCTTGCCGTCGCTGAACCGCCAGATCCGCCATTGCCGTGTCTTCAACCGTTCGTTCCTTACCGCCCTACCGGATAAGAATTCACTGCGTATCCAAAAAATCGAGCGGGTCCTGGCGCTTGGCCGGCGCGGTACCGTTTCCTTCGATGAACAACCGGTGCCAGAGCGCAAACTGGAGCAAGCGGAGTAATTTTAAGCGGGTTTTACTTGAGGGCTGCCGGTGCTGTGCGGCAATCAGTTGCTGAACACCAGCGGGAACAAACCATTCCTGAATACCCGCATTGCCGAGCAGCGCCCGCTCCAACCTTGGCAGTCGCGTTCCGCTAGGCCATTGATCGACCGGCGACGAGAGCCCCCGCTTACGCAGTTGCAAATGGTCTTCAGGTAGCCAACGCTGCGCCCAGCGCCGCAGGAAGATTTTACCTTGCCGGCCTTGAATCTTCAGGCGATCCGGCAATGCCAGACCGAACTCGACGACGCGGTGATCCAGTAAAGGAACACGCGCCTCCAACCCCCAGGCCATGGTCATCCGGTCGGTTTTGACAAGGTAACGGTCGGCCAGCACCGTATCGATGTCAATGGCTTGCATCCGCTGCAAATCGCTCCAAGCGGCCGGCGCCGACCGCCACGACGCGACAAACGGTTGTCGCCAAGCGGCGTTGGATAGCAGCAACCGATTGTTAAAAAGCGTTTTCGCTTCACCGGGCGTAAACCCCGGCTTAGTGCGAAAACCGCCTGAACCTGGCCAGCGCAACCGTTTCAGCAGGCGTTGCAAATAGAACCGGCGGTAGCGTCCATAACCTGCAAACGCCTCATCGCCGCCGTCGCCGGTGAACACCATCTTGACGTCGACCGCCGCCCGTTCGGCCAGGTAGGACAAGGCCAGGCCGGCGTAATCGTCGATGAGTTCATCCGCTGCCCAGACCATGAAAGGCATGCGCTCGAATAATGCCTGCTCATCGAGTTCGATCTTCACATGGTCGACTGCGAAATGCCGGGCAATCCGCTGGGCATCGCTCAGTTCATTGAATACGTCGCTGCCTGGAAAACCAATCGAATAGGTGTGCAGGGGTTCGGCGCCGGCCGCCTTGATCAGCGCCAGTAAGGTCGCGGAATCGATGCCGCCGGAAAGAAACAACCCGAAGGGCACATCGGAGCGCAGATGCTTGTCCATAACATCGGTCATCAGCGCGGAAAAATGTTCGGCGGCGTCCTCGAAGCCCGTTGCCTCGGGTTGCACGGTTTGAGGCGACCAATAACGCCAGCGCCGACTGCGGCCATCGGACTCGATCAGCATCGCTTCGCCCGGCAGCAGGCGTTCGATACCGTTGCAAAGCGTAGCGTCGGTCGCCGCAAACCCGCTTTGCAGATACTGCGCCAAGCCAACCGGGTTTACCGATGGGCGTTGCCGCTGTAGCGCAAACAAAACCTTCAGCTCGGAGCCGAAGTACACGCCGTCCGCCGTCTGCGTGAAAAACAGCGGTTTGATGCCCAGCCGGTCGCGGACCAGAAGCAGTCTATTCTGGCGCACGTCATAAAGGGCAAAGGCGAACATACCTTCCAAGTGGTCCAGGAAATCCAGGCCGTATTCCTGATACGCATGGAGCACCGGTTCAAAATCACTCTGAGTGGCAAACCGGCAACCCTTTCCAGCCAGTTGCTTGCGTAACTCGATATAGTTATAAATTTCGCCGTTGCCGATCAAGCAAAGGCTTTTGTCGTGGTTATAGAGAGGTTGTTGGCCATGATCGAGGTCGATGATGGATAAACGCGTGAAGGCCAGGCCGATATGTTCGGATAAGTGCAGACCCTTATCGTCGGGGCCGCGGTGGCGCATCACCGAAAGCGCATCAAGCAAACAGGCCCGCTCTGGTGTGCGTTCTTTTAAAAAGACGCCTGAGATCCCACACATATCAATCCTTCAATGCGGTTTTCGGCGGAGGCCGAAAGATGCGGCGAGCTGGCGTTGGGAACCAAATCGCAGGACGCTGAAAAGAGCTGGCGGCTAGCCGGGTTCAGCCAGCGTAGGGAAGATCATGCAACCTCGTCGAAAGGCGGGCATTCGCGCTCGGACCCGATCAGACGGTCCGGCGTCCGCCAAGGAGTCCCGCCTGTCGGGATGCCGGACGGCACCGAACAGGCTGAACCAATCCAGTCGTTCAAAAACCACCCTCGACTCGCCAGCCCAGGCGGATGAAGCCGGCCGATTTTCGACCCGCCATCGGGAGCGCACCGCCCGAGCCATCGCTTCGCAATCCAGCGATTGCACCTTGCTGGCGCGCGCAATCAGATCGACCAATCGATCAAAACGAAATCCGCGCTGCAATACGGGCATCTGGCCTTGCCGGTGGCTTCGAGCGGTAGATAGACTTTCGGGTGGGAGTTCCACAGCGTCATTTCCGGCAGCGGGCAGGACACCGGCATATCGGCCTGGCTGACCTCGTAGGTCTTCTGGGCGTTAGGCATGGCCTTGGCGAAAGCGGCGGCGGGAGCGGCAGCCATGGGATTGTTCTCCTGGATTCTGGCTTATCGATGAAAGCGGGGTTGGAATACGGACTTCGGCTGGAACGATGCGACACTCAAACCAGCGTCAGCCAGTCGGGGTATTCATCGCGGCGACCTTGCACCTGATCGAAGTACATTTCCTGCAGGCGCTGGGTGATCGGGCCGCGCCGGCCGTTGCCGATGGTGCGACCGTCCACCTCGCGGATCGGCGTCACCTCGGCGGCGGTGCCGGTGAAGAACGCTTCGTCGGCGATGTACACCTCGTCGCGGGTGATGCGCTTTTCCCGGACCGAAATCCCGAGGTCGGCGGCGAAGCGGATGATGGTGTCGCGGGTGATGCCTTCCAGCGCCGAAGTCAGATCCGGGGTATAGATCAAGCCGTCGCGGACGATAAAGACGTTCTCGCCGCTACCCTCCGCGACATAGCCTTCGGTATCCAGCAGCAGCGCCTCGTCGTAACCGTCGCGCAGGGCTTCGGACAGCGCCAGCATCGAATTCATGTAGTTGCCGTTGGCCTTGGCCTTGCACATGGCGATGTTGACATGATGCCGGCTGAACGAGGAGGTGCGGATGCGGATGCCGCGCTCCAGGTTTTCCGCGCCCAGATAAGCGCCCCATTCCCAGGCGGCGACGATGGCGTGGACCTTGAGGTTGTCGGCGCGCAGCCCCATGCCTTCTGCGCCGAAGAAGCACATCGGCCGGATGTAGGCGCTGGCCAGATTGTTGGCGCGCACCGCCTGCCGGCAGGCTTCGTTGATTTCCGCCTTGCTGTACGGCAGCGGCATGCCGAGGATGTGGGCGGAACGAAATAAGCGGTCGGTATGGGCATGCAAGCGGAAAATCGCCGCGCCTCGGTGGGTGGCGTAAGCCCGAACCCCTTCGAACACACCCATGCCGTAGTGCAGGGTGTGAGTCAGTACATGGGTGTTGGCCTCGCGCCAGGGCACCAGTTCGCCGTCGTACCAGATCAGACCATCACGGTCGGCCATCGTCATCGTTCGACTCTCCAAAACAAGGCGGCTCGCGCGCGGCGTCGCCCGTTGCTTGAATGCTTCACCCCGCGCCCCGCGCCCCGCGCTTCAACCACTATTCCATCAGGCGCCGCCAGAGGCGGCTCACGCCCTCGCGGACCTCCCGCGCCTCGCCGGCCGGGATGCGGGCGGGCTGTTCTTGCAGCTTGAGTAAGTGAATGCGCCGGCGCAGGCTTCGATAGGCGTTGCGCAACCGGGCGGCGTCGGCGATGGACAGGATGCCGAAGCGCTCCAGCCCGTCGGTCTGCCGGATATTGTCGGTGTAGGTCAGCAGATCCGGGTAACGGTGGGCGTTCGCCAGGATTTTATATTGCACCATAAATTCGATGTCGGCGATACCACCCCGGCCCTGCTTGAGATCGAAGGTCTCGGCGGTGCTGGCGTCCAATTCGGCGCGCATCCGTTCGCGCATGTCGCGGACCTCCTGGCGCAGCGCCACGGGATCGCGCTCGCGCCCCAACACGTCCCGGCGGACGGTTTGGAAGCGCTCGGCCAGCGCCGCCGGCCCCGCCACCATCCGTGCTCGCGCCAGCGCCTGGTGTTCCCAAGTCCAGGCTTGGGATTGCTGGTATTCGGCAAACGCCTCGAAGGAGCTGACCAGTAGACCGGCGCGACCGCTGGGCCGCAACCGAGTATCCACCTCGTACAAATCGCCGGCCCCCGTGCGGGTGGTGAGCAGATAGATGATCCGTTGCACCAGCTTGGCGAAAAAGGCGGTGTTGTCAATCTGGCGCGGACCGGCGGTCATTTGCTGGCCACCGACGCTGTCGTGCAGAAACACCAGATCCAGATCGGAACCGTAGTTCAATTCGATGCCGCCCAGCTTGCCGTAGGCGACGATGGCGAAGTGCGCCTCCCGCTTCACCCCATCCACCACGCACTCGGGTGGACCGAACCGGAGCCGCAGATCGGCCCAGGCCAGTTCCAGCACCTTGCGCAACAGAACTTCGGCTATTTCGGTCAGATGGTCGCTGACGATCATCAGCGGCATCGCGCCGCTGACGTCGGCGGCGGCGACCCGCAACACGTTGCCCTGCTTGAAATAACGTAAAGCGTTCAGCAACTCCTCGGCGTCGCCCGCCGGCGCGCGCGCCAGTTGCTGGTCCAATTCCAACACCAACTGCCGGCGGTCCAGCGGCGCGTAGAGTGCGGCGGGATTCAGCAAGTCGTCGAGCAGCAGCGGATAGCGGATTAGATGGGTGGCGATCCAGCCACTGGCGGCGCACAGCTTGACCAGTTGCGCCAACGCCTGCGGATGCTCCGCCAGCAGCGCCAGATACACCGAGCGGCGGGCCACCGCTTCCAGCAGGTTGAGAACGCGCTCCAGCGTGGCCGCTGGTCGTGGCGCGGCGGCGACCGCCTCCAGCACCCGCGGCGCCAGCGCGTCCAGGCGTTCGCGTCCGCGCGGGCTCATTGCCCGGTAGCTGAAACCGTTTTTCAGCGCCCGCAGCCGGTTCCAGGCCAGCGTCGGGTCTTCAAAGCCATGCTCGGCCAACACCTGGAGCGCGCCTGACTCGCCGGGTTCGTCCCCCCACACAAGCGCCAACCCTTCCTGGCGGGTTCCGGCATCCGCCGCCGCGTCACCGAAGACCTGAGCGAATTGCTGGCTCACCGCCCGAACGTGCCGCGCCAGCTCGGCGGCGAAGGCGCCCCAGTCGGGCTGACCCATCGCGTGGGCCAGCCGCAATTGGGCCAATTCGTCGTCCGGCAGGTCGTGGGTTTGCTGGTCGGCCCAGGCTTGCAGCCGGTTTTCGACTCGGCGCAGAAAGTCATAGGCCTGCTGGAGGTCGGCCACCGCCACCGCCGGCAAGCGGCCGCTGGCGGCCAGATGGTCCAGCACCGCCCGGATGCCGCGTTCCCGCAGCGCCGGCTCGCGGCCCCCGTAGATCAGTTGAAAAGCTTGGCCGATGAACTCGATCTCGCGGATGCCGCCCGGCCCCAGCTTGATGTTGCGCTGCATGCCCTTGCGCTCGACTTCCTGGGCGATCAGCGCTTTCATGCCGCGCAGCGCCGCGAACGCGCCGTAATCGAGGTAGCGGCGGTAGACGAACGGCCGCAGCCCGGCCAGCAAGCGCTCGCCGGCTTCCCGGTCGCCGGCGATCACCCGGGCCTTGATCATGGCGTAACGTTCCCAGTCGCGGCCGTGATTCTGGTAATAGTCCTCGAAGGCGGCGAAGGAAATCGCCAGCGGTCCCGCATCGCCGAACGGCCGCAGGCGCATATCGACCCGGAATACGAAGCCGTCGGCGGTCGATTCGGCCAGCACCTTGATCAATCGCTGGCCGAGCCGGCGGAAAAACTCTTCGTTGGCGACCGCCCGCGCGCCGTCGGTCTGACCCTGCCGCGGAAAGGTGAAGATCAGGTCGATGTCCGAGGAGAAATTGAGTTCGCGCCCGCCCAGCTTACCCATGCCCAGCACCACCAGGCGCTGCGCCTGGCCGGCGGAATCGCGCGGCAGGCCGAAACGCTGGCCCTGCCAGGCGTGCAGGCGCTCCAGCGCCGCATCGACCGCCGCCTCCGCCAGATCGGAGAGATCGCCCAGCGTTTCCGTCAGGTTGGCCAACCCGGCCAGATCGCGCCAGGCGATGCGGATCATTTCCTGGCGGCGAAACCGGCGCAACAGCGCCCCGAGCTGAACCTCATCGGCCACATCCGCCAACCGCCGCTCCAACCGCACCCGGCACTCGCCCGCCATCCGGGTTCGCTCCAGATCGCCGCCCGCCCGCAGTTCCGCCAGCAGCCCCGGCTCGCGGATGCAGGCGCGGGCGACGAATTCGCTACTGGCCCAGACCGGGATTAATTGCCGCAACATCCGGTCGGCAGGCGGCGCCAGACCCGTCGCGCGGGCGGTGGCGGCAAAGGCCTCCCAGTACTGGCGGACTTCGGGCCGCAGCCCCGGCGGCAAGCGCCGCAACTCCGCCTCAATGCCGGTCATCCGTCGAAACTCATTACTGGGTCGGTTTTCCCTGAGACGGTTCTTCGGCATCGCCGTTCGGTTCCAGCGGCATCGCGTCCTCATCCGTGGAATTTTCCTCGCCGACCGTGGGGGTCAGCGGAATCTCCCGATCGTTGACGAACAGCTTGCCGCCTTCGAACCGCGCCGTGCTCTGGTATCGCTCGTCCGCGAGGCGGATGAAACCGGCGGTGATAACGCCCTGAAGCTGCTGCGCGACCTGCTGCTCCGCCATCGCTTGCACGGCCGAGTCGCTGACTTCCTGACCTTGTTCCTTGGCTTGGGCCAGCAGATCCTCCTTGGCCAGCTCGGCCAGCACGGTTTCCACCAGCGGCTTGGAGGCGGCGACGTTGGCCAAGCCCTTTTCCAGCGCGCCCAGCAGGCTCATCGGGTTGAGCATGGGGTTGATCGTGCCGGGGTCCTGGAAATTCAGCGTCAGCTTGCCCCGCCACTCACCCTGGGTCAGGGTGGCCTGGGTGTCGAGCACGAACTCCGGCTTGCCGCGCAGCAACGCCTTCACCAGTTTCAGCAAATCGTCGAGCGCCTGCGGATCGTCGAGTTTGCCGGCGGTTTTTTGCTGCCACTGCTGGATCTGGGCGATGGTGGGGCCGTCCAGGTTGCCGAGCGCCAGTCGCACGCTGCCCGTGCCGCTTTTTTGATCGGCGGTGACCTTGTCGGCCTTGAACACCACCTCGGCGGCGACCTGCTGGGGCGCCGTCTGACCGAGCTTGCCGGTCACGCTCAGCTTGTCGATCGCGAACGGAGTTCCCGCCTGCCGATCCTGGCCGCGCAACTGACCGATTGTGAAGCGGGACTCGCCGAACAATAGATCGAAGGCTCCCTTGCGCTGATTCACCGTCATCGTCAGATCGCGCAGGCTGAACTGGTCGGCACCGGCCGGGTGATCCGCGCCGGCTTCCGCCGGTTTGCCGGTCACTTCCAGACTGGCGGCGTTCATGCTGCCCTGGATCGCGGCGTTATGGGGCGCAACCTGAAACTGGCCTTGCAGCCCGGAAAACTTGAGGCTTTGCAGCTCGCCCACCGGTTCGAGATTCAGCGAGGGCATGGTGACGGAAGTGTCGCTGGCGCCGTCGAAACCGATATGCGAGATGGCCACCACCGGCTCCCGGCCACCGTACCACTGGGCCAGTTCGCGGGTCCAGGCGCTGCTGTTCGGGTCCAGGGTGGCGCGCACCACCGCGCCGGTCCATTGCATCGGCACCCCCGGTACGTTCCGGCCGGCCAGCGGCAGCGGGCCGTGGTAGACCTCTTGCCGGATCGTGAACGAGGGGTCCGGCTGGTTCGGGTCGTGGTCTGCCGGCAGCGCAAACTGGACGCGGGTTTCAATTTCCGACGAGAACAGCCCGCGCCGGTAGCGGGTCGTGCTGAGCTTGATGTTGGGATTATTCGAGCTCTGCGCCAGGGCATCCTGGTACCAGCGTTCCGCCTGTTGGCCGGACCAGTAGGCCGCGCCGGCGAAGCCCGCCACCGCCAGCACCAGAACGACCGTGATTACACCGAGCAGCTTTTTCATGCCTGTCATCCTCCGGGATTCCAATGGATGAGCATTATTTCACAAACCGGCCGGAAAAAAGCTTATTGGCCAAGGGTTGTAAGGGTCGCTGGATCAGTATTCCCCTCACCCCCGGCCCCTCTCTCAGAGGGCGAGGGGCGCTTTTGTGCGGGTTCTCAATCAAATGGTGTTGGACTTGACTGGAAACGACTTTATTTTCCAATACAAAAACTGCTGAAAATCCGCGACAGCAAATCTTCGGAGGTAAACGCCCCGGTAATTTCCGAGAGCGCGTTCTGGGCCTCGCGCAACTCCTCGGCGACCAGCTCGCCGGCGCGATAAATCTCCAACTGATCCATCGCCCGCGCCAAGGCCGCCACCGCCAGCGCCAGCGCTTCCAGATGGCGGCGGCGAGCCATGAAGGTTCCTTCTCCGCCACCGTGATAACCCATGCAGGTCTTGAGATGCTCGCGCAGCAGATCCAGGCCCGCCTCGGTCTTGGCCGACAGCAGAATTTCGCTGCCCCACTCGCCGTCCCGAACCACCGACAACCGGCCGCTCAGATCGATCTTGTTGTAAAGCACCGTCACCGGCGTGTCCGTCGGCAACCGTTCCCGCAACACGCGCTCTTCGACCGCCAGCCCCAGGCGATCATCCACCACCATCAGAATTCGGTCGGCGGCGGCAATCTCGTTCCAGGCGCGTCGGATACCTTCCCGTTCGACCGGATCGTCGCTGTCGCGCAAGCCCGCGGTGTCGATGACGTGCAGCGGCATGCCGTCGATGCTGACCTGCTCGCGCAGCACGTCGCGGGTGGTGCCGGGCACGGCGGTGACGATGGCCGCCTCGCGCCCGGCCAGATGATTGAGCAGGCTGGACTTACCGGCGTTCGGCCGACCGGCGATCACCACGGTCATCCCGTCGCGCAGCAAGCGGCCCTGGCCAGCGGCGGCTTGCAACTCGCCCAAGCGCTCCCGCAAACCCCGCAAGCGCCCGGCGACGATCCCGTCGGCGAGGAAATCGATCTCCTCCTCGGGGAAGTCAATCGCTGCCTCAACATAGATGCGCAACTCGATCAAGCCCTCGACCAGGCTTTGCACCCGTCGGGAAAACTCGCCTTGCAGCGAACGCAGGGCGGCGCGGGCGGCGGCGGCGGTATCGCTGGCGATCAGATCGGCAACCGCCTCGGCCTGGGCCAGATCGAGCTTGTCGTTGAGAAAAGCGCGTTCGGAAAATTCCCCCGGCCGGGCCAAGCGGGCACCCAATTCCACCACTCGCGCCAGCAGCAGGTCCATGACCAACGGCCCGCCGTGCCCCTGAAGTTCCAGCACGTCTTCGCCGGTAAAGGAATGGGGAGCGGGAAAATAGAGGGCGATGCCTTCGTCGAGCACCGCGCCATCGTCCGAGCGGAAGTAGCGTAAGGCAGCTTGTCGCGGCGCGGGTACGATGCCGCACACGGCCACGGCGATAGCGGGAACTGCCGGTCCGGACACCCGAATCACGCCGATGCCACCCCGACCGGGCGGGGTGGCGATGGCGGCGATAGTGGTAGCGGTCACGCGCGCGCTCCCTCAGGGAGAGCGGGAAGCACACTCCCTCCCCCGTTGCGGGGGAGGGTTGGGGTGGGAGATCAGGGCTTGCGACGCCATCATTTCTTGCGCTTGCCGGAATTCTTCGAATCGGGCAAAGCCCGCTTGGCGAGTGTCAGCAGTTTCTTGGCCTGCCCGCCCAGCCCCGATCCGGCCTTGGCCTTGAGCGTCGCGGCGTCGGCGCCCGACTCCACCCGCTTGGTAATGATCCACTGCTGGGTGATGGACAGCATGTTGTTCACCACCCAGTACAACACCAGCCCGGACGGGAACCACAGGAACATAAAGGTGAATACGATCGGCAGCGCCATCATCACCTTGGCCTGAATCGGATCGGGCGGCGCCGGACTCAGTTTCTGCTGGGCGAACATGGTGACGCCCATGACCAGCGGCAGCACGTAGTACGGGTCCGGAATCGACATATCTCTGATCCAGAACATAAACGGCGCCTGGCGCAACTGCACGCTTTCCACCAACACCCAGTACAGGGCGATGAACACCGGAATCTGTACCAGAATCGGCAGGCAGCCGCCCAGCGGATTGACCTTTTCCTTTTTGTACAAGCCCATCATCACTTCGTTCATCTTCTGCTTGTCGTCGCCGTACAACTCCTTGAGCCGGGTCAGTTCCGGCGCCAACCGGCGCATGTTGGCCATGGAGCGGTAGCTGGTTTCCGACAGCTTGTAGAACGTCAGCTTGATCAACAGGGTAAGGAAAATGATTGCCCAGCCCCAGTTGCCGATGATGGCGTGAATCCATTTCAGCAGCCAGAACAGCGGCTCGGCGATGATGGTCAACATGCCGTAGTCCACGGTCAGTTGCAGGTTGGGGGCGACTTCCGCCAGCACGCTCGGCAACTTGGGACCCACGTACAGGCGAGTGCGGAAATCGCCGGTCGCGCCGGCCGGCACGGCCTGCACCGCGCCGCGCATCCCCACCACATAGCGGTTGCCGCCGACCACCCGGGTGTAGAAATCGTCGGTCTCGCCTGGGTTCGGCACCCACGCGCCGAGAAAATAATGCTGGATCATGGCGACCCAGCCATCCTTGACCGACTGGTTCAGCTCCTTTTTGGCGATGCTGTCGAAGGAGATCTTCTCATAGCGCTGTTCGGGCGTGGAAATCACCGCGCCGGTATAGGTCACCACGCCACCGCCAAAGTAGCTGCTGGCCTTGTGCGGCGGGGTGCGCTGGAACTGGCGATACTGACTGCCCTGCCAGTCGGCGGCACTGCTGTTTTCCACCCGCTGGTTCAGGTCCACCAGGAAACTGCCGCGGTGGAACGTGTAAGTTTTGACCACCTTCAAGCCGGACGGGTCCGACCAGTTCAGCCGCACTTCCAGCGTGTCCTGACCATCCGCCAGCCGGTATTCGTCCTGACCGGCGCTGAATTGGGCGTAATGATTGGGGGCAGGCGCGTCGTTCAGCGCCAGCAGCCCGGACTGGGCGATAAAAATGTCCGCTCCGCTGTCCTTGAGCAACTGAAAAGGCTGGTCCGGCTGCTGCACCGATTCCGGATAGGTGCGCAGGCCGACTTGGCGCAGATCGCCGCCCAGGGTGTCGATCTCGGCCTCGAACACGTCGGTGACGACCCGCACCCGCTGACCACCGCCCAGGGCTTGAGGTCCCGCGCCCACCGCCGGCGCGGCGGCCGGCACGTCCTCGCCGGGCTTCAGCGCCGGCAGGGTAGATCCGGCGAGGCTGGCCGGGCCGGTCGCGCCGACTGGCGCGGTGGCAGCCGGTGGAGCCGGCGGCGGATGTTTCTTGGCTTGGAATTCCAGCCAGTTCTGCCAGAGCAGAAACAACACGAACGCCATGGCGGCGCCCAGCAACAAACGTTGGTTTTCCATCATCGGTCCTTGGGGACAGGTTCGGGAACAGGATCGACGCCACCCGGATGCCAGGGATGGCAGCGCAGCACGCGCCGGATCGCCAGCCAGCCGCCGTGCAGGGCGCCGTGGCGCTCGATGGCCTCGCGGGCATATTGGGAACAGCTCGGATAAAAACGGCAGTGGTTGCCCAGTAGTGGGCTGAACAGGAGTTGGTAGCCGCGGATCAGGACGATCAGGATGGCGCGCATGGCCGCGCGAACCTCCGCCAGTGCCGTTGCAGCGAGGCAAACAGGATCGCATTGTCCTGCTCCACCGCGCCGGCGCGGCCCATCACCACGCAGTCCAGCCCGCCGAGCCGTTGCTGGTGGTGCCGGAAGCTCTCGCGCACCACCCGCTTGAGTCGGTTGCGCACCACGGCGGATTTGGCGACCTTACGGGAGATGGCCAGACCCAAGCGGGGATAAGGCAAATCGCTGGGGCGGGCAAGCACGGTAAAATAACGGTCGCTGGATTTGACCGGCCGGGCGAACACGCCGGTAAAAGCTTGCCGGCCGGTCAACCGGGCGCGGCGCGAAAAGCGCGCGCCACCGGCCATGGAATCAGGGCGTCAGCCGGGCGCGGCCCTTGGCGCGACGCGCCTTGATAACCAGGCGACCACCCCGGGTGGCCATGCGGGCACGAAACCCGTGGGTGCGCTTGCGGTGAATGTTGCTGGGCTGGAAAGTCCGCTTCATGGGGGTTCCTTAAGGATGCTCGCGGGGCAAGCGAGTTTGCGGTTTTTACCGGAAACGCCAAACTTACTGATCAAGAGATAAATTTGTCAAGCACTACGCGGATCGTAACCAACGTCGCGCTAGTGGATAAGCCATCGGCGAGTCACTAAACTGAATGGTTCCGCCTGAGAGACTGTACAAAAATCCCCTTTCTTTTTGAGGGAGAGGGGTCGGGGGTGAGGGGAGCTTCAGGCGCCTCGCCCGCCAGAGACCGTACAAAAATACCTCTAAAGGCGCCGCCGGGAGGACCGCCTGTGGACCATGAGTTGTGGAAAGCCTGCCTGAAATGCCTGGAACGCGAGTTGTCGGAACCCCAGTTAAATACTTGGATTCGGCCATTGCATGCCCGGGATGACAACGGCACCCTGCGCCTGCTCGCGCCGAATCGCTTTGTGCTCGACTGGGTCAAAAAGCACCATTTGATACAGATCAAAACCGTGCTGGAACGCCTGCGACCCGAACAACCGCCACAAGTGCTGCTGGAAATCGGCAGCGGCGACCAAACCCTGCCGATGGCCCAGGGCGAGGAGACCCCCGAGACCGAGCCGGCCACCAGACCGGCCATCGAGGCCAGCGAACTGCTCAAAAGCGGTGCCCTCAACCCGGAGTTCACCTTCACCACCTTCGTCGAGGGCAACTCCAACCAGATCGCCCGGGCCGCCTGCCTGCAAGTCACTCAAAACCCCGGCAAGGCCTACAATCCGCTATTCATCTACGGCGGCACCGGCCTGGGCAAGACCCACCTTATCCACGCTGTCGGCAACATGCTGCGCGAACGCGACGCCAGCGCCCAAGTGGTCTACCAGAATTGCGAGCACTTCGTGGCCGACATGGTGCGCTCCCTGCAGCACAACGCCATCAACGAATTCAAGCGCCGCTATCGGGTGCTGGATGCCCTGCTCATCGACGACGTGCAATTCCTGGCCGGCAAGGAACGCTCCCAGGAAGAGTTCTTCTACACCTTCAACAGCCTGCTGGAAAGCCGTCAGCAGGTGATTCTGACCTGCGACCGCTACCCCAAGGAAGTCGCCGGTCTGGAAGACCGGCTCAAGTCGCGCTTCGGTTCCGGGCTGACCGTGGCGGTCGAACCGCCGGAGCTGGAAACACGGGTGGCCATCCTCAAGAGCAAGGCCGAGCAGATCCAGCTTGGCCTGCCTGACGAAGTCGCCTTTTTCATCGCCCAGCGCATCCGCTCCAACGTCCGCGAATTGGAAGGCGCGCTACGGCGGGTTTACGCCAACGCCCAGTTCACCGGCAGACCCATCACCCTGGCCTTCGCCAAGGAGGTCTTGAGCGACCTGCTGACGCTGCAAGACAAGCTGGTCACCATCGAAAACATCCAGCGGACCGTGGCGGACTACTACAAAATCACCCTGGGCGACCTGCTGTCCAACAGCCGGCTGCGCGTCCTGTCCCGCCCCCGGCAGATCGCGATGACGCTGACCAAGGAGCTGACCGTGCTCAGCCTGCCGGAGATCGGCGAGGCGTTCGGCGGGCGGGATCACACCACCGTCCTGCACGCCTGCCGGAGGGTTCGGGAACTCCAGCACAGCGACCCGCAGATCCGTGATGATTACACTAACTTGCTATCAACCCTCACTGACTAGAAAATCTATGTGGATAACTGCTGTGGATAAGTTGAATAACTTCTAAAAGCCATTTTATTGGCGATATTAATTAATTTTTATTTTTATTAAATATATTAAAATCAAACTATTGAAAGATAAATTTTATAATTTATCGATGTTTAAAACAATTTTTACATAAACTACCAATAAATTCGAAAAAAAGCCTGTGGATAACTTTGTGGATAAGTCGGTCGTTTCTGTGGATAAGTCGGCCAAACCTGTGGATAACTCTGTGGATAACTTTTGGCCAGAAAAAAGTTATCCACAGGAAAATCGACTTATCCACATTTTATCCACAGACTTATCCACAGGGAAAAACGCTATATTGTTTTGATAATAAAGATAAAAAAAAAGTTATCCACAGAAAATGCCTTCCCTAATAATAATAATCTTTTAAATATATAAAAGATCTTATCTATTGTTGAAGCGACGCGAAAACCAGGGCGTGCGAAGAGGAAAAATTTTATTTACCTTACGCTTTAAATGGGAAATTAGATCTACCCGCCCGAACACGGTGGGAACCAAAACGAACAGGCATACCGGAGAATTTCGATGAAACTGGAAGCCAAGCGCGAGCAACTGCTCAAGCCGCTGCAACATGTGATCGGCGCGGTCGAGCGCCGGCAGACATTGCCGATCCTGACCAACGTGCTGGTGTCAGCGCGGGAGCGGGAGCTGACCCTGACCACCACCGACCTGGAAGTGGAACTGTCGGTTCGGGTCGAACTGCAAGTGGACACGCCGGGCGAGACCACCCTCCCGGCCCGCAAGCTGCACGACATTCTGCGCGCCCTGCCGGACGATGCCACCGTGACGCTGAGCGTCGAGAGCGACAAGGCCATCGTGCGCTGCGGCCGCAGCCGTTTTACCCTGGTCACCCTGCCGGCCGGCGATTTCCCCACCCTGGAGGATTTGCCGTTCGAAGGTGAGATCCGCCTGCCGCAGGGCGTCCTGCGCAGCCTGATCGAGCGCGCCCATTTCGCCATGGCCCAGCAGGACGTGCGCTACTACCTCAACGGCCTGCTGCTGGAAGTCAGCCCCGGCGTGCTCCGGCTGGTCGCCACCGACGGCCACCGGCTGGCGTTTCAGGAGCTGCGCACCGAAGTTGACGTAGCGGACACCCGGCAGGTGATCGTGCCGCGCAAGGGCGTGCTGGAATTGCTGCGGTTACTGGGCGACAACGAGGCCGAGGCAGTGATCCGGATCGGCGCCAACCACATCCGGCTGGTGCTGGGTGATGTCTGCCTGACCTCCAAGCTGATCGATGGCAAGTTCCCCGACTACCAGCGCGTTATTCCCCGTGAGGGCGACCGGGTGGTGATCGCCGACCGGCTGGTGCTGCGCGGGGCGCTGGCGCGGGCCGGCATCGTGCTCAGCGACAAAACGCAGGGCGTGCGCCTGCAACTGGAAGACTGGATCCTGCGGGCGCAGACGCAGAATTCCGAGCAGGAGGAAGCCGAGGAAGAAGTCGAAATCAACTACAGCGGCGGTCCGCTGGAGGTTGGTTTCAACGTCGCTTATCTGCTCGACGCCCTGGGCGCGCTGGGCGGTGAACTGGCCAAGCTGTCTTTCTCCGACTCCGCCAGCAGTTGCCTGATCGAGGAAGCCGACGGCAGCGGCGGCAAGCACGTCATCATGCCGATGCGGCTCTGATTCAGGGCGTCGGAGATCAGGGCCGGTGAACGACGATCCAGGGACGACGCGCTAGGGTCGCCATGCGGGTCGCCACCCTCGACATCACCGGGTTTCGCAACCTGCGGCCGGTTCGGATCGATTGTTCGCCCGGCCTGAACCTGCTGGTCGGTCCCAACGCCTCCGGCAAGACCAGCCTGCTGGAGGCCCTGTACGTTCTAGGCCGCGGCCGTTCGTTCCGCGCCCGCCAGCCGCGTGAGTTGATTCAAACCGACGCCCCCTGGTTCCGGGTGGCGGCGACGCTGGACGGCGGCGACGGTCGGCGTCGGCCGGTCGGCATCGAACGCGGTCCGCGCGCGCTGGCTGTCCGCATCGACGGCGCGCCGACCCGCTCGCTGGCGGATCTGGCCCGGCGGGTACCGGTGTTGCTGCTCAATCCGGACAGCCACCGGCTGCTGGAGGACGGGCCGCGCCAGCGGCGGCGCTTCATGGACTGGGGTCTGTTTCACGCCGAACCGACCTTCATCGACGCCTGGCGGCGCTACGAGACCGCCCTGCGCCATCGCAACGCAGCCCTGCGAGCCGGAGCCACCGACCGGGCGGTGGACGCCTGGGACGGCGAGCTGGCGGTGGCGGCGGCGATCCTCGACCGGTTGCGCGATGCCTTCTGTACGGCCCTGGAAGGCGTCCTGGGGCCGTTGGCTGTCCTGACCCTGGGCAAGGTAGGGGTTATGGTCGATTATCGCCGTGGCTGGCCTCTTGAGCCGTCAGAGCGGGGTTTTGCAGCGTGGTTGCGGGCCGGTCGCGGTTCGGATCGTCAGCAGGGCCATACCCGGCTGGGGCCGCACCGGGCCGATTTCGTCCTCCAGGTCGCCGGTCGTCCGCCCGGCGCGGCGCTCTCCCGCGGCCAGCAGAAGCTGCTGGTGATCGCTCTGCTGCTGGCGCAGGCGGGACTGTACCGGCGTCGCCTCGGCGAGGCCTGCATCCTGTTGATCGACGACCTGCCGGCGGAACTGGACCCCGGCAACCGGGCGCGGGTGTCGCGCGCCCTGGCGGAGTTGAACACGCAGTTGTTCGTCACCGCCATCGAGCCGGGACTGCTGGATATCGCGCCCTGGCGCGAGGCGAAGACCTTCGGTCTGACGGGCGGCGAGGTGCGCGAAATGATATAATCCCACGTCTTTTGCGGAATTCGGGAAGCGGGAGCTTATGAACCATTCGTACACCTCATCGAGCATCACGGTCCTGGAGGGACTGGACGCGGTTCGCAAGCGGCCGGGCATGTACATCGGCGATACCGATGACGGTACCGGCCTGCATCACATGGTGTTCGAGGTGGTGGACAACTCGATCGACGAGGCGCTGGCCGGCTACTGCACCGAGATCGGCGTGATCATCCACGTCGACGAGGCGGTGACGGTGACGGACAACGGCCGTGGCGTTCCCACCGACGAGCACTCCAAGGGCCGCTCCGCCGCCGAGGTGATCATGACCGTGCTGCACGCCGGCGGCAAATTCGACGACCGCTCCTACAAGGTCTCCGGCGGCCTGCACGGGGTCGGCGTGTCGGTGGTCAACGCCCTGTCCGAGACGCTGCGTCTGACCATCCGCCGCGACGGCAAAATCCACCAGCAGGACTATCGCCTCGGCGTGCCGCAGACACCGCTGCGGGTGATCGGCGAGACCGACCAGACCGGCACCGAAATCCGCTTCAGGCCCAGCGCCATCTTCAGCAACATCGACTTCCACTACGACGTGCTGGCCAAACGCCTGCGCGAGCTGTCGTTTTTGAATTCCGGCGTCCGCATCCGGCTGCGCGACGAGCGCACCAGCAAGGAAGACAGCTTCGAGTATCAGGGGGGCATCAAGGCTTTCGTCGAACACCTGAATCGTAATAAGACACCGCTACACGACGACGTGTTTTATCTGAACACCACCCGCGACGAGATCCAGGTCGAACTGGCGATGCAGTGGAACGATTCCTACCAGGAAAACGTGTTCTGCTTCACCAACAACATTCCACAGCGCGATGGCGGCGCTCATCTGGCCGGTCTGCGCGGTGGGTTGACCCGCACCCTGAATCAGTTCATGGAGGCGGAAGGGATTCTCAAGAAGGCCAAGGTCGAGACCAGTGGCGACGATGCCCGCGAGGGACTGACCGCAGTGCTGTCGGTCAAGCTGCACGATCCCAAGTTTTCGTCGCAAACCAAGGACAAGCTGGTGTCGTCCGAGGTCAAGCCGGTGATCGAGTCGGTGGTGGCGGAAAAGTTGCAGGAGTTTCTGCTGGAGAATCCCGGCGAGGCCAGGGCCATTACCGGCAAGATCATCGACGCCGCCCGCGCCCGCGAGGCCGCCCGCCGCGCCCGCGAGATGACCCGGCGCAAGGGTGCGCTGGACATCGCCGGCCTGCCGGGCAAACTGGCCGACTGCCAGGAAAAGGACCCAGCCCTGTCGGAGTTATTTCTGGTCGAGGGCGATTCCGCCGGCGGTTCCGCCAAGCAGGGTCGCGACCGGCGCTTCCAGGCGATCCTACCGCTGAAGGGCAAGATCCTCAACGTGGAAAAGGCCCGCTTCGACAAAATGCTGGCTTCGGTGGAGGTCGGCACGCTGATCACCGCGCTGGGCTGCGGCATCGGCCGCGAGGAGTTCAATCCCGATAAGCTTCGTTACCACCGTGTTATTTTAATGACGGACGCCGATGTTGACGGTTCTCACATCCGCACCCTTTTGCTGACGTTTTTCTATCGACAGATGCCGGAGTTGATCGAACGCGGGCACATCTACATCGCCCAGCCGCCGCTGTACAAGATCAAGAAGGGCAAGCAGGAGCAGTACGTCAAGGACGAGGGGGAACTCTCCACCAGCCTGCTGCAAACGGCGCTGGACGGCGCGGCGCTGACGGTCGGACCGGATGCGCCACCGCTCGGCGGCGGCGCGCTGGAAGAACTGGCTCGCGACCACATGCGAGTCATGGCGCTGATCCAGCGGCTGGCCCGTCGTTACGACGGCGCGCTATTGGAGCAACTGGTTTACCAGCCGGCGCTGGACGGCGAGCGGCTGCGCAACGGTGACTTCTTGCAAGCATGGGCTGAAAAACTGGTGGCGCGGCTGAATGACGGGTCGGGCGTTCGCTCGGCTTATGAAGCCACCATCGAACCGCCGGAAGAGAGCGGAACGCATGGCGTGACCATCACCCGTCGCACCCACAGTCTGGCGCGGCGGATCCCGCTGACCGCAGAATTTTTCGCTTCTCATGAATACGCCAGCCTCGCCCGGTTCGGCGCCCGGCTGGCGGGGGGCTTCGAGCGGGGCGCGGAAGTGCGGCGCGGCGAGCGCGGCCAGCCGGCGCGGAGTTTCAGCGAGGCCATGGCCTGGCTGCTGGAAGAAGCCAAACGCGGCCAGCACATCCAGCGCTACAAGGGTCTGGGTGAGATGAACCCGGACCAGCTTTGGGACACTACCATGGATCCGGCCACCCGCCGCCTGTTGCAGGTGCGCATCGAGGACGCCATCGCCGCCGACGAGGTGTTCACCACCCTGATGGGCGACCAGGTCGAACCGCGGCGGGATTTCATCGAGCAGAACGCGCTGGACGCGCTTAATCTGGACATCTAGCCGGCGCGGGCGGGTGGCTGGAAGGCATGGCGGTTTTTCCCGGACCATGCTCGCCCCGCGCGTCCAGCCAGCGCACCGTCCGCGTCATGGGTTCCGGTTGCAGGGTGACGTGGTGGATGCCGAACCGTCCGCCGAGCAGGGCAGGGCAAGCGTCGAGCACCGACTCCCACCGGCGCAGATCCCGCACCACCAAATGAGCGGAAAGCATGACCTTGTCCGGCGCCACGCTCCAGATATGCAGGTCGTGCACCGAAATCACGCCGGGCAGGTGGGCCAGGGTCTGGCCCACGTCTTCCAGCGCCAGATCGAACGGTGTGCCCTCCATCAGTCCGTGCAGGGCTTCGCGCAGCAGGCGCAGGCTGGAGAACAGAACCAGTGCACCGATGCCCAGCGAGAGCAACGGGTCGATGGGCGTCCAGCCGGTGAAGGCGATCACGATGCCGGATAGCAGGGCGGCCACCGAGCCCAGCACATCTCCCAGGACGTGCAGCAGCGCCGCGCGGGTGTTGAGAGTCCGCTCCCCGCGACCGAGCAGCCAAGCCACCAGCAGATTGATCACCAGCCCGATAGAGGCGGCCAGCGAGACGGCCTCACCGATGACGGCTTGAGGATCGCGTAGCCGTTGCGTCGCGGAGACGGTCAGCCAGGCCACTAGCGCCAGCATGGCGCCGCTGTTGATCAGCGCCGCCAGAAATTCGGCGCGGCCGAATCCATAGCTGTGTCGGGTCGAGACCGGTCGTCGGGCCAGCCAGGCGGCGGCGGCGGCCAACGCCAGCGCGCCGGCATCGTTGATCATGTGGCCCGCGTCAGCCACCAGCGCCAGCGATCCTGCCCACCAGCCCACCCCGGCCTCCACCCCGGCATACGCCAGGGTGATGGCGGCCGCGATCCACAGCATGCGGCCGGCGGTTTCGCCGTGGTGAGGGTGGGAATGCGTATGAGCTTGAGTGTGCATGGAGAGATGTGGTTCGTGATCGTTCCGTGCCGTTCGCGCTGGAGATCGCGACGGGAGATCTTGTTTGACGGTTTAGGAATCGTTGATGCCGAACTTTCTAAGAGTGTTCCTCGCGCTGTTGCTGTTGAACTCGGCGCTGACCTTTCAGAACCGCTGGCCGACCGTCGGCGTGCGCTGGGTGCCGGAGCTGTCCATCGAACTGGCGGTTCTGCTGTTGGCGCTCGCGGTGCTCGCCGCTTGGCAGGGCACGCCGGGGCGCATCGTGCGAAATATCCTGTTCGGCGGCTTCCTGCTGCTGGTGCTGGGGCGCTATCTGGATGTGACCGTGCCGGCGCTGATGGGGCGGTCCATCAATCTGTACTGGGACAGCCAGCACCTGCCTCGGGTAGCGGCTATGTTTCTGGACAACGTGGCCGGCTGGCAACGGCTGCTGGCGCTGCTGGCGCTGCTGGCGCTATTGCTGGCCCTGGTCGCCACGCTGCGCTGGGCGTTCCATACGGTGATGGCCGCGCTGGCGCGTCCGGCGGGTCGCTGCGGGCTCGGTGCGCTGGCGCTGGCGCTGTTGACGGTGTACGGCGCCGGCCGCCTGAGCCCGCGCCTGCCGCTGGAGCACGGGTTTGCCTTGCCGGTCAGCAGAATGCTGATCGAGCAGGCCGGGTTAATGCTGGACGCCACGGTGTTCAGGGATCATGGCCGGATCGCCGCCCAGCCGCCGCTGCCTGTGTCGGATCTGGGCCGCTTGGGCGGGGGCGATCTGTTCGTGATCTTTTTCGAATCCTACGGCGCGCTGGTGTTCGACGATCCCCGTTTCTCCGTCCCGCTCGCCGGCGATTTTGCCGCTTTCGAGCGCTCGCTGGACGCTTCCGGCTGGCGAGTGGTCTCGGCGCGAGTGGAATCCAGCACCTTCGGCGGGTCGTCCTGGCTGGCGCATTCCAGCCTGCTGTCCGGGCTGCGCATCGCCGATCAGGGGGACTACCAGGACTTGCTGGCCTCCGACCGGGCCACGCTCGGCAGCCGCCTGGCCGCCGTTGGCTATCGCACGATCTCGGTGATGCCGGGATTGAAGTACGCCTGGCCGGAGGGGCAATTCTATCGCTTCGATCAAATTTACAACACCGAGCGGTTGCAGTACCCCGGTCCCGCTTACGGCTGGTGGGTCATTCCCGATCAATACAGTCTGTACCACGTTCACCAGACCGAGGTGGCGCCCGCCGGCCGTGCGCCGCTGCTGGTGTTTTACCCGACCATCAACAGCCACGCACCGTTTGCGCCGCTACCGCCGTACCAGCCGGACTGGACCGTTTTTGACGCGGCGCCCACCGCCGCCGTGGTCGCGGAGGCGGTGGAGTTGAACCATCGACTGGATGGCCGGGAACTGGCTTCGGCCTACCTGCGAAGCATTCGCTACAACCTGGATGTGCTGGGGGGTTATCTGCGCCGGTACGCGCCGGCGAACGCGCTGCTGTTGGTGCTGGGTGATCACCAGCCGCCGGCGATGGTTGGGGGCCGGGAGATTCCCTGGCAGGTGCCGGTTCACCTGTTCTCGCGTGACCCGGCGCTGATCGAAGCGTTCGAGCAGGCGGGACTTCGTCCAGGCATCACGCCGGGTTCGGCCGTGCTGGGCGGCATCGAGACGCTGGGGCCGCTGCTGCTGCGGACGCTGGATAGCCGGCCGCATGGCTCGCCAGAACCGGTGCCATTCACGGCCGCCGTGCCCCGAATTCGATAGATTAATTCACAAATAACGCGATGTTCGACTTTCAGGCGAACAAGCCCTCAAACTGCAGGGCTGAGCGGCCGACGTGCCGGTTGATGAAAACACCCCGGCATGGGGCAGTCATCCACGACGTGAATGGGATCGGTCTTTGCGCCCAGGTCGATCAACGCGTGCCGATGGAGCCGTTGCTTGATCACCCAGAGATTGGCCGCCTGTTGTGCAAACGTGGTCCGCGATCCCGACTGGGGAAACCACGGCAACCCGTGACGACTGAAGTATTTCCAGAGGCCGACATCGGGGCACTGGGCTTAAACCATTGGAACGACTCTGGTATCGAGTCGTTGGGTGAGTTCTACTGGGGTGATGAAAACGCTGACGATGCTGGTTTGCCCGGTCTGTGGTTCCCGTGACACCACCGGCCACGGTCGCCATGAGACGGTTCACGACGGGACCCGAAGCCTGCACGCCTGCACGAGCTGTGGCGCGGTTTTTTCGGAGAT
>JAPUDV010000005.1:5577-30957 GCA_027492875.1 Candidatus Competibacteraceae bacterium | reverse complement strand
AACCGGAGTCAGGGAAGATATGCCCCTCAATTGATTTATGCACCAACGCCCCTACACTATCAAGAACGAATCTTGATTCTGGACGCTAAATATAAAGGAGAACGTGAAGAGGGCTTCTACGGAGAAAAAGCTAATGGCTTGATTGAATTATGGAAAGATGAAGATATCATCAAGATGCACGCCTACCGAGATGCTATCGCTCATGTAGTCGGAGCTTTTATTCTTTACCCAGGGCGTGAACCGGTGTTTTATCCGAATTTTAACGCCGAGCGATGCTGCCAAG
The DNA here is from genome assembly GCA_027492875.1 of Candidatus Competibacteraceae bacterium. Lineage (GTDB taxonomy): Bacteria > Pseudomonadota > Gammaproteobacteria > Competibacterales > Competibacteraceae > Competibacter. The sequence continues at coordinate 30,674 of JAPUDV010000005.1, read as the reverse complement.
GTGTGGGTGCAATAGCGTTGCGCCCACACCTTGGCGCGCAACCGCAAGGAGCCGATTATCAAATATTGCGGACGCTCATCGGTGATTTCATATCACTTGAAGATAAAACTACTCGCTTGACCGCCTAAGCAGCAAATCTGAAAGATTATCGTGTGGAATTACAGGAACTGCTGGAAGAATGGATCGTGCTGGGCTTAAAGATGGGTTGGGATGGATCGGACCCTGCTCGGACGACAAGTATCGATTCATGATCAAAGGCGCGCTGCGGCTGCGTATTCCCAATCCCCACGCAAGCCGATCATAGCGGCAGTCAATCCGTCTTTTCCTCGCTGACGGAACGCTAGACCCGATAGTACTCCCGATACCAGGCCACGAAGCGGGCTACGCCTTCCTCGATTGGGGTAGCGGGCCGATAGCCGACGTCCTCGGCCAGTGCCTCGACATCCGCATAGGTATCCGGCACATCGCCGGGTTGCAGCGGCAGCAGGTTCTTGATCGCTACCCGTCCCAGGCATTGTTCCAACACCTCGATATAGCGCATCAGTTCCACCGGCCGGTTGCTGCCGATGTTGTAGATCCGGTAGGGCGCGCGACTGGTGGCCGGGTCCGGCGTCTCGCTCGACCAGGCCGGGTTCGGCGTCGCCACCCGGTCCAGCGTCCGCACCACCCCCTCGACGATATCGTCGATATAGGTAAAGTCGCGACGGTGATGGCCGTGGTTGAATACGTTGATCGGTTCGTCGGCCAGGATGGCGCGGGTGAACAGAAACAGCGCCATGTCCGGCCGACCCCACGGCCCGTAAACGGTAAAGAAGCGCAAACCGGTGGCCGGTAAGCCGTACAGATGGCTGTAGGTGTGGGCCATCAATTCGTTGGCTTTCTTGGTGGCAGCGTACAGGCTGAGCGGGTGATCGACGTTGTCGTGCACCGAAAACGGCATCCGGGTGTTGGCCCCGTACACCGAACTGGTCGAGGCGTAAACCAGATGCTCGACTTGATGATGGCGACACGCCTCCAGGAGGTTGACGAAGCCGACCAGATTGGAATCGACATAGGCGTGCGGGTTCTGCATCGAGTAGCGCACCCCGGCCTGGGCGGCCAGATTCACCACCCGTCGGGGCCGATGCCGGGCAAAAGTTTCGGCGAGAACCGCCCGGTCCTCCAGGCTGGCGCGCACCTCGGTAAATCCGGGATGCCGTTGCAGGCGGGCCAACCGCGCCCGCTTCAGATTCACGTCGTAGTACTCGTTCAGGTTGTCGAAACCGATGACTTCGTCACCGCGCTCCAGCAGCCGTTGGGACAGCGTCGAACCGATGAATCCGGCACTGCCCGTGACCAGAATTTTCATGGCGGACTCCGCAGCGGCCTTTACAAGCGACCGTCCACGCTGCCGGCGGGCAGCAGATATTTGACGTCGAACAACACCGCGTTGGGTTTGCCGGCGGCGCGGATGCCTTCCGCCCCCATCTCGCGGAACTGGCGGTGGCCGACCGCCAGGATGATGGCGTCGTAATGTCCCGACTTTAGTTCCGCAACCGGCTCGATGCCGTATTCATGCCGCGCTTCCCGGGGGTCCACCCACGGGTCGTACACATCGACATGGGCGTTGTAGTCGCGAAATTCCCGAACGATGTCCACCACCCGGGTGTTGCGCAAATCCGGGCAGTTTTCCTTGAAGGTCAGACCCAGTACCAGGATCTTGGCGTCCATCACCGCGATCCGGCGCTGGTTCATCAGCTTAACCACCCGTTGCACCACGTAGGCGCCCATGCCGTCGTTGATGCGCCGCCCGGCCAGGATCATTTCCGGGTGGTGGCCGATCTGCTGGGCCTTGTGGGTCAGATAATAGGGATCGACGCCGATGCAGTGGCCGCCCACCAGCCCCGGCCGGAACGGCAGGAAATTCCACTTGGTGCCAGCGGCGAGCAGCACTTCCTCGGTATCGATTCCCAAGCGCTCGAACAAAAGCGCCAGCTCGTTGACCAAGGCGATGTTGACGTCGCGCTGGGTGTTCTCGATCACCTTGGCCGCCTCCGCCACCTGGATGCTGGAGGCGCGGTGGGTTCCGGCGGTGACGATGCGCCGGTACAGGGCGTCCACGAACGTCGCCGCTTCCGGCGTGGAACCGGAAGTCACCTTGAGAATGGTGGTGATCCGGTGGTCCTTGTCGCCGGGATTGATGCGTTCCGGGCTGTAGCCGGCGAAGAAATCTGCGTTGAAGCGCAAGCCGGATTCCCGCTCCAGAATCGGCACGCAGACTTCCTCGGTGGCGCCGGGGTAGACCGTGGATTCGTAAATCGCCACGTCGCCTGGCTTCAGCAGCCGGCCCACCGTGGTGCTGGCACCGATCAGCGGACCAAAATCCGGACGCTTGTAGTCATCCACCGGAGTGGGCACCGTAACGATGTAGACATTGCAGTTTGCCAAATCCTCGGTGCGGTCGGTATAAAGCAGGCGGCGAGCGAGCCGCAGTTCTGCGGGCGTGACTTCCAGCGTGCTGTCGCTGCCAGCCTGTAGCTCGCGGATGCGGGCGGTGTTGATATCCAGGCCGATCGTCGGGAACTGCTTGCCAAATTCGACCGCCAAAGGTAGGCCCACATAGCCGAGGCCGACGATGCCAATGCGGGTGGTGGCAAGATCAAACATGCGGTGATGCTCCGTTTGCGGGCAACGGTTGAGATATCAGAGAAGGAGCCGGACGCGGCGCGCCCGCTGTCGGGCACCAATACCGCCATGGTTATGCTTGAAATCGACTTGCACCACATCAAGAACTACAACTTCTTCCGCGATGCGGTCATTCCGTTGCAGACCGTTCATGCCATCGTGTGGGGCCGGGGGGCGCGCTGATCATTTGACCCGCATCCCCGGCTCCGCGCCGGTATCCGGGCCGAGCAGGTAGATACCGCTCCCGCCGCCGGCCGCCAGCACCATGCCCTCGGAAACGCCAAAACGCATCTTGCGCGGGGCGAGGTTGGCGACCAGCACGGTCAGCCGACCGTGCAAGTCCTCCAGCGGATAAGCGGCTTTGATGCCGGCGAAAACCTGACGGGTTTCGCCGCCAAGGTCCAATTCCAGCCGCAGCAGTTTGTCGGCCCCCGCCACCGCTTCGGCCTTGACGATCCGCGCCACCCGCAAGTCCACCTTGGCGAAATCCTCGATGGTAATGGCGGGACCGATCGGATCGTCGCTCAGCGGCCCGCTTGGTGCGGGCGTCGCCTCGCCACTGGGGACGCCTTCCCGTGATTCCTCGATCATCGCCGCGATCTGCGCCATGTCCACCCGCTGCATCAGCGGTTTGAACTCGGCGATGGCATGGCCGAGCAGCGGGTTGCCGACATCGCTCCAGCGCAGCGGCGGGATCTGCAGGAACTGTTCGACCTGCGTCGCCAGGCCGGGGAGCACCGGTTTGAGGTACAGCGCCAGCACCCGGAACAGGTTCAACCCCAGGCTGCAAACGGCCTGCACTTCGGCTTCGGCGCCGGGCTGTTTGGCCAGCGTCCAGGGTTTCTTCTCGTCGATGTACTGGTTGGCGCGATCGGCCAGCGCCATGATCTCGCGCATGGCCCGGCCGAATTCCCGCCCTTCGTAAGCCTGGGTAATGGAATCGGCGGCAGCGACAAATTCGGCGTACAACCCCGGTTCGGCGAGACGGTCGGCCAGTTGGCCGCCGAAGCGGCGAGTGATGAAGCCGGCGCTGCGGCTGGCGATGTTGACCAGTTTGCCGACCAGGTCGCTGTTGACCCGGTGCAGGAAGTCTTCGACATTGAGATCGAGGTCGTCGACGCCATCGCTCAGCTTGGTGGCGAAGTAGTAGCGCAGATACTCCGGCCGCAGGTGGTTGAGATAGGTGCGGGCCTTGATGAAGGTGCCGCGCGACTTCGACATTTTCTGGCCGTCCACGGTCAGAAAACCGTGGCAATGCACGGCGGTCGGCTTGCGGAAGCCGGCGCCGGTCAGTTCCGCCGGCCAGAACAGGATGTGGAAATAAGCGATGTCCTTGCCGATGAAGTGGTAGACCTCGGCGGTGCTATCCGGCCCCCAGAAATCGTCGAAACGCAGACCGGCGCGGTCGCAGAAATTCTGGAAGCTGGCCATGTAGCCGATCGGCGCATCCAGCCAGACGTAGAAGTACTTGCCGGGCGCGTCGGGAATTTCAAAGCCCCAGTACGGCGCGTCGCGGGAGATGTCCCACTCCTGCAAGCCGGCGGTGAACCATTCGTTGAGCTTGTTGATCATCTGCGACTGGATCGGCCCGCTGGCGATCCAGTCCTTCAACATGGCCTCGAAATCGGCCAGCTTGAAAAAGAAATGCAGCGATTCCCTGGTGATCGGCGTCGCGCCGGACAGGACCGAGCGCGGGTTTTTCAGGTCGGTGGGGGAATAGGTGGCGCCGCAGTTTTCGCAACTATCGCCGTACTGATCCGGCGTGCCGCAGCGCGGACATTCGCCCTTGATGAAGCGGTCCGGCAAAAACATCTGTTTTTCCGGGTCGAAGGCTTGCGTGATGACCCGGCGGCTGATGTGGCCGGCCTCGTTCAGTCGCTGATAGATCAGTTCGGCGTACTGACGGCATTCCGGCGAATGCGTGGAGTAATAGTTGTCGAACTCGATCAGGAAATCGCTGAAATCGGCGCGATGTTCCTGCCAGATCCGCTCGATCAGTTGTTCCGGGGTCACGCCATCCTGTTCGGCGCGCAGCATGATCGGAGTACCGTGGGCGTCGTCGGCGCAAAGGTAGTAGCATTCGTGGCCGCGCAGTTTCTGGAAGCGGACCCAGATGTCGGTCTGGATGTATTCGACCAAGTGGCCGATATGGATCGGGCCGTTGGCGTAGGGCAGGGCGCTGGTGACGAGGATGCGGCGGGTTTGGTCGCTCATGGTCCGGATCGTTGCGGTCAGTCGGAAAGGTCGCTACGTTAGCAGTATTGCCGCATGGCTGTCATCCGCCGAGCGGAACGCCCGCCATGTGGGGTTTTCACGAAATCCGGTCGAGTCGCCCTCGACTAATGAGGAGGTTCCCATGCAAGTCCAAAGAGTGTTCGGCTTGGCGATGGTGGTCGCCGGGCTGGCGGCCACAGGTTCTGTTCGTGCCCAGGGTGCGCTGGCGGAGGAAATCTGGAGCGCGAATTTTTGCCAGCAGGCAGTGTCTCTGGCGCAACAGCATGGCGAATCGCCAGACGTGCTGAACCAGGTCAATTGCGAGGGAATGGCGGATAATTACCAGCCCTCGTACTGGCAATGCGTGCTCGCCGCACTGAAGGCCGATGCCCGCCTCAGGCTGGATGCGGCCCGGCAGAAGTGTCTGGTCGGCTATTGAAGATTGCGCTGGGCGCAATGGAAGTGCCAGCGCCTGATTTTCCGATACTGAATCAAACCTATCCTCAGGAGAAACCCTGCTTATGACCGCTGTATCGCGCGCCGATGTGGAAACCGCCCTCAAAGGCTATGTGGACCCCTATCTCGAACAGGATTTGATCGCCGCCAAGTGCGTCAAGGACATCCGGATCGAAGCCGGCCGGATCGAAGTCGATGTGGAACTGGGATTCCCGGCGGCGGGCTATCGGGATGCGTTGGTCGCGGCCCTGCGCGAGCGACTGGCGGTGCTGGGCGCCGGCGAGGCGGTGGTGCGGGTGGAGTGCAAGGTGATCGCCCACGAAGTGCAAAAGGGGCTGAAACCGATGCCGGGCGTGCGCAACATCATCGCCGTGGCGTCCGGCAAGGGCGGGGTCGGCAAATCCACCACGGCGGTCAATCTGGCGCTGGCGCTCAGCGTCGAAGGGGCGCGGGTCGGCTTGCTGGACGCCGATATCTACGGTCCCAGTCAGCCGCGCATGCTGGGCGCGCGCCAACAGCCGGAATCGCCGGACGGCAAGACGCTGAATCCGGTCGTCAGCTACAACATCCAGTCGATGTCGATCGGCTATCTGATCGAGGAAGACACGCCGATGGTCTGGCGCGGGCCGATGGTGACCCAGACCCTCGAACAACTGCTGCGCGATACCCGCTGGCACGATCTCGACTATCTGATCATCGACTTGCCGCCGGGCACCGGCGACACGCAGTTGACCCTCTCACAGAAAGTGCCGGTCAGCGGCGCGATCATCGTCACCACGCCGCAGGACATCGCCTTGCTGGATGCCCGCAAGGGACTGAAGATGTTCGAGAAAGTAGAGATTCCGGTGCTGGGTATCGTCGAGAATATGAGCATTCACATTTGCTCGCAATGCGGCCACGAGGAACATATTTTCGGGGCGGGCGGCGGCCAGCGCATGGCGGAGCAGTACGATGTGCCCTTTCTCGGCTCGCTGCCGCTGGACATTCGCATCCGCGAGGAAACCGACGGTGGCCGGCCCACGGTGGTGGCGGAGCCAGACAGCCGCATCGCCGGCCTGTATCGGGAGATCGCCCGCCGTACCGCCGCCCGACTGTCGTTGCAAGCCAGGAACTACAGTCACAAGTTCCCCAGCATCGTGATTCAAAACACCTGAGGTTTCGCCCCATGCGGCTGTGCGACCGCGACATCGAACGCTGTCTGGACGAAGGCAAAATCCGGATCGAACCACGTCCGGCGCCCGGCCGGATCAACGGGGTCAGCGTGGATCTGCATCTGGGCAGCCGCTTCCGGGTGTTCAACGATCACGCCGCCTCGCATATCGATCTCAGCGGGCCACGGGAGGAAGTCGATCACGCCATCAACCGAATCATGAGCAGGGAGATCCGGATCGGCGCGGACGATGCGTTTTTCATCCATCCCGGCGAGCTGGCGCTGGCGGCCACCGTCGAGGCCATCACCGTGCCGGACGATCTGGTCGGCTGGCTGGACGGCCGCTCCAGTCTGGCCCGGCTGGGATTGATGGTGCATGTCACCGCCCACCGCATCGATCCCGGCTGGAGCGGCGCCATCGTGCTGGAGTGCTTCAACAGCGGCAAGCTGCCGCTGGCGTTGCGGCCCGGCATGGCGATCTGCGCCATCAGCTTCGAGACCCTGACCGGTCCCGCCATTCGCCCCTACCACAAGCGGCAGGATGCCAAGTACAAGCGGCAAAGCGGCCCGACTCCGAGCCGGATCGGCGATGACGAGCCGCTCGACAAGGGGCATTCGGGGCATTCATCGAGTGATTGACCGAGGGAAAACGCATGTCCGCATCCGTGTCGTTATCGCCAGCCAGTCAGCCCACCGCCAGGACCAGCCCCGTTCGGCGTCGCTGGAGCGTGACCGATTTTCACCGGATGGGAGAGACCGGTTTCCTCGATCCCGAGGCGCGACTGGAATTGATCGAGGGGGAGTTGTTCGAGATGGCGCCGATTGGCAGCTTTCACGCGGGAACCGCAGATATTCTGACAAGCTTATTAGTATATGCCGTCGGCAAACAGGCAATAGTTCGGGTGCAAAGTCCCGTTTTACTGGATGACCATTCCGAACCGCAGCCCGATCTGGTCCTGCTGCGCCCGCGCGCGGATTACTATTTGAGTGCGCATCCCCGCGCCGGGGATGTATTGCTGCTGATTGAGGTGTCGGACAGCACGGCGCCATTCGACCGCAAGACCAAGGCACCGCTCTACGCCCGGCACGGCATTCCCGAAGTGTGGCTGGTGGTGGGGCCGCGCCGCCGTCATGTCGAGGTCTACCGCGATCCGCAACCGGAGCGCGGTGTTTATCAAACCCGCTTGCAGGTGCGGGAAGGCGGATTGGCGCCCGTTCTGTTGCCAGCGGCGGAAATCCGCCTGAATGAGTTGTTCATCGGCTGAGTGGCGCTTCCTCCAGCCGCAGCGGTTCGGCCAGCGGTTCCCCATCGAAGCACACCCGTTCCCCGTCCAATCGCATCCGTCCTTCCGCGAACCAGCGAATCGCCAGCGGGTATAAGCGGTGCTCCTGCTCCAGGACCCGCGCCGCCAGTGCGTCGGGGTCGTCGCCCGGCAGCAGCGGTACCCGCGCCCGCACGATGATCGGCCCGCCGTCCAGTTCGGCGGTGACGAAGTGGATGCTGGCCCCGTGTTCGGTTTCGCCGGCTGCGATGGCCCGTTCGTGGGTGTGCAAGCCGCGAAACTTGGGCAGCAGCGAGGGATGAATGTTGAGCAGCCGTCCCCGATAGTGTTCGGTGAAACCGGCGGTCAGTACCCGCATGAAGCCCGCCAGCGCCACTAAATCCGGTTGGTGACGGTCGATCATTTCGATCAAGGCCGTTTCGAACGCCGACCGGTCGGCGAAATGCTTGTGGTCCAGTTCCAGCGCGGGAACGCTGGCTTGGCGCGCGCGCTCCAAACCGCGAACGCCGGGCCGATTGCTGATGACCGCCGCCACCTCGACCGGCAACTCCCCGCTGGCGGCCTGATCCAGAATCGCCTGTAAATTGCTGCCGCGCCCGGAGATCAGCACCACCAGCCGGATTTTTTGGGCGGCGTTCACGGTTGAAACTCCACGACCGGCTCGCCCTTGTTGGCGGCGATCCGGCCCAGCGTCCAGACCGTTTCGCCGGCGTCCCGTAAAATCGCCTGCGCCCGCTCCGCGTCTTCCGCCGCGACGCAGATCACCATGCCCACGCCACAGTTAAAGGTGCGCCACATTTCCGCCTCGGCCACGCCGCCCTGTTGTTGCAACCACTGGAAAATGGCCGGTCGTGGCCAACTGGCGGTGTCGATGACCGCCTGGGTGTGGGGCGGGAGAACGCGCGGCAGGTTTTCGGTCAGGCCGCCGCCGGTGATGTGGGCGATGGCGCGAACCTCGACCTGCGCCAGCAGTTGCAGCACCGGCTTGACGTAAATACGGGTTGGCGCCAGCAAGGCGTCGCCAAGAGTGCGATCCGCGAACGGCTGGTCCAGTTTCGCGCCACCGACCGCCAGGATCTTGCGGATCAGCGAATAGCCGTTGGAATGTGGCCCGGAGGAGGCCAGGCCCAGTAACACATCGCCCGGCGCGACCCGCGACCCGTCGATGATCCGATTTTTCTCGACCACGCCGACGCAGAAACCGGCCAAGTCGTAATCGCCCTCGCCGTACATCCCCGGCATCTCGGCGGTTTCGCCGCCCACCAGCGCCGCGCCGGCTTGTTCGCAACCGTCGGCGATACCCTTGATCACGGCGGCGGCTACCTCCACATCCAACTGGCCGGTAGCGTAATAATCGAGAAAGAACAACGGCTCGGCCCCGACCACCAGCACGTCGTTGACGCACATCGCTACCAGGTCGATGCCGAGGGTGTCGTGACGGCGCAGTTCCAGCGCCAGCTTGAGCTTGGTGCCGACGCCATCGGCGCCGGACACCAGCACCGGTTGGCGATAGCGGTCCAGCGGCAGTTCGAACAGCGCGCCAAAACCGCCCAGCCCACCCAGTACGCCGGGCCGGTGGGTACGCTTGGCATGCGGCTTGATGCGGTCCACCAGCCGATTGCCGGCGTCGATGTCCACCCCGGCGTCGCGGTAGCTGAGGGCGGGAGAGTGCGGAATGGAATCGTTCACGGATGATTGACCTCGGTGTCGCGGTCCGGTCCAGACCATGCGGGCGGTTGAGAAGTTATGCTATCTTACCGCACTTCGTTTGAAAGCCAGGTAACAGCCGTGATCGCCGAGTCTTACAACCCGCAAGTGATTGAAGCGGAAGCGCAACGCCACTGGGATGAGCAGCGGACCTTCGCCGTGCGCGAGGAGCCGGGCCGCGAGAAATTCTACTGTCTGTCGATGTTCCCCTATCCCAGCGGGCGGCTGCACATGGGCCATGTGCGCAACTACACCATCGGCGACGTGATCGCCCGCTACCAGCGCATGTTGGGCAAGAACGTGTTGCAACCGATGGGCTGGGACGCCTTCGGCCTGCCAGCGGAGAATGCGGCCATGGCTTCCGGGGTCGCTCCGGCGCAGTGGACCTTCGATAACATCGCCTACATGAAAAAGCAGCTTCGCTTGCTAGGCTTCGCGGTGGACTGGGAACGCGAGGTAGCCACTTGCCAGCCGGAGTACTACCGCTGGAATCAATGGCTGTTCCTGCGGATGTTGGAACAGGGCATCGCCTACCTGAAAACCGGCGTGGTCAACTGGGACCCGATGGATCAGACCGTGCTCGCCAACGAGCAGGTGATCGACGGGCGCGGCTGGCGCACCGGCGCGCTGGTCGAGAAGCGCGAAATCCCGATGTATTACCTGGCGATCACGAAGTACGCCGAGGAGCTGCTGGCGGAGCTGGACCAACTGCCCGATTGGCCCGAGCAGGTCAAGCTGATGCAGAAAAACTGGATCGGCAAGAGCCACGGGGTACGGATCGGCTTTCCGCACACGGCGGGCGAGGGCGGCACTCTTTGGGTGTTCACCACCCGTGCCGACACGCTCATGGGCGCCACCTACGTCGCCGTGGCCGCCGAGCATCCGCTGGCCCTGCATGCCGCGCGGGACAATCCCGCGCTGGCTGCGTTCGTCGACGAGTGCCGGCATGGCGGCGTCACCGAAGCCGAATTGGCGGTTCAGGAAAAGAAAGGGATGCCGACCGGATTGACCGTCACTCATCCCCTGACCGGCGAGCCGTTGCCGCTGTGGGTCGCCAACTACGTGCTGATGGGCTACGGCGAGGGCGCGGTGATGGCGGTGCCGGCTCACGACGAGCGCGATTTCGAGTTCTCGTGCAAGTTCGGCCTGCCGATCAGGCCGGTGATCCGCACCCGCGCCGGCGACGCCACGCCCGCGCCGTGGCAAGACGCCTACGCCGATTACGGGGTCTGCATCAACTCCGGCAAGTACGACGGTCTGGATTTTCAGCAGGCCACGGACGCCATCGCCGCCGACCTGAGCGTCAAGGGTCTGGGCGAAAAGAAGGTGACCTGGCGGCTGCGCGACTGGGGCGTGTCCCGGCAGCGCTACTGGGGCACGCCGATTCCGATCATCCATTGCGAATCCTGCGGCGCGGTGCCGGTGCCGGACGAGGATTTACCGGTAGTGTTGCCGGGCGATCTGATTCCGGATGGCTCCGGCAACCCGCTCAATAAGTATGCCGAGTTTCTGGACTGTGCCTGCCCGCGCTGCGGAAAGCCGGCCCGGCGCGAAACCGACACCATGGACACTTTCGTCGATTCGTCCTGGTACTTTTTCCGCTATTGCACGCCGGGCGCGGCGACGATGACCGATGCCCGAGCCGATTACTGGATGCCGGTCGATCAGTACGTCGGCGGCATCGAGCACGCCATCCTGCACCTGCTGTATTCGCGGTTCTGGACCAAGGTGATGCGCGATCTGGGCCTGACCCCGGTGGCGGAACCGTTCGCCAAGCTGCTCACCCAGGGCATGGTGGTGGCGCCCACCTTCTACCGGGAGATTGCGGACGGCCGCAAGCAGTGGATCAACCCGGCCGACGTCAAGGTACAAACCGACGACAAGGGCCGGCCGCTGGCCGCGACGCTGAGCGCCGACGGCCAGTCGGTGGCGATCGGCGCCATCGAGAAGATGGCCAAGTCCAAGAACAACGGCGTCGATCCGCAATCGCTGATCGAACAGTACGGCGCCGATACCGCCCGTCTGTTCATGATGTTCGCCGCGCCGCCCGATCAGGCGCTGGAATGGTCCGATTCCGGCGTGGCCGGCGCCTACCGCTTTCTGCGCCGGCTGTGGCTCCATGCCGCCGAACATCAGGAGGCGATCCGCGCCGCCGGCGAACCGGACGCCGCCGCGCTGTCCGGGCCGCTGCGCGAACTGCGCCGCGAGGTGCACGATGCGCTGCAACAGGCGTTGTACGATTTCGGTCGTCACCAATTCAACACCGTGGTGTCCGGCGGCATGAAGATCCTGAACGCGCTGGGTCGGATCGAGTCTGGCGGCGATCCGTCCGCCGCCGCCGTGCGCCGCGAGGGCTTGAGCATTCTGCTGCGGCTGCTGTCGCCGGTGGCGCCGCACATGACTCACGCTTTGTGGCGGGAACTGGGCTATGGCGACGACGTGCTTGACGCCGCCTGGCCGACGCCCGACGCGGCGGCGCTGGCGCGTGACCTGGTGACGCTGGTGGTGCAGGTCAACGGCAAACTGCGCGGCCAGATCGAGGCTCCGGTGAATGCCGGCCGCGAGGCCGTCGAGCAGGCGGCGCGGACCGAACCGAACGTCCTGCGCTTCATCGAAGGCAAGCCGATCCGCAAAATCGTGATCGTGCCCGGCAAGCTGGTCAACCTGGTGTGTTAGGCATGCGGTATCAAAACGCCCCTCGCCCTCGGGGAGAGGGTCTGGGGGTCAGGGCCGCAATGCGCGGGGTCGTCGTCAGCGTGGCGCTGCTGGCCATGGTGCTGCTGGCCGGCTGCGGCTTCCAGTTGCGCGGACAGGCTCGGTTGCCGCCGGAACTGTCGGCGGTGTACGTGCAGAGCCAGCAGGCGATCGGAGTGCCGCCCGGCCCGGTGAGCCGCACGTTGCGGCGACTGCTGGCGGGCAATGGCACGACCGTGACCCGCGATCCGGCCCAGGCGACCGCGACCATCACGATCCTGCGCGAGGGCAGCGGTCGTCGCGTGGTGGCGACCGACCGTCTCAACGTCAAGCGGCAGTATTTTCTGGCTTACGACGCCGCCTACCAGGTGACTCTGGCCAACGGCAAGACCCTGATCCCCTTGGAGGGACTCAGCGCCAACCGCACCCTGCTGTTCGATGAGAACCAGGTGCTCGGTTTCGAGGCCGCGCAGGAAGCCCTGGTAGATAGCATGGCCGAGGATCTGGCCTGGCAGATCATCCGCCGCTTGCAGTCCATCGGTTCCTGAGGACGCCAGTTGCGACTGCGCCCCGAACAACTCGCCGCGCATTTGCGCAAGACCCTGGCGCCGCTGTATCTGGTGTTCGGCGAGGAAACCCTGCTGGCGCAGGAATCCGCCGATGCCATCCGCGCCGCTGCCCGCGACCGGGGTCACACCGAGCGGGAATGTCTGACGGTCGATGCCGGTTTCGACTGGAACGCCCTGCGCCAACTGGCGGCCAGCCCCTCGCTGTTCGCCAGCTGGCGGTTGCTGGAACTGCGTTTGGGCAACGCCAAACCGGGCGACGCCGGCGCCAGGGCGCTGAGCGAATATGCGGCCCGTCCCGCCGCCGACGCAGTGCTGTTGATCACCGCCGGCAAACTCGACTGGAGCACCCAGAAAAGCCGCTGGTTCGCCGCCCTGGATGCGATCGGCGTGGCCGTGTCGGCGGCGCTGGTGGAGCCGGGGCAATTGCCGGCCTGGATCGAACACCGGCTGCGGGAGCGGGGTCTGAAACCTGTACCGGAAGCGGTGCTGCTGCTGAGCGAGCGACTGGAGGGCAACCTGCTGGCCGCCGCCCAGGAAATCGAGAAGCTGGCGCTGTTATCCGACGACCCGCCGCTGACCGTTGATGGGGTATTGGCGGCGGTTGGCGACAGTGCCCGATACAGCATCTATGATTTTGTGGATGCCGCCCTGCGCGGCCAGCCGGAGCGCGTCGCGCGGATTCTGAACGGTTTGCGCGGCGAGGGCGTGGAGCCGGTGTTGGCGAACTGGGCCTTGCACCGGGAGATTCGGGTGCTGAACGCGCTGGCCTTTGCCCGCAGCCAGCGCCAACCGCCGGAAACCGTGTTTGCCGCGTTCGCCGCCCGCAAGGAAATCGTCTGGGACAAACGCAAGCCCTCCCTGCTGCGGGCGCTACAACGGTTGACGCTGGCCGACTGCCGGCTGTTGCTGGATGCGTGTGCCCGAACCGACCGCGCGATTAAGGGCATCGAGCCCGGCCCGCCCTGGGATGCGCTGCTGGCGGCGGGTTTGCGGCTGGCTGGCCGGCCGTTGTTGCCCGACGAACTGTGATGTCATAGCCCGGCGCTTGAGGCGGCGTCGGTCATGAGGATGCTTCGCCGATGAACGATACCCACACGGAAACCGCCAACGCCATCGACCGCTACATGCTGGAGGTGGGGCGGCGCGCCCGCGCCGCGTCCCGCATCGTCGGTCGCGCCGAGACCCGGATCAAGAACGGCGCCCTGCTCGCCATCGCCGCCGCCCTGGAGGCGGATGAGAAACGGTTGCTGGCCGCCAATCACCGGGATATGGACGCCGGTCGGGCCGCCGGACTGGACGCGGCCCTGCTGGACCGCCTGGAGCTGACGTCCAAGGGCGTGCGTGGAATGGCGCGGGGCTTGCGGGAAATCGCTGCCCAGTCCGATCCGGTGGGCGAGATCAGCGATCTCAAATACCGTCCCTCGGGGATTCAGGTCGGGCGGATGCGGGTGCCGCTGGGGGTGATCGGCATCATTTACGAATCGCGGCCGAACGTGACCGCCGACGCCGCCGCGCTGTGTTTGAAGGCCGGCAACGCCGCCATTCTGCGCGGTGGATCGGAAGCGCTGTATTCCAACCGCGCCATCGCTGCCTGCATCCAGCAGGGACTGGCCACCGCTGGCCTGCCCGCCGACGCGGTGCAGGTGATCGACACCACCGATCGCGCTGCCGTCGGTGCGCTGATCGGTATGGTCGACTACGTGGACGTGATCGTGCCGCGCGGCGGCAAGAGCCTGATCGAGCGGATCAGCCGCGAGGCGCGGGTGCCGGTGATCAAGCATCTGGACGGCGTCTGCCACGTCTACATCGACGACCGCGCCGATCCCGACAAGGCGGTGTCGATCGCCTACAATGCCAAGACCCAGCGTTACGGCACCTGCAATACCATGGAAACGCTGCTGGTGGCGGCGGGTATCGCCGGTCGGGTGTTGCCCGAGCTGGGCCGGCGCTACCGGGAAGCCGGCGTGGAATTGCGCGGTTGTCCGCAGACCCGCGACCTGCTGCCGGAGATTGGGGTGGCAACCGAGGAAGACTGGTACGCCGAGTATCTGGCGCCGGTTCTGGCGGTTCGAGTCGTCGACGATATCGACGGAGCCATGGACCATATCGCCGTCTACGGTTCCGCCCACACCGATGCCATCGTGACGGAAGACTACGGCCGGGCACGGCGTTTCCTGCGCGAGGTGGATTCCAGTTCGGTGATGGTGAATGCCTCCACCCGCTTCGCCGACGGCGGCGAGTATGGCCTGGGGGCGGAAATCGGCATCAGCACCAACAAGCTGCACGCCCGTGGCCCGGTCGGCGCGGAAGGATTGACCACCCTGAAGTTCGTGGTGCTGGGCGACGGTCATATTCGTGAGTGAGGCGCGGGGTCTGGGACGCACCGGACGGGCGGTCATGGCTGGCCACCATTCCGTCGCGATCAGCGCGAGGCGCGGGACGCGAAGCGTGAGGGCGATATAAATCGTGAACTCGACCCCGGTCCGCCGCTTTCCGCCGCATCCGCGCCCCATCGGCATTCTGGGCGGCACTTTCGACCCGATCCATTACGGTCATCTGCGGCCAGCGCTGGAGGTGCTGGAGACGCTGGATCTGGCGGAAATCCGCTTTGTCCCCTGCCGGGTTCCGGCGCATCGCGGCTCGCCGCAAATCACCGCCGGGCAACGGCTGGCGTTGGCGCGCTTGGCCACGGTCGGGCAGCCGGGCTTTTTGGTCGACGACCGGGAACTGCGCCGGGAGGGACCCTCCTATATGGTGGAGACCTTGGCCTCGCTGCGCGAGGACTTCGGCGACGTACCCCTATGTCTGATCGTTGGCGCCGACGCCTTCGGCGAACTGCACACCTGGCATCGCTGGCGGGAATTGAGCCAGTTCGCCCACATCGTGGTGATGCAACGGCCCGGATTGCCGAAGCCGTTCGTTCCGGTGCTGGAGGAGTTTATCGCCCCACGAAAGGTAGACGCCGCCACCCTGCGCCGCCAACTCGCTGGCGGCATCCTGTTCCAGCCGGTGACCCAACTGGACATCTCCGCGACTTACATCCGCGCTTTGCTGGCGCGCGGCCAGTCGCCCCGCTTTCTGTTGCCGGAGGCGGTGCTGGCCTGCATCCACGAGCGGGCGCTGTACCGGCCGTTGCCCGCCCCGACCCCCGCAACTTCATGAGGATCGATGAAATTCATGCAACTTGAGGTTTTAGAAAAAATTGTTGTGGCCGCGCTGGAAGATGTGAAGGCCCAGGACATCAAGGTTCTGGACGTGCGCGGGATCGCCAGTTTCACCGACCTGATGGTCATCGCCAGCGGCTCCTCCAACCGACAAGTCAAGGCGCTGGCCGACAAGGTGATCGAAAAATGCGCGGCGGTCGGAATACGACCTCTGGGGGTCGAAGGCCAGCAGGAGGCTGAATGGGTGCTGGTGGATTTGAACGACATCGTGCTGCATGTCATGCTGCCGCAGACCCGCGATTTCTACAATTTGGAAAAACTGTGGTCGATGGATGCCGTCAGGGCGCTGGGGCATTGAGAGACCGATCCCCGCGCGGCGCCCATGAAGATCCATCTGCTCGCCGTCGGGATCCGCATGCCGGACTGGATCAGGGCCGGCTATGAGGAATACGCCGGGCGATTGCCGCGGGAGTGCGCGCTGAACCTGGTCGAAATTCCACCCGGCAAGCGCGGTTCCAACGCCGACCTCGCCCGTCTGGTTCGCGCCGAGGGCGAGCGCCTGCTGGCGGCGGCGCCGGCGGGGTCTCAGGTGATCGCCCTGGACGAACGCGGCCGGGAGTGGAGCACCGCGCAACTGGCCGAACAACTGGCCGTCTGGCTGCGGGAGGGCCGCGATCTCAGCCTGCTGGTCGGCGGCCCGGACGGACTGGACCCGGCTTGCCGCGCCCGCGCCGGCCAGCTTTGGGCGCTGTCGCGGCTGACCTTTCCCCATCCGCTGGTGCGGGTGCTGCTGGCCGAACAGATTTACCGGGCCTGGAGCCTGCTGCATCACCATCCGTACCACCGCGCCTGACATGGCTGCCTTCCAGATCTATCTCGCCTCCGCCTCGCCACGTCGCCGCGAACTGCTGCGCCAGATCGGCGTCACCTACCGCCTGCTGCCGGTCGCGGTGGACGAAACGCCGCTGCCCGACGAGATGCCTGACGCCTATGTGATCCGGCTGGCGCGGGCCAAGGCGGGGGCCGGCGCGCGCGTGCTGGGCCGGCGACAGCCCGCGCCGGTGCTGGGCGCGGACACGACGGTGGTGGTGGACGGCGCGATTCTCGGCAAACCCGCCGACCGGGCCGAGGGCCTGGCGATGCTGGCGTGCCTGTCCGGGCGGGAACATCGGGTCTTGAGCGCGGTGGCGCTGGCCACCACGCGGCGCGAGGCGATCAAGCTGCAGGAAAGCCGGGTTCGCTTCCGCGAGTTGTCGCCGACGGAATGCGCGGCTTACTGGGATAGCGGCGAACCGTGGGACAAGGCCGGCGGTTACGCGATTCAGGGCCGGGCGGCGGCGTTTATCATTGAAGTGCGCGGGAGTTACTCTGGCGTGATGGGCCTGCCTCTATTTGAAACCGCCGAACTGCTGCGCGAGTTTGGCATCCCTCTCTGGCCTTCTTTTACCTCCTGACGGGAACGAGCACCCATGGCCACACGCGCCGAAGGCGGCACGGGCGACGAAATCCTGATCAACGTGACGCCTCGCGAAACCCGGGTCGCCGTGGTCGAGAACGGCGTCTTGCAGGAAATCCTGCTCGAACGGGTCGGTCGGCGCGGTCTGGTCGGCAACATCTACAAGGGCCGGGTGTGTCGGGTGCTACCCGGCATGGAGGCGGCGTTCGTGGACGTCGGCCTGGAACGGGCCGCGTTTCTGCACGTCTCCGATATCCGTCCGGACGCCTCGTCCGAGGCGGGAACGGCCGCCGGCGAACGCTGGCCCGTCATTACCGAACTGGTGCGCGAGAATCAGGAATTGGTGGTGCAGGTGATCAAGGACCCGATCGGCACCAAGGGTGCGCGGCTGACCACCCACGTCACCCTGCCATCCCGCTTCCTGGTGTTCCTGGCCGATTCGGACGTGGCGGGGGTGTCGGTCAAGATCGACGGCGAGCGCGAGCGGCAGCGACTCAAGGAAATGATCAACGCCTTCCGGGCCGAATTCGGTGGCGGCTACATCGTGCGCACCGCCGCCGAAGGCGCGGAGCCCTGGGCGCTGCGGGCCGACATGCAGTTCCTGCAACGGCTGTGGGGTTCGATCCGGGAGCGGATCAAGGAGACCGGCGGCATCGCGGCCCTGTACGAGGATCTGCCCCTGATCCTGCGGGTGTTGCGCGATTTCGTCGGCGACAACGTCGAGCGGGTGCGTATCGATTCGCGCGAAACTTGCCAGCGGATGCTGGAGTTCGCCGACAAGTTCGTGCCGGAGATGGTGCCGCGCCTGGAGCACTATCCCGGCGAACGGCCGATCTTCGAACTGTACGGCATCGAGGACGAGATCCAGCGGGCGCTGGGCAAAAAAGTGCCGCTCAAGTCTGGCGGCTACCTCGTCATCGATCAGACCGAGGCGATGACCACCATCGACGTCAACACCGGCGCCTACGTGGGGCATCGCAATCTTGAGGAAACCATCTTCAAGACCAATTTGGAAGCCGCCGCCGCCATCGCCCGGCAATTGCGGCTGCGCAATCTGGGCGGGATCATCATCCTCGACTTCATCGACATGATCAGCGAGGAACACCGTCAGGCGGTGTTCAAGGCGCTGGAAAAGCACCTGGAGAAGGATCGCGCCAAGAGTCACATCTCGCAGGTGTCGCCGCTGGGTCTAGTGGAAATGACCCGCAAGCGCACCCGCGAGAGCCTGGAGCAGGTGCTGTGCGAACCATGCCCCTTGTGCGGCGGTCGCGGTTCGATCAAGACCGCCGAGACCGTGTGCTACGAAATCTTCCGCGAATTGCTGCGCGAGGCCCGTCAGTATTCGCCGCGTCAGTTTGTGGTGCTGGCCGCGCCGGACGTGGTGGACGCCATGCTGGACCAGGAATCCACCAGCGTGGCGCAACTGGAAGCCTTCATCGGTATCCCCATCAAGTTCCAGGCGGAAGCCCTCTACACCCGCGAGCAATACGATGTGGTGTTGATGTGAGTCAGGGGTTTTGGCATGCGGCCGGCGCGGCGCGGCGGGCGCTGCGGTGGATGCGCCGGTTGGTCCTGGCCTTGCTGCTGCCGGTGCTGTTGCTGGCGGCGTTCGGTCAGTGGTGGCTGCTGCCGCGCCTGAACGACTACCGCGTCCCTCTGGCGGACGCTCTGCGGGACGCCCTGCGGACGCCGGTGCGGATCGAGTCGGTCGCTGCGGTTCGGGACGGCTGGCGGCTCGGGTTGCGGCTGCGGGGCGTCAGTCTGCGCGATCCCACTGACGACGCGCTACTGGCCAGTTTTACCCAGGCGACGGTGAGCTTGAACCTGTGGCGTTCGCTGCGGGAATGGCGGCCGGCGTTTGGCCATATCCGCTTGGAAGGCGTCAACCTGACCCTGGAGCAGGGGTCGGACGGAACCCCGCGGCTGCGGGCGGACGACGGTTCCGGAGACGCCGCCTCATCCTTGGGGGAAGCCGCCCGCTGGCTGTTCGCCGCGCGCCGGCTGGAAATCGTCGGCGAGCGGCTGACCGTGCGTCGCCCGACCGGCGGGTCGATCAAAATTCTGCATCCCTATTTTCAGGTGCGGGACACCGCCGAAGGCCAGCGGCTGACGGTTACCGCCGATTTGCCGGCCGGGCTAGGCGACCGATTGTGGCTGAGCGTGGAACGGCAACGTAGCGATGGCGCCGATCCTGAAGCCGGGCAGGGAACCTTTCGATTCGACGCCGGCCGTCTGAACCTGGCGGGTTGGCCGTTGCCTTTGCCCTTCAGCGCCGGTCAGGCCGAGCTGGAGGCAAACGGCGACTGGCGGGACTGGCGACCCACCCGTCTGCAAGGCCATGTACGCCTGCGGCGGGCGAGCCCGCGACCGGAACCGCGCGCCGCCCTGTTGGAATCCTGGCTGGCGGCGACGCCGGACAGCGCGCTGAATGTTGAGTGGTGGGTCGAGGAAACCGGCTGGCGGTTGCGGGGTCAGGCCCGGTTCGGCGGCGACCAGAGTGCGGTGCGGCCCCGCTTCGAGCTGAGCCGCGCCGGCGAGCACTGGCGCGGGGAAGGTCACGATTGGCGCGTTCGGGATGTACTGGCCTGGGCCACTCCGTGGCTGGACGAATCGACCCGACACTGGCTGGCGTCGCTCGACCCGCGCGGTGATTTGCCGGAAATCGCATTGGAAACCGAGTCCGGTTTCGGTGCCTATACGGCGACCGTTCAACTCAGCAAAGTGGCCGGGCGGCTAACTCGCGGTTTGCCGGGATTCGACAATCTGAGCGGCCTCTTGACCCTGACCCCGGAGCGCGGCCGGCTCGACCTGGACAGCCAGCGGGTCCGGATCGAGACCGGCGGCTTGCTGCGAGTCCCGCTCGACCTCGACCGCTTGAACGGGACGATAGCCTGGCAGCGTACTCCCGACGGATTGCAACTGGATAGCGCCGGGCTGGATCTGGCCAACTCCGATTTCAACGGCCAGTTTTGGGGCCGCGTCACCCTGCCCGACCAGGGCGAACCGGTGCTGGATCTGCGCGGGCACTATCGGGATGTCCGGATCGGGCGCGAGCAGGTGCGGCGCTACCTGCCGGTGACGGTGATTCCGCCCGACGGGGTAGCCTGGCTGGACCAGGCGCTGGTCGGCGGTCGGGTGGTGGCCGGGGACCTCGTATTGCGCGGCCCGCCGGCCCGTTTCCCCTTCGACCGCAACGAGGGTTTGTTCGAGACCCGCTTTCAGATCGAGAACGCGGTGGTGAACTACGCGTCCGGTTGGCCCCGGCTGGAAGGCTTGCGGGGGAGCGTGACGTTCCGCAATCGCGGCATGCGGATCGAGATGGAGCCTGGCGCCGGTCGCCTGCTCGACGCCGAGATCGAGAATCTCGCGGTCTGGATCGACGATCTCGAGCGGGTGGTGGCCCAGGTCAAAGGCCGGATCAAGGGACCTGGCGCCAGTCTGTGGCGCGGGTTCAGGGAAAGCCCAGTCGGCCAGAAACTGGGTGAGGATTTGCCGGATCTACGGATCACCGGCCACAATACCGTGGACCTCGAACTGTCCATGCCGGCCGACTCGCGGCCCAGTCACATGCGCGGGCGGGTCGGTTTGTCGGGCAACAGCGTGGCCTTGCCGGCCTGGGCGCTCGAATTCAATCGGCTGCGGGGCGAAGTGGATCTGACGGAAACCGATCTGAAAGCCGAGAACGTCCAGGCGTTGCTGCGGGGGGAGCCGGTCCGGCTTGATCTGAATCTGACCGGCGCCGCGAACCAGCGTGAATTGCGCGGCCAGTTGCGGGGCCGGATGGGGCCGCGAGCCCTGACCGGCACGCCCGTGGCGTTGGAGACGTATACCGACGGCAAGAGCGTCTGGCAGGCCGTGCTGGCGGTTCCGACCCACCGGCGCGAGCGGCGGAGCGAGGCGCCGCCGTTCACCTTGACCCTGAATTCGGATTTGCACGGTATGGCCGTCCGGTTGCCGGCCCCGCTGGGCAAGGACGCCAACGAGATTCGCCCCTTTGCCATGATTTTGCGCCCCCTCGGACACGATGCCCTGGAATTGGAGATGGAATACGGGACGAGCGTGCGAGCGGCGCTGGAGTTGGGCGGTTATCCGCAAGATCCGCGATTCGAGCGCGGCGAGCTGCGGATCAACGCCGGCGCGGCCAGACTGCCGGACGCGCCGGGGCTAGCGGTCATCGCCGATGTCCCGCGCTGGCGCTTGGACCTGCCCGCCGCCTTGCCCGATTCCACCGCGTCCGCCGCGTCCGCCGCGCTGGCCGGACGCCGCGTCGTCGCCGATATCGAGCCGAAAACCGGGGCGTGGTGGAACGTGTTGCGCGGCGTCGACGCCCGCATCGGCGAGTTGGTACTCGGCGATCAGTCGTTTTCCCGGATGACGCTGGCGGCGACTCGTCAGGACGACGGCCTGCAAGTCGAACTCGAAGGCGAGGGGCTGGCCGGGCGCGTGACCGTGCCGGATCAGCCGACTCCAGCGCGGCCGATCAACGCGGCCTTGCGCCAGTTGCATTGGCGTCGTGCGCCGGAGCGCGTCGCCGGCCCGGCCGTCACCCCCGATCCGCGCCGTCTGCCGCCGCTGGTGCTGACCGCCACCGAGTTTCGGTTGGACGATAAGGTCCTGGGTCGGTTGCGGGTGGTCGCCATGCCGATGGCGGGCGGCGCTCGTCTGCCTGAAATTACCCTGAGTTCCGAGCAGCGGCGCATCGAGGCCAGCGGCGAGTGGCGCTGGGCTCTCGGCGGGCAACTGGCCCAGTTGCGGGTGACCTTGTGGAGCCAGGCGCTGGGAGAAACCCTGGCGGCGTTCGGCTATCAGGGCACCGGCATCGCCGGTGGCGAGACCGAAGCGGAATTGACGGCCGAATGGATGGGCGCTTTACCCGATTTCGCCGTGGAACGCATGGACGGCCGCCTGAAATTTCAAATCGGTCCCGGACAGTTGCTGAACATCGATCCGGGGTTGGGTCGCGTGGTCGGACTGTTCAGCGTGCAGAACATCATGCGGCGCCTGAGCTTCGATTTCAGCGATCTGTTCCAACCGGGGACGAGCTTCGACCGGATCACCGGCGATTTCGCCTTCAGACGCGGGGAAGCCTTCACCGACAATCTGACGATCGAAGCGCCGGCCGCGCGGATCGACATTCGTGGTCGGACTGGATTGCGGGACCGTGATTACGACCAGCAGATCACGGTGACGCCACGACTGGTGGGCGGCGCCTTGCCGGTTGCGGGCGTGCTGGCCGGCGGTCCGGCGGTCGGCGCGGTGGTGCTGGTCGCTGAACGCTTGCTGCAAAAAGGCATCGAACAAGCGACCCGCTACCGTTATACCTTGACCGGTTCCTGGGACGATCCGGTGCTGGAACCGCTGCGGGAACCACCGCCCGCCCCCTCGCCCAAGAAGCTCGTGGGCGACCAATGAACGAGGTGCCCGACATGCCGAGCATGGCCGCCATCCAAATGGTTTCCGGACCCGATGTCGCCGAGAATCTGGCCGCCGCCGCGGAACTGCTGGCCCGAGCCGCCGACCAGGGCGCCCGGTTGGCGGTGCTGCCGGAGAATTTCGCCCTGATGGGCCGCCACGAAGAGGAAAAAGTGGCGGCGCGGGAAGTGGAAGACGAGGGGCCGATCCAGTCCTTTCTGGCCGAACAGGCGGCTCGTCACCGGCTGTGGCTGGTCGGGGGTACGATTCCGCTGCAAACCACTAGCGATGCGCGGCGGGTGCGCGCGGCCTGCCTGCTGTTCGACGACCGGGGCCAGCGGGTGGCCCGCTACGACAAGGTGCATCTATTCGACGTGCAGGTGGTGGGCAGCAAGGAACGCTACGCCGAATCGGCCACCATCGAACCGGGCGACCGCTATGTGTTCGCCGAGACGCCACTGGGCCGATTGGGGCTGGCGGTGTGCTACGACCTGCGCTTTCCCGAGCAGTTTCGCGCCCTGATGGAGCGGGGCATGGAAATCCTGGCCTTGCCGGCGGCATTTACCGCCGCCACCGGACTGGCGCATTGGGAAACGCTGCTGCGGACGCGCGCCATCGAAAATCAGTGCTATGTGATCGCCTCCGCCCAAAGCGGTCGGCACGCCAACGGCCGCGAGACCTACGGCGATAGTCTGATCATCGACCCGTGGGGCACGATCCTCGACCGCTTGCCGCATGGGTCGGGCGTGGTGCTGGCCGAATTCGACCGGGAACGGCTGGAGAACGTCCGGCGGCAGTTTCCGGTCCTGGAACATCGTGTGCGCTGCGAAACCTGAGAGAACCATGACCACCGACACCCTCGCTCTTGCCCGCCAGCAACTGCTCGCGCCCGCCGGTCTCGGCGATGACGCCTTGCATCAAACCCTGGCCTGTTTGCTGGGCCACGCCATCGACGGTGGCGATCTGTATTTTCAGCAGCGCCGCGCCGAATCCTGGGGGCTGGAGGACGGGCAGGTCAAAAGCGCCAGCCACGCCATCCAGCAGGGCGTCGGCGTCCGGGCGGTGAGCGGCGAGAAAACCGGCTTCGCCTATTCCGACGAGATCGTGCTGCCGGCGCTGCTGGAAGCGGCCACCGCCGCCCGCGCCATTGTTCGCCACGGCGGCGACGCCCGGCTGCCGGTCTGGCATTCCGCCCAACGGCCGGCGCTGTACGAACCGCTCGATCCGCTGGAAACGCTATCGGCCGACGCCAAGGTCCACCTGCTGGAAACGGTGGACGCCGAGGCGCGTCGCCAGGACCCGCGCGTGACGCAGGTCATGGTCAGTCTGGCCGCCGTGCGGGATACGATTCTGGTTGTCGGCAGCGACGGCACCCTGGCCGGCGATATGCGACCGCTGGTGCGGCTGAACGTGAGCGTCATCGTCGAACACCACGGTCGCCGCGAGCAGGGCAGTTCCGGCGGCGGTGGCCGGGTCGGCTACGGTTGGTTCCTCGACCAGGATCGTGCGCTAGGCCACGCCCGGGAAGCAGTGCGGCAGGCGCTGATCAACCTGGACGCCGTTCCCGCCCCAGCCGGAGCCATGACCGTGGTGCTGGGGCCAGGCTGGCCGGGTATTTTGCTGCACGAGGCCATCGGCCACGGGCTGGAGGGTGATTTCAACCGCAAGGGCACCTCGGCCTTCAGTGGGCGGATCGGCGAGCGAGTCGCCACCCCGCTGTGCACGGTGGTGGACGACGGCACCTTGGCCAGCCGGCGCGGTTCGCTGAACATCGACGACGAGGGCACTCCGACCCAGTGCACCACCCTGATCGAACGCGGGGTGCTCAAGGGCTATTTGCAGGACAAGCTCAACGCCCGGCTGATGAAGACCACGCCGACCGGCAATGGTCGCCGCGAGTCCTACGCCCATCTGCCCCTGCCACGCATGACCAATACCTACATGTTGCCCGGCGAACACGATCCGGCGGAGATCGTTGCCTCGGTGGAGCGAGGGCTGTACGCGGTCAACTTTGGCGGCGGCCAGGTGGACATCACTTCCGGCAAGTTCGTGTTCTCGGCCAGCGAGGCGTATCTGATCGAGAACGGCCGCATTACCCGGCCGGTCAAGGGCGCCACTCTAATCGGCAACGGCCCGGACGTGCTGACCAAGGTCTCGGTGGTCGGCAACGATCTGAAGCTCGATGCCGGTGTCGGCACCTGTGGCAAGGACGGGCAGAGCGTGCCGGTGGGGGTCGGTCAGCCGACCCTGAAGATCGAAGCGCTGACCGTGGGCGGAACGCAAGCCTAAGCCCCGAATCCCGAATCCCGAATCCCGAATCCCGAATCC
>JAPUDV010000005.1:0-5477 GCA_027492875.1 Candidatus Competibacteraceae bacterium | reverse complement strand
CCCGAATCCCGAATCCCGAATCCCGAATCCCGAATCCTTACTCATGCCCGAAGCCATTACCCGCACCACCGCGCCGCTGCCGGCGCGCGAACACCTGGAAACCCTGGTCGCCGACATTCTCGCCGAGGCGAGCGTCCAGGGTGCCACCGCCGCCGAAGCGGGGGTCAGCTTCGCCAGCGCCCTGACCGTTACCGTCCGGCTGGGCGAGGTTGAGACCCTGGAACATCACCGCCAGCGCGGTCTGGCGGTCACGGTCTACTTTGGCCAGAGTCGCGGCTCGGCCAGCACTGCCGACTGGCGGCCGGAGGCGATTCGCGACACCGTGCAGAGCGCCTGCGCCATCGCCCGCCACACCGCCGCCGATCCGTATGCCGGGCTGGCCGATCCCAAACGGCTGGCGCGGGAGATTCCCGATCTCGACCTGTACCATCCCTGGTCGCTGGCCGCCGAGGAAGCCATCGAACTGGCCCGCGAGTGCGAGGCGGCGGCGCTGGTGTTGGACCCGCGCATCCGCAACTCGGAGGGCGGCAGCGTTGCCACGCAAGCCGGACTGGTCATGTACGGCAACTCGCAGGGGTTTTGCGGCGGCTATCCGACCACCCGCCATTCGCTGAGCTGTTCGGTGATCGCTCAGGACGCGGAGGGGATGCAGCGCAATCACTGGCATACCGTGGCGCGCGACCGCGCCGAGCTGGAAACGCCGGTCGCGGTTGGACAAAAGGCCGGTCAGCGGGCATTGCGCCGGTTGGGCAGCCGCCGACTGAGCACCCGGCAGGTCCCGGTTTTATTCGCGCCGGAACTGGCGCGCGGCTTGATCGGTCACTTTATCGCTGCCATTCGGGGCGGGGCGCTGTACCGCAAATCCTCGTTTCTGCTGGATCGGCTGGGGACGCCGGTATTTCCCGAGTTCGTGACCCTCCGCGAACGGCCGCGTTTGCCCAAGGCCTTGGGCAGCGCGCCGTTCGACAGCGAAGGCGTGGCCACCGCCGACCGGGATCTGGTCGCTGGCGGGGTGTTGCAGGGTTACGTGTTGGACAGCTATTCGGCACGGCGCTTGGGGATGCAAACCACCGGCAACGCCGGCGGCACCCACAATCTGATCGTCGAACCCGGTTCGTTGGGGCAGGAGGAGCTGTTGCGGCAACTGGATACCGGCCTGTGGGTGACGGAGCTGCTCGGCCATGGGGTCAATCTGGTGACCGGCGACTACTCGCGCGGGGCGTCCGGGTTTTGGGTGGAAAAGGGCCAGATTCAGTATCCGGTTCACGAAATCACCATCGCCGGCAATCTGAACGATCTGTTCCGGGGTGTGGCGGCGGTCGGTGGCGACGTGGACGCGCGTGGCGGCATCCGCTGCGGTTCGCTGCTACTGGAACGGATGACGATAGCCGGGGAGTAGGGTCGGACCTGGGTGTTCGCCCAGGGACTGCCTTTGTTTGTCCCCAGCCGACGCGATATTCAGTCCTCCCGCTTGCGCATCAGAAAGTAAAACCGTCCAGCCTCTTCCCGCGCTTCCAGCAAGGCATGGCCCATCTGCCGGCTGAAGGTCTCGAAATCCCGGACCGATTCCGGGTCTGTGGCGATCACTCGCAACACCTGACCGCCGCGCAGGCCCGCCAGCGCCTTTTTGGCTTTGAGAATCGGCAGCGGGCAGCTCAATCCAGCAGTGTCGAGTTCGGCATCTATCGGGGTCATGGCGATCATCCAGCGGAGCAAGAGGCTCCAAGCTTATACTCGACTATAGCAATCCTGGTTGAGTTATAGCTTTTCCCCGCCTTGGCCAAGGCGGGGTGGCGCGCAGCGCCGGGGTGGTCCGACCCGGTGATTCCACGAGTTGGACAGAAGCGCTATAGGCGGTGAGGGTCGAGCCCAATTTCCCCGCACGGGCGCGGAACCAGGCGGTGGTCGGATCGGCGAAGTTGACGCCTCGCCTCTCCCGGCGCTAGCATTTATCTCACAAACGACATGTGGTTCTCCGCTGGCGATCCGCCAAGCGAGGATGAAAAGGGAATCTGGTGCGGTGATTTTCGAGTCGCCAATTCCAGGGCTGCCCCCGCAACTGTAAACAGCGAGTCGTGCCTCTGCTGTGCCACTGGCCCCAACAAGGGCTGGGAAGGCTGGGCGAGCGACGAAGACCTGTGAGCCAGGAGACCTGCCCATGACGGTTGCCAGTTGGGTTCCGGGCGGGGTGTTCCGGGATTACAGACCATCTCCAGCCAGCGCGTCCGTCGCCCAGCTTGCGGTGCCGTTTTCCCAGATGCCCTCCTGATCGCAGGTTATCCAGGAAGGTCCATCATGCATATCGCCGAAGGTTTTTTACCCCCCTTGCACGCGGCCGCGTGGATGGCGGTTTCCCTGCCGTTCGTCGCCGTCAGCGCCTATCGGGTCGACCGCTTGATGCGGGAGCAACCCCAGATCAAGTTGCTGCTGGCGGCGGCGGGGGCCTACGCCTTCATCTTGTCGGCGCTCAAGCTGCCATCGGTCACCGGGAGCTGCTCCCACGCCACCGGCACCGGACTGGGCGCGATTCTGTTCGGTCCGTCCGTCATGGCGCTGCTGGGGACCATCGTGCTGGTGTTTCAGGCGCTGTTGCTCGCCCACGGCGGCTTGACCACGCTGGGCGCCAATGTGTTCTCGATGGCCATCGCCGGTCCATGGATCGCCCATGCGGTGTTTCATGGGTCTCGCCGCCTGCACGCGCCGCTGGCCGTCAGCGTGTTTCTGGCGGCGACCCTGGGCGATTGGGCAACTTATCTGGTGACCACCGGGCAACTGGCGCTGGCCTTTCCCGATCCGGTCAGCGGCGTGGCGGGCGCGGCGGTCAAATTCGCCGGCGTGTTCGCGCTGACCCAGATCCCCTTGGCCATCATCGAAGGCTTGTTGACCGTCATCGTGATCAATCTGCTGAATCAGAACAGCCGCCAGGAGTTGGATCTGCTGGCCTTCGCGCCGGGAGACGTCCGATGAAACGCACCAATCTCGTCCTGTTGGCCATCGTCCTGCTGCTGGTGATCCTGCCTCTGGTATTGCCCCTGCCCGGTGGTTTGAAGAAGCCGTTTTCCGGCACGGACAATCAGGGCCAGAACGCGATCGTCACGGCCAATCCGGATTATCGACCCTGGTTCGAACCGCTCTGGAAACCACCCAGCGCCGAGATCGAAAGCCTGTTGTTCGCTCTGCAAGCCGCGTTGGGCAGCGGGCTGCTGGGGTATTACCTCGGTCTCCGGCGCGGCCAATCTCAAGCGCGGCGGCAAGCGCGGAATCGCGTCGATGCAAGCGATTGATCACCATGCCTGGACCAATCGCTGGCGCGACTGGCATCCGGCGGAAAAACTGTTGCCCGCAGGCAGCCTGCTGATCCTGACCCTGATTCTGCCGCCCTTGAGCAGTGGGCCGCTGGTCTTGGGCAGCATGGCGTGGGCCACCGTGCGCGGCGCGGGCGTCCCGGCGCGCGCCCTGCTGAACGTGCTCGCCGCGCCGGCGGCGTTCCTGGTGGCGGGGGTTCCCTTTCTGGCGGTATCGGTCCATTTCGCCGACGGCCTCGGCCTCTATTGGTCCCCGGACGGTCTGCGGCTGGCCCTGGACACCACCGTGCGCGCCTTGGCGGCGGTAAGTTGCCTGGCGTTCTTGACGCTGACCACCCCCTTGACCGATCTGATCGCGCTGCTGCGACGGCTCGGTATTCCCGCCGGGTTGATCGAACTGATCCTGCTGGTGTATCGGCTGATCTTCGTGTTCGCCGAGCGGGCGCTCACCGGTCGGCGGGCGCAGACGGCGCGGCTGGGCTATGTCCGCTTCGACCGTAGCCTGCGTTCCGTGGGAGGGCTGGCCAGTAACCTGTTCCAGCGGGCCTTGCATCAAGCGCGGCGGATGGAAATCGGTTTGGCGGCGCGGGGCTATACCGGTGAATTGCGGGTGCTGGGTTCGGAGCGCGCGCTGTCCTGGCCACGCCTGATGATGGGAATGACCTTGGTCGCCTTGATTGGCCTGATGGGTGAGTGGCTGGCGCGTGGCCTGTCATGACCGTGTCCCTGCTGGCAATTCTGGGGTTGGAATATCGCTATCCCGGTCAAATCGTCGCGTTGCGCGACCTCAATTTGACCATCGAGCGGGGCCGGAAACTGGCGTTGCTGGGCGCCAACGGTTCCGGCAAGACCACCCTGCTGCTACATCTTAACGGGACGTTTCAGCCCACGGGCGGCGCAGCCCTGCTCGACGGTCAGCCCGCCCGTTACGACCGCCGTTCGCTCAATCACTGGCGGCGGCGCGTCGGTTTGGTGCTTCAGGAGCCGGACGATCAACTGTTCGCCGCCACCGTCGAGCAAGACGTATCGTTCGGGCCGCTGAACCTGGGCCTGAGCGAGGCGGAAACGCGGACGCGGGTCCGCGAAGCACTGGAGGCGTTGCGCATCGCCCCGCTCGCGGTTCGCGCCACGCATACGCTCAGCTTCGGCCAGAAAAAGCGGGTCGCCATCGCCGGCGTGCTGGCGATGCGCCCGGAACTGCTGGTGCTGGACGAGCCGACCGCCGGCCTCGACGCGCATGGCGTGACCCATCTGCTGAGCGCCTTGCAACGCTTGCACGATGCCGGCACCACCCTGGTCTTTTCGACGCACGATGCGGAACTGGCCTATAGCTGGGCCGATCAGGTGGCGGTGTTGCACGAGGGCACGGTGCTAGCTCAGGGCGAGACGACGGCGGTGCTGGAAAATCGTGACCTGTTATCTCGGGCGCGGTTAAAACCGCCCTTGCTGCTGGAATTGGCTCAGGCTCTGGGCGTGCAACAAAACGGCGCCGATCCGCCATCCCGTTCCCGCGAGGTGCTGTTAGCGCTACTGCGGGCGCGCCTGCGCGGCGCCGATCTCCAAATCCCGGACAGGTGAGGCAAACCTCGGCCGGCCAGCGCATTTGTCACGGATCGATGCGTTGACGAAACAGCCGGGTATCCGCGAGGGTCAAACCTTCGCGCGTCCGCCAGTCAATTCCAATTGAGGTATGAGTCTGAACGAGGCGAGAGGTGATCGATCAAGCAGCGACCTTGGATCGGTTGTGGATGGACAGGAAGAGTTGTTGTTTAGCTTGCTGGAGCTGTTCGGCAGCCTCGTTGTCAGAAAGACGTTTGGACTCTATTTCCAGTGAATCCAGAGTGATGTCGAGCTTCAGGAAGGAGGCGATTGCGGGGACGGACTTCAGCTTCTCGAAGGGCGTCATGACCCCGTCCAGCGGATAGCGTTTCCGGGTCTTGCCCCGGGCATCGGTCACCGATTCCGGAAAGAGGCAGGGGCGATGGAAGTTCAGATAGGGGTTGAGGAAGTCCCGGCAGAGGGCGTTGACCTGGTTGGCCCAGTGTTGGGGAATAGGCTCGTACCCGAAATGCTTGCGGATTACCGCGCCGTTCTTGGTCTCCGCCAAGCCGTTGTCGTTGGAATGTCGGGGGCGTGACTGGGTGAACTCCACCCGCAGGTTGTCCAGCATCT
>JAPUDV010000004.1 GCA_027492875.1 Candidatus Competibacteraceae bacterium | reverse complement strand
GCCGATAGTCGGTCGGGTGCGGTACACCGGCTGGTGCACTACCCCGGGCGCTGGGCCCACCGCCGAGCCGTTGGCCGCGCCGGCGGCCTGGCCGACGACCCCGGCGGCGGCCACCGCGCCAGCGCTGTAGCCGCTCGCGCAGCCCCAACAGCCGCCCGCCGCATACGCCGGGTGATAATAGGCGCCGCCGCCGTAGCCGGCGTGATAGGCGCCGCCGTAGCCGACATGGGTCGCCCCACCATAGCCAACGTGGGTCACGCCACCGTAGCCGACATGGGTCGCCCCACCCCAGCCGGCGTGATAGGCGCCACCAAAACCGCCGCCGCCGTAGCCGGCGTGATGCCAGGAGGTAAAGCCGCCAGCGCCGGCGTGGAAGCCGCCACCCCAGCCGCCACCGCGCCAGGCGTTGGCGTGCATCGGCAGGGTCGAGAATCCGGCAAGGGCCAGGATCAATAGCTGTTTTCGCATGAGGGTTGCCTCCACGGTCGTTATCGGCTCGTACCGGTCAGGGCGCGGAAGTCCATCGGCTCGGCGCCTTTGGGTTTGGCGAAGGTGAAGAGACGATCAGGGAGTTTCGGTTTGAGTTTCCAATCGTAGTATTCCACCGTGAAACGGGGTGCGCCTTGCACGCCGATCAAGGCGCCGGCGATCAGGCAGGGTAGTTCGGTCTTGGCGTCGATCCAGATTTCTCCCGCGATACCCGGCGCGGCGAGCGCCACATGCTCGCAGCGGGCGCCGCGGATGACGGAATAGCCGGCGTAGAAGGCGCTGGTGATATCCCGAGTCAGCTCGGCGTAGGGGTCGCTGTAGAGTACGTCTTCGAACGGTAGCAGGATGCCGGCCGTTTTCGCCGCAAACGGCACCAATTCGTCGAGGGTTTTGGGGGCGTCGGTCGTAGCGTAGAGCTTGTGGGTGGGTTCGTAGGCGGTCATCTTTTCGCCGTTGAAGTAGAAGTCGAACGGCGGGGCGTCGCCGCGGATTTCGGCGATCAGCTTGTTGGGCCGCTTCACCACCACCACGGATTCGGTGAAGAAGGTCAGGAATTGCCCGGTGCCGCCCGGCGCTTCGGTCGAGCTGCGGGTGCGGACCACGAACTCTGGGGTGGCGGCCAGCTTGGCGCTCATCTTCTTCACCAAGTCGAGCGCGCCCTGCTCCATGACCCGGGCGGGCGACGCCGTGGCCTGAGCGGGCGCCGGAGCCTTGTCTTGGCCGATGGCTACGCCGACAGTTGAGGAAAGCAAGGCGAGCGCTAAGGCGGTTCGCCAGAATTTAACCTGCATGGTCGCCCTCCAAATTCTCAGGGTGGATATTGGATCCGAATGGTGTTAAGAGGCTGAATCTTCATGCGAAGACCAGCCTCGCAGTTGCGGGCTAATACACCTTGCGGCAGTGTTTGACTCCGTTGGTTGTCGTACACACGGTCTTGGGGTGACGAGTGGCGGTGGTGCCACACACCTTGTGGCCATTCCTGTAAGTACACCCCGTCGCGGCCCCGGCTTCCTGAACCGGCAGAGCGATGGCGCCACCGACCAACACCGCCAACAACCCGGCTTTCACAATCGTTTTCATGTCAGTCTCCTCATGGTTTGGGAACAACACTGTATCGCTGGATCAGTCACTGAACTAGCGGGTATTTCGAAGGGAGGGAATCAGTTGCTTATCGGCCGTGGGCCTGATCCAGCCGCGCCCGGAACTGTCGCGCCCAGCCATCGAAGGCTTGCTGGGCGTAGGCCCAGGTTGAATAGGCCTTGGCGTAATCCGAAAAGCCCGTGGTAATGGCGTTGCCGACCCCTTTTGAGGTATCCACCACGTATTTCCGGCCGACCTGCGTATCGGCGTACTCGGCGATGACCTGGTTGGTCTTGCTGTCGATGAACTGCGCGGCGATGCCCGTGCGGCCCAAATAGGGCGCGGACCCGACCGGGCCACCGGCCGCCGCTCCCGAGGCGACGTCGGCGACCGTGGCGTAGGGCACCACCAGCGTGACCACGCTCATCTCCGGTTTGGTGGGCACCAGATCGACGATGGCAATCTTCACTCGCAACACCCCTGGGCCAGGCTGAGTGACGACCGGATAGACATCCCCGAGCGCTTTTACGATGGCTTGGTAAAAGTAGTCGGTCAGCGCTTTCAATTGGGTCGGATCGACCGCCTTGTAATCGGCGTCGCTGGCGAGCTGGACCTGGATGCGTTCGAGCAGGATTTGGTCGTATCGGCCCAGGTTGGCGGCGGGGTCGATCCATCGATACGCGCCGCTGTCGCCGGGGACGGGCTGGAGCCGGTCGGGATGACTTAAAAACCCGGCATAGGCGGCGGGCGTGGGGGATTGTTCGCTCAGATCGGGGCTGCTCGCGCAGGCCGCAAGCAGGAGCGCGAGCGGAACCAGGCTGGGGAGGGTGAAGCGGCGCATATATATTTTTAAATCCGTTGTGAACGATAGAGAGGCGTGGAGGATGGGTTAGGGATGCAAAAAATCACCGAAATGCGGGTTGGGGTGATCGGTTTCCGGCCAGAGTCTGCCTGACAGGAATGATGGGTTTCTGACACGCCAACCCGAGCACTTTCGGGGCGCGGCCCACGATCCTGGAGGGACCCACATTGAAGTAGCATGGTTGTGCGATTTTCGCCATGACACGCCAGCCCTGCTTGACACTTTAGGACATTTTATTTGCATTATGGGACAGCGGCGCCTGGAATATGCCGCCAAGCGGCTTGCTGGCCGTTACCCGTCGCCGAAGCCATTTCTCCAGCGGTGGCCGGCGTTGAGAGCAACGGTGGACGACCGGCGTCCGGATCGGAAAGATCGGCGCCGACAACCGGTTAATTGCGCTGGAGTGCTGTCCGCCAAGCGGCGGGGGTCGCACCGGACCAGCGGCGGAACGCGCGGGTGAAGGCGCTGGTGTCGGCGTAGTCGAGGGCAGCCGCGATGTCCACCACCGGCATTCGCGTGTCCCGGAGAAGTTGCTGGGCGATTTCGAAGCGGGTTTCGTCCAGCAACTGCTTGAAGGTAATCCCCAGCACGTTCAGCCGCCGGTTCAAGGTGCGCCGATGCATCGCAAAGAGTAAGGCCACCTGCTCCACGGATGCTTGACCCGTGACTACCAGGCTGCGCAGCACACGGCGCAACTGGCTAACGAAATCATCCTTATCCAAGGTCTTAAGCGCTTCGGTCTCTATCTCCAGGATTCGACGCAACTGCGGGTCGGCGCCGTGCACGGGGTGATCGAGCCAAGCTGCCGGAAAGACGAGCGCCGTCTGTTCGGAGTCGAAGCGCAAAGGCATCTTGAAGAAGCGACGATAGGGCTCCCTGTCCACGGGCTCGGCATGGCAAAACAGGACTTCGGTCGGCAACCATCCGGGTCCGCATAGCGTCTTCATGAGGTTGAAGGCAATCGCCATTGCCCCGTCGTAGATCTGGTCTGTACCGGCCACGGCATGCTGGTAAATGGCGTAACCCAATACCGCCATCCCGTCCTGGATCGCCAGCGTCGGAACGGCGCCGCGATCATGCAAATGCAGATGCAGCACGATGTTATGGAGCGCGGTCTGGATGTCCGGCGAATGCCGCGCCAACAGCCCCACAACGCCGAGCGACGAAATCCCGCCTCGCTGCCCCACTAGGAGCCCGAAGTGCGGACAGCCGCTCCGCGCCACGCACAGATTCAAGAGCCGGCCCATGGCCGCGAAGGAAATGGTGTTTTCCGGATCGTCAAAGATCGCGGGATCGACCCCAGCCTCTCTGATGACGTCGATGGGATCGATGACCATTTCGCGAAGCAACAGCGGAATGGAGAGAATGGGACCAACCCGCACCGCGCCATTCGTGACCAGCGCCAAACCCGCGCGCGACCGAACGGGTGAGGAAACTGGAAATTGCCACATCGCCATCGCATCAGATCCTACTGGCAATCATAGTTGCCAACTTTAGTTGTTGAACGGTTCGCGCGCTGCTCTCATTCAACGGTCGACAGCGGAGGAGAGCGACCGTGATCAAGATTACTTGATCACGGTCCCGTTTTGTCGGATCGATGAAGGGATGTGCTCTGCCCGCGCTTCGGGAAAGACCCTGTTGCATCGGTTTTCCATCGCTGAAATGCAGTAACGGCTCCAATATGCGTTACGTTATTGCTTGCATAACGGTTAACGTAACGATAGCATAAATGT
>JAPUDV010000003.1 GCA_027492875.1 Candidatus Competibacteraceae bacterium | reverse complement strand
ACTGTGGATTCAACGGCTGGAATAGATTGTGCTCGTAACTGCTCAAATAACCGCGTTGATCCGGGTTTAAGCCAGCCGCCGCAGCCCACTCCAATTGCTTGCTAAGGATTTGGGACTTCACCGACATACTTGATCTTCCTATTGGCAGCTTTGACGGCCGATGTCGGCTTGATCTGCGTGGTTGTGCGGCGCGAAGCGCCAAGCAACCAGCGGATTGGAATCCGCCGCCCCGTTTCGCGGGCGCGAAGCGTCCGCGAAACGCCCAGGTAAGCGGCGCTCAGCATGGAGCGATTGATCGGGCAAAAATGGCGAAGCCATGCCCGAGCAAGTGCGGAGTGCTGAGCGTCCGAGTGAGCCGCAGGCGAACGACTTGACCGCCTTGTTAGCTGCTCTTGTAGATCGCGGATCGATGGCCAACTTTGACGACCATGACGATGAGTTCGTTTTCGCGGATTTCATAGACAATTCGGTAGACTCCCTGTCGAACCCGGTACCGTTCTTGAGCGGAAAGCTTTACGCACCCCTCTCCGCGAGGATCATCGCGCAAAGCCTCGATCCGCTTTAGGATGCGCAAAACATCCTTTTTGGGGATGCTCCGGAAATCTTTCGCGACGGATTTCTTGAATACGAGATCATAACTTGCCATGCGATTTCAAATCTTTCAGCAGGGCCTCGTAGCTCAGCGTTGGCTCTTTGGCACGCTCTTCGAACACGCTCAAATCTTCGGCATCTTCACGCAGGGCCATCCGAACCGCCTCGTTCACCACCTCAGAGACAGATTGGTGCGTATTTGCGGCCTTAACCCGCAAGGCGTGATGGATTTCGGGTTCGAAGTAAACCGTGGATCTTTTGGACATTTCGCTCATAGCAATGCACCTCCGACCCTCAGAATAGCGTTAAGACGCTAAAACGTCAATCAGGGCTTTCTGCAGCCAACATTTGAGGTAAGCGGCAGACACCGGCGCTGCGCTGGTGCCCGGAGCGATACAACGCCACCCGCCGGTGAGACTGTCCGCTTGACCGATGGGTTAGGCGCTTGCAGGCAGAACGGGGGGAACTCAGCGCTTCTCATGACCACTGTCCGATGCGAAGGCATTGGAGCCTGAAGAACCGCAGCTTCTCACAAAACAGGACACGCGACCCGACCCGCTCGCCACGACGCAGAGGCGTCTCAACTGGCGAAGCTGCTTCTTCAACTTTACCCTCGCCACAAAGCGCCTAACAAGTGATTATACAGTTTCTGTATATCCACCAGAATTCATGACGGTTGACAACAACTATTTGATCTAGCTAGTTTTTATTAGCAGCATAATATTCAATGCTGGCCCCGCCACCCTGGAAATCCCACCAATCTCGCCGTTCCCCCGGAACTCACCTGTTGCTACGAGGCACGGCGCGGTTGGCGTGGCGGAATCTACTGGCTGGACAGCATCCACCCCATCACCTGTGGCTGCGTGCTATTACCTGGACTTCTGTCACAAGTATAACTTTACTCCGATGGTTCGCTAGAGGCATTGCGGTTGTTCACCCCATCATCACGCCCAAATTGCCTATGCCATTAAATCTTCCGCCAGCCGGCGGATGCCCGGATAGTCAGGCTTGCCGGAACCCAGTAATGGGATTTCCGGTACCGCCAACACTTGGCGGGGGATGTACAACTCGCCCAGACCCATGCGCCGCGCGGCCTCGATCAATTCCTGGTGATCGGCATCCTGGCGAGTGGTGAGCAATACGATGTGTTCGCCCTTGACCGGGTCCGGTCGATTGAGGGCGGCGTGCTGGTGCTCGGGCCAGCAGCCGGCGGCCAATTGCTCGACCGTGGCCAGCGAGATCATCTCGCCGCCCAGCTTGGCGAAGCGCTTGACCCGACCGAGGAGGGTCACGAAACCGTCGGCGTCGATCCGCGCGATGTCGCCGGTATCGTACCAGCCCAAGCCGCGTTCGGTGCGCGGCGGGAGCAGCCGGCC
The DNA here is from genome assembly GCA_027492875.1 of Candidatus Competibacteraceae bacterium. Taxonomy (GTDB): domain Bacteria; phylum Pseudomonadota; class Gammaproteobacteria; order Competibacterales; family Competibacteraceae; genus Competibacter. The sequence goes on along the minus strand of JAPUDV010000003.1, from coordinate 29,347 downwards.
CGGCTGTTCGGGCGCTAGATAGCCCAGCATGACGTTTGCCCCCCGCACGCACAGCAGTCCCCCGTCGGCAATCCCTTCCACCGCTTCCACCTCATGCTCGACGCCGGGCAGCAGCTTGCCGACCGTGCCGCCGCGATGGTGGCGGCGGCTGTTGACGGCCAGCACCGGGCTGGTCTCGGTCAGACCGTAACCCTCGCTGATGCGGATGCCGAATTTCTCGACCCACAGCCGGCGGGTTTCCTCGCGCAGGGCTTCCGCGCCCATCACCACCAGCCGCACGTTGAAGAAATCATACGGGTCGGCGTGGCGGCCGTAGCCCATCAGGAAAGTGTTGGTGCCGAACAGCACCGTCACATGGCGTTCGTAGGCCAGTTCCGGGATGACATGGTAGTGCAGCGGCGACGGGTAGAGGATCAGCCGGGTTCCCAGCAGCAGCGGGGTCAGGGTGGCGGCGGTCAGGCCGAAGGCGTGGAACGGTGGCAGGGTGTTCAGAACCACGTCGCGCGGGGTGATGTCCAGCACGGCGCGGATCTGGGCGATGTTGGCCAGCAGATTACGGTGGCTCAGCGCCACGCCCCTGGGTTCCCGCTCGGAACCGGAGGTGAACAGAATCACCGCCGGATCGTCGGCCTGCACCGTCCCCGCCAGGTGTCGGAAACTCCGGGCCGGTAGCCGTGCCCGCAGTAGACCGCGCAACCGCGCCGGCAGGGTTGCCCGCGCCTGCACATCCTCCAAAAACAACACTCGTGCCTGTTCGTCCAGCGCGGCGATGTGTCCGTCCAGATTGGCGGCAGCGACAAAGGCCCGCGAGGTGCAGACCGTCCGCACCTGGGCAACGCGGCAGGCGGCGCGCAGGTCGTGGCTACCGGCGGTGAAATTGAGGAGCACCGGCACCCATCCCCGCAAGTGCAAGGCCAGGAGGGCGATGACCGTAGTGGCGGCGTTCGGCAACAACAGACCGACGTTGCGCTGCCCCGCGCAATCCGGTTCCAGCAATTCGGCCAGGATGAAGGCGCGGGTCAACAAAGCGCGAAAGTCGAGGCGCTGCTGAGCGTCTTCCAGCACGATGCGGCCATCGCCGTGCCGCTCGCGGGCTTCCAGCAGCGCCAGGAACAGCGGCTGATCGATCTTCATCCCGACGTAGGCCAGCTCGACCAGCAGCTCGTCCAGTTGCCGGCCGAGCTGCTGGCGGCGGGCGCGGCTACTGCCGGGAGGCGCGCTCAATCGGCGCGGTGGCAACATGGTCAGACGAACGCGCGGCAACAGACGGCGGCGGACGATGCCGCCCAGCCGCGACAGCAGGCTGTATTGCGCGCCGTCGATGTACACCGGCAGCAGTGCGGCGTCGGCCTTGTCGGCGGCCAACGCCGGTCCCTCGTAAATTTTCATCAGCGCGCCGGTCAGGCTGAGTCGTCCCTCGGGAAATACCGCCACCCGTTCGCCGGCCCGGATGTGCTGGATCAGCGTCTTCAAGTAGTGCGGGTTGGTCGGATCGACGCTGATGTGGCGAGTGATGGCGATGAACGGCTTGACCCACCAGTGCCGGGCGACGTGGGTATCGATCACGAAGACCGGCAGGTCCGGCAGGAAGGCCGCCAGCAGCATGCCGTCCAGGTAGGACACATGGTTGGCGACGATCAGCAGGCGGGGTTCGTGGTGGGGATAGTGCTCCCAGCCGCGCAGTTCGACCCGGAACAACCGACGGCAGAGCCACCGGGCCATGCGTTGCAGGACATGACGCATCCGCTCAATGCCGCCCGTGTTCGCGGGTGGCGGCGAAGCGCACCTCCGGCCAGCGCTCCTGGGTCAGTTGCAGGTTGACCCGGCTGGGGGCGATGTAGACCAGCTCGCCGTGATGGTCCAGCGCCAGGTTGTCGTGAAGCTTGGTTTTGAATTCCTCGAAGCGCTTGGCGTTGGCGCAGTTCACCCAGCGGGCGGTGATGACGTTGACGTTCTCGAAGCCGCACTCGACCCCGTATTCGCCGCGCAGCCGGAAGGCGGCCACGTCGAATTGCAGTATTCCAACCGCGCCCAGAATCAGATCGTTGCTGTTGAGTGGGCGAAACAACTGGGTCGCGCCTTCCTCGCAGAGCTGTTCGAGACCCTTTTGCAGCGCCTTCATCTTCAGCGGGTCGCGCAGTCGGGCGCGACGGAACAGTTCCGGGGCAAAGTCGGGGATGCCGGTGAAGGTCAGATCCTCGCCCTGGGTGAAGGTGTCGCCGATGCGGATGGTGCCGTGATTGTGCAGGCCGATAATGTCGCCCGGATAGGCGGCCTCGGCGTGCTCGCGCTCGGCGGCCATGAAGGTGAGGGCATCGGCGATCTTGACCTCGCGGCCCAGCCGGACGTGACGCAGTTTCATGCCGGGCTGGTAGGCGCCGGAGCACACCCGCAGGAAAGCGATGCGGTCGCGATGTTGCGGGTCCATGTTCGCCTGAATCTTGAACACGAAGCCGGTGAACGCCTCCTCTTCCGGGCTAACGTCACGGCTGGCGGCGGCGCAGGGGCGGGGCGGCGGGGCCTGTTCGATGAAACCATCCAGCATTTCCTGGACGCCGAAATTGGTCAGCGCCGAGCCGAAGAAGACCGGGGTCAAGCGCCCGGCGCGGTATTCGTCGAAGTCGAAGGCGTGGCTGGCGCCGCGCACCAGTTCGATTTCGTCGCGGAGCGCCCGCGCCCGCTCCGCGCCCAGCGCCGCGTCCACCGCCGGGTTGTCGAGACCCTGGAGGGTGCGGCCGGTGTTGATGCGGCCGTCGCGGGAGGGGTCGTAGAAGTGGATGAAATCCTGGTCGAGATGATAGACGCCCTTGAGTTCCCGGCCCATGCCGATCGGCCAGGTGATCGGGGCGCAACGGATTTTGAGGATGTTTTCGACCTCATCCAGCAGTTCGATCGGTTCGCGGCCGTCCCGGTCCAGCTTGTTGATGAAGGTGAAAATGGGGGTGTCGCGCAGCCGGCAGACCTCCATCAACTTGATGGTGCGCTCCTCGACGCCCCGGGCGCAGTCGATCACCATCAGCGCCGAATCGACGGCGGTCAGAGTCCGGTAGGTGTCCTCGGAGAAGTCCTCGTGGCCGGGGGTGTCGAGCAGGTTGACGATGCGGTCGCGGTAGGGAAACTGCATCACCGAGGAAGTGACCGAGATGCCGCGCTGCTGTTCCAGCGCCATCCAGTCGCTGGTGGCGTGGCGGGCGGCCTTGCGGCCCTTGATCGTGCCGGCCATCTGGATGGCGCCGCCGAATAGCAGCAGTTTTTCGGTCAGGGTGGTCTTGCCGGCGTCGGGGTGGGAAATGATGGCGAAAGTGCGCCGGCGGTTGAGTTCGTCGAGGAAGGTGGGCATCGGAAGTCAGGGGTGATCGAGGTTGAAATAAGGCGCGATTTTACCCTAACGGCGGGTGTGTTTCCGCCTCGCGCAGCCGGTCAACGACGATTTGCGCGTTTCTCGCGAAGTTCGACCTAGGTATTGCGAACGTATTTCAGGGTCAGACGGTCGATCCCCAGATACTCGCCGAGCACCACTCGATCCACATAATCCAGAGCCTCACCGTCCCGCCTTTGCCTGAGTAGCTGATCAATCTGCTCGATGTCGATCAAAATGTCTTCACTATGGGTATGGGTATGGGTATGGGTATGGGTATGGGTATGGGCAAATGTTCTGCCGCTCACGGTTTGAGTTCCGATGAATATTGGAAGATTGAGAGGAAAGTCGTACAACTTTATTCTTTTCGGTGAAGTAACCCTGTAATTGGCAGATGGGCCAGAAAACCAGGGTGGGTCGTAAAATCGGGCAGGAGGCCGGAATGCTTCTATAATCATATGGCCAGTATAAAACACCACCAATCGTGTACCGCAGTCACCAGGTCAATCTAATCCCTCTCATTTTTAGCTAGCGTCATCACTCATGATCACCTACAGATTCTTTTGCCCGGTGATTCCAACAACATAGCCAATGAGGTCATCGCAAATGAAGAAACTGAGGCTTAAAACCGCTTGCTCGGTTTTAGCTCTGACTGCTTGTATGGCCATCGGCAGCGCCCAAGCCGCCGACAAGGGCGAGCGCCACCACGCGCGAGGCCAGTACGACACCATCACCGCGACCTATGGGGTGGTCGAGGGCGACGACTTGGTCGCGATTAGCGAACGCTTCGAGATTCCGGTAGATACGCTGAAGGCTCAGAATCAACTATCGTCGAACGAAGTCAAGGCGGGTCAGAAGCTGGTTGTGGCTGCCCAAGCCGCCAGTGCCGCCGGCACCACTGAGGAGAAGAAACCCAACATCGTTGTCATCATGGGTGACGACATCGGCATGTGGAACATCGGCGCCTATCACCGCGGCCTGATGGCGGGCCGGACGCCGAACATCGACAAGATCGCCAAGGAAGGCATGTTGTTCACCGACTACTACGCCGAGGCGAGCTGCACGGCGGGTCGTGCGAACTTCATCACTGGCGAGTTGCCCATCCGTACCGGCATGACCACGGTTGGCCAGGCGGGTGCCAAGACCGGCATCCCGGTGGAAGCGGTGACCATCGCCACGGTACTCAAGTCCATGGGCTATGCCACCGGCCAATTCGGCAAGAATCACCTGGGCGATCTCAACGAATTCCTGCCCACCGTCCACGGCTTCGATGAGTTTTTCGGCTACCTGTATCATCTCGATGCGATGGAAGACCCGGCGCACCCGAACTACCCGCAGAACCTGTTGGACAAGGTCGGCCCGCGCAACATGGTTCATAGCTGGGCGACGGAGGTCGACGACCCCACGGAGATGCCGCGCTGGGGCAAGATCGGCAAGCAACGGATCGAGGACGCAGGCCCGCTCTATCCCAAGCGCATGGAGACGGTGGACGACGAGATCCGCGACTTCGCCATCAAGTTCATGGACAAGGCCAAGAAGGATGGCAAGCCCTTCTTCGTCTGGCTCAACCCGACGCGCATGCACATCGTCACCCATCTCTCGCCGAAGTATGAAGCGATGCGCAACGCGGAGAACGGCTGGTCGGAAGAGGAAGCCGGCATGGCCCAGTTCGACGACGACATTGGCCTGGTCATGAAGAAGCTGAAGGACATGGGCGTCGATGACAACACCATCGTCGTCGTCACCACCGACAACGGCACCGAAGTCTTCACTTGGCCCGATGGAGGACAGACGCCGTTCGCACAGTCCAAGGGAACGGTTCTGGAGGGCGGCTTCCGCGTGCCCGCGATCCTACGCTGGCCTGGTCACGTGCCGGCGGACTCGGTGCAGAATGGGATTTTCTCCGGTCTGGATTGGCTGCCGACCTTTGTCGCTGTGGCCGGCAATCCGAACATCACTGAAGAGTTGCTGAAGGGCAAGATGATCGGCGACCGGACCTACAAGAACCATCTGGATGGCTATAACCAGATGGCCGCCATCACCGGCAAAGGGCCGTCCGCGAGGCACGAAATCTTCTATCTCGGCGAGAGCACGGTCGGCGCGGTGCGCATCGACGATTACAAGTTCCGCTTCATCGACCAGCCCGCTGGCTGGCTAGGTGAAAAAACCCATCCGGACATCCCTTACATTACCAACTTGCGCCTGGACCCGTTCGAGCGCACAGGTTGGCCTAACAATGGGACGAAAGATGGGGCGCAGCAATACTTCGATTGGTTCAAGTTCCAGTTCTGGCGCTTTGTGTTCGTCCAGCAGATGATGGCCAAGGAAATCCAGACCTTCCTCGATTACCCGCCGATGCAGCGCGGTGCGAGCTTCAATCTTGACGCGATCAAGGCGGAGATGGGGAAACGGATGGCCGAGGCGGAGGCGGCAAGCAAAGGCACCGGCCAGTAACCGGTATAACCTTCACGGCGGGTGGCCCGAAAGGGTCGCCCGTTTTTTAGCTAACCCGAAAACGCAAACACAACGCCATGGACGAGATCGTCACCATCTTCACGCGCGTGTGGACCGATATCACCAGCGGTGCACACGCGCCGCTATCGTTCCGCCTGATCATCCAGCCACTGGTCGCTGCCTTTTTCGCAATCCGCGCGGGAATGCAAGACGCGCGGGTCGGTCGGCCGCTCTTCTTTTGGGCCGTCGTCGTGAGCGATCCGACACACCGACGGGAACTCCTACGAGAAGGCTGGAAGCATGTGGGAAAAGTCTTTATTGCCGCCGTCATCGTTGACGCCATCTACCAGATCATCGTGCATCACTGGGTTTATCCGTCCGAGGCACTGATGGTTGCCGTGATTCTCGCGGTGTTGCCTTACCTGGTGATACGCGGCCTCGTGAACCGCATCCTTCGCCGCAGATGCGGCAGAAACGGGGGATGAGGATACCCGTTGCAAGAATTGCTTATACACCCTGAGTAGAGAGAAACCACCCATGGAACAGCGATTCCCGGTCTCTTTTGCTCATCTAACTGATTTATAAATATATTTTTTATTAAACACTGATAAATTTTCGAGAAAAAACCATTATTAATCAAAGACTAGGAAAGAGACCGGGAATCGCTGCCCATGGAATCTACTCCCTCTTTTGCAGCGTTCACCCGCCTCTTCGCGCTGGGCCTCCTGTTCGCCTTGGGCGCGCGTGCCCATGCCCAGATCGATCCACTGCCATCGTGGACTTCGTAAAGGAAACCACCGACCAAGCCAACTCAAAGTTCGTGCCGCCTGCCGAATGCATTGCCACCTTCGGTCAGGACGGCACGCTGTGGGTCGGGCATCCGATGTATTCACGGGTAATGTGCCTGGAGCGGGTTCCGGCGGTGGTGGCGAAGAAGATCGAGTTGAAGCACGTCGAGCCGTTCAAGACCGTGCTCTCCGGCAACCGTGAGCGATGGTGACACTGGCGATCAAGGATCTTGAAAAGATCCTCACCGCGACGCTTACCGACATGTTGGTGGAGGCGTTTAACGTGGAAGTGAAAATATGATATTAGGAAGGATTGTTTCAGAAAACGGATCGTAAAGTACGCTAAGCGGATTGGATCGGTCGGCGAAGGTGCGCCGGCGGTTCAGTTCGTCGAGGAAGGTGGGCATCGGAGATCTGGGTTGAAAGTGGAAATACTCGAATTTTACCCGAAGCGCGCCGCGCTGGAGCCCGTACTTTTGGTCGGGATGGCGTGCGTCCCGATTCGCCGACACCAGGGATCAATCGGACACGCGGCGCAGTGCGGCGTGCGCGCCGTGCAGATTTCGCGGCCGAGGGAAATCAAGTTGACGTGCAGGGAGAAACGTAACTCAGGCGGAATCCTGGCCTGTAGGCGGTCGGCATCGCGTGGCGCGCAGTGGCCGTCCTTTTGCGTGCGGCGCACCCAACCCAGCCGGCGGGCGATCCGCCAACAGTGGGTGTCGACCGGAAAAACCTGCCGTCCGAGCGCGTACAGCAGCACGCAGCGGGCTATTTTTTTGCCGACCTCGGGCAGCCCGGTCAGAAACGCTTCGGCGTCGCGATCGTTCATGTCCCGTAGCGGCTCCAGGGTGGGAGCGCCGAACCGGGCCGTGATGGCGTCGAGCAACGCTCGAATGGACCTGGATTTTTTACCGGACAACCCGCCAGCGATGATCGGTTTGGCGATGTATTCCGCCGGCGCTTCCGCCAGAGCGCGCGGGGTCGGAAACGCCTCCTTGAGTTGGCCGAAGGTGGCGCGATAACTGGATTCGGCGGTCTTGGTGCTGCAAATGATGAACAGCAGTTCGTCCAGCGGATCCTTGAGATTGTAATGATCGAAGTCGGCATAGCGCGCCGCGAGCGCGGCGGCGACCTCGCGAACGGTCGCCGGATAGCGGGATCGGGCGGAGTCGCAGTTATGGCCTGGCGCGAGTTGCATAGGCGCGCAGATCGTCGGGCGATATCTCGGCGGCCGGTACGAGCCGGTAGTGGCGCTCTTCCACGACCTTGAGTTCGCCGTCCTCGACCGCCAGTTCGAACAGCGCGATGCGCGTTTCCGACATGAATTGCGCAGAAACCGGACGGCAAATCAAGGTCGGGAACTTGGCCTGGCAACAGGCGATGTCTTGCTGGGTTTGAACCGCGCCGCGTTGGTCGCTTCCGCCCTTGGCTTGCACCGGAACGACGAACTGGCGTCCGTGCCGGTCGATGCCCGCATAGATCTCGTCGACTTCGATTTGCCCGATATCCGCGACGGTGGTGCGGAGATGATTTTGCAGGGAGTAGGCGGCTATCCCGAGAAAAATATCGACCAAACGATTGTAACGGACTTTCGCGAGCAGAGCCTGTTCGTCGGACTGGGCGTAGGCGTTGATGATTTCTGGCGTGGCGTCGGGAATTTTGAGCGTCACCAGATCGTCGCGGGGAACGATTCGATTGATCTTGGCCTGGCGGAACCGATATCGACCTCTGCCCGCCCCTTCAATGACCCATTCGACGCCCTTGCCTGCCGTGGCTCGGATCGAGTCGGGCAATTTTTTCCGATACCGAAATGAATATAGAACGTCGCCGAGATTTTTGGGAAGTTTGATTGCGAGTCGTTCGGCGATGTTTTCGAATTCATCTCGGGTGAATTCAAATTCCGTGCGGCCGGGAGCAAAGTGCGCGAAAAACACTCTGTCGATGATCGCGCTGTAGCGGTCGAGGCCGGATTTTTTAGCCAATGGGCATCTCCATTTACCGCTCTTCCACCCGTTCGCGCCGCGTGGAGCTTCGGGTCCGCTGGGCGATGGTATTCGCCGGTATGTCGAAGTAGGCGGCGGCCTCGCTCATGTCGAACTTCAGCAAGCGTTCCTTGCCGCGCCCCAACAGCAGCGGTTGTGCTGGTTTTTTCAATATCAATCCGAGCACCTTCATGATTTCGCCCGCCACGGCGCGTCCGAGAAGCGGTGGAACGCTGTTGCCGATCTCCCGAAAACCATGCCATTTGGTTGCGTGGAAGCGGAACCAGTCGGGGTAGGAGTGCAATCTCGCGGCTTCGCGTACCGTGATCACCCGTGGAAATCGATAGTGGATCGGGCGCGGCGAGGTGAAAGCCCCACGCGCGCTGTCCGTGCCGGCGCGCAGCGTGTTGCACAGTCCGTTCGGGGCGAGCTTGTGGAAGCGGCTGATCGGCTCCACCTTGCCGTGCGGTGTTACGGTAAATCGTCGACGGGACAGCTCCGTATGTTCGGTACGCAGGCTGGAGGTCAGCCGGGTGGGATCGAACGAGCGTGGATGGGCATAATCGCCGGGATCGCCATCCAATCCCCGGAGAAGCCGTGCATAGGGATGAACGGTGTCGAAAGCGACGGTGACCGAGTCGGAAACGAGCAATTCGGGAAACCGGTCGGCGTCCGGCAGATCGTCGATCGCTTCGGCGACGGTCGTCCGGCCGGTCGGAGTGGGGTAGGCGGGTAATGGCCACCCCGATTTCGCGCCGATCAGGAACAACCGGCGACGGTCTTGCGGAACGCGGAAGTCGGCGGCGTTCAGCACCCGGTAGGGCAGCAGCACATCGTAGCCGGCTTCCTGAAACGCCTCGATCAATTCGCGCAGGAATCGCTGGTGCGGACCGACGGTGAGCCCCTTGACGTTCTCGAAGACGAAATAGTTCGGCTCGAGTTCGCGAACCAGACGGACGTAGTGGAACACGAGCTGATTGCGGGGATCGTCCAACGCGCGCTTGCCGATCAGCGAAAATCCCTGGCAGGGCGCCCCGCCGAAAACCACATCGATCTCCCGGTCGCCGAGGCCGGCCCGGCGGCGGATGGCTTCGCCGGTCAAATCGGCGACGCTGGCGCAGATTCCGGTCGAGCCGGGAAAGTTGAACCCGTGAACCGCACAGTGAATCGGGTCGATCTCGACCGCCGCCGGCACGTCGAAGCCCGCTTGCTCGAATCCGAGCGACAGACCGCCCGCGCCCGCGAACAGGTCGATGCCGATGGGTCTGGGGACGGTCATGCTTACCCGAGCGCCTGGTCGCTGGAGTCGCCGAATCGGTCAACGTGCTAGACGTTGAAGCGGAAGTGCATGACATCCCCTTCCTGGACGACGTAATCCTTGCCCTCCAATCGCCACTTGCCCGCCTCCCGGGCGCCGGCTTCACCTCCGCGGGCAATATAGTCGGTATAGGCGATCACCTCGGCGCGGATGAAACCGCGTTCGAAGTCGCTATGAATCACTCCGGCCGCCTGTGGCGCGGTGGCGCCGGCTCGAACCGTCCAGGCTCGTACTTCCTTGGGGCCAGCGGTAAAGTAGGTTTCCAGCCCCAGCAGCGTGTAGACGGCGTGGATTACCCGATCCAAGCCCGGTTCGGACAGACCGTAATCGGCCAGAAACTCGGCCTTGTCGGCTTCCTCCAGCTCGGCCAGCTCCGCTTCGATCGCCGCGCACACCGGCGTCACCTCGGCCCCTTCCCGCTCCGCGATGCCCCTGACCTGGTCCAGCAGCGGGTTGCCGGCAAAACCCTCCTCGGCGATGTTGGCAATGTACAGTACCGGCTTGGCGGTCAGCAGAAACAGTTCCCGCAATTGTTCGCGTTCCGTTGCGGCCAGCGCCAGGGTCCGCAGCGGAGCGCCCGTATCCAGATGGGCTTGCACCCGCTCCAGCAGCGCCTTGCGTTCCAGCGCCTCCCGACCCCCGGCCTTGGCCGCTTTCTCGGCGCGCAGCAGCGCTTTTTCCATCGTCGCCAGATCGGCCAGCGCCAGTTCGGTGTTGATAGTCTCGATATCCTCTCGCGGATCGACCCGCCCGGACACATGAATCACGTCGTCGTTGACGAAGCAGCGCACCACCTGGGCGATGGCATCGGTCTCGCGGATGTGGGCTAGAAACTGGTTGCCCAGCCCTTCCCCCTTGGAAGCGCCCGCCACCAGTCCGGCAATATCGACGAACTCGACCGTGGCCGGCACGATCTTCTGCGGTTTCACGATGGCGGCCAGGGCGTCCAGCCGCGGATCGGGCACCGCCACCACCCCGATATTGGGGTCGATGGTGCAGAACGGGTAATTCTCGGCCTGGATGCCGGCCTTGGTTAGCGCATTGAACAGAGTGGATTTGCCGACGTTTGGCAAACCGACAATACCGCATTTGAGAGACATAACACCCTTTGAATTGAATTTATTGTGGCGGATTTCGCCAAACGCTCGTCCGCATGCCCGGCGGGTGGACAATCCGTGGGCAACGGAGAAAAGGGGAGGGGCTAAACTTTCAGATAACTTGTTGTTTTATTTGGTGCCGGGAGAGAGACTCGAACTCTCACGGTATCACTACCGGCGGATTTTGAGTCCGCTGCGTCTACCATTCCGCCACCCCGGCAGGGAGGGAGCGATGATTATAAGGGTTTTCCGCCGCCGGGCAAGCCGCGACGGACGGCTCATGCCGAAACCCTGCCGGTCGGGGTATGATTTCGCCTTTTCCAAAGCCTGGAAGGCGATATGTTGAATATCAAATCCCTTAAAGCGGAACTCCTGCTGCTGTTGACGGCATTGATCTGGGGTTTCGCCTTTGTCGCCCAACGGGTCGGCATGGACCACGTCGGCCCCTTCACCTACACCGGGGTACGTTTTCTGCTGGGCGCGCTATCGCTCTTGCCCCTGCTGCTGATCGGCTCGCGCGCCGCCCGCCCGACTTCGCTGCGGAACTGGCGGACGACCCTTGCCGGCGGCCTGCTGGCCGGGCTGTTCCTGTTCGCGGGCGCCACGTTGCAACAGCTTGGCCTGGTTTATACCACCGCTGGCAAGGCCGGCTTCGTCACCGGTCTGTACGTGGTCATCGTGCCGCTGCTGGGTCTGTTGTGGAGGCACCCTACGCCACCGGGCACCTGGATCGGCGCGGGTCTGGCCGTGGCCGGATTGTATCTGCTGACCCTGGCCGACGGCCTGACCCTGGCCGAGGGCGACGGACTGGTGCTGGCCGGGGCGTTTTTCTGGGCGGGCCACGTGCAGGTGATCGGCTGGCTGTCCGGTCGGTGGATCGAGCCGGTGCTGCTGGCCTGCCTGCAGATCATCGTCTGCGGGGTGCTGAGCTTGGGAGTGGCGCTGGCCATCGAGCCGATCAGCCTGCGCGGACTCCAGGACGCGGCGCTGCCGATCCTGTACGGCGGCCTGCTGTCGGTCGGCATCGCCTACACCTTGCAAGTCGTGGCCCAGCGCGACGCCCCGCCGGCCCATGCCGCGATCCTCCTCAGCCTGGAGACCGTGTTTGCGGCGCTGGGCGGCTGGCTGCTGCTGGATGAAGTATTGCCCGGCCGCGGGCTGCTGGGCTGCGGCCTGATGCTCGCCGGCATGGTGCTGTCGCAATTGGGGCTGGGCAAGGTCGCGCTCGCGCCGACCGGGTCGGCGACGCCCACGGCGACGTTGGTGGCCGGCGAACGCCGCTAACCGTGGTGGGGATCTGGCCAATCTGGCAGTGTTGCGGGAACGGCTAGATCGACGGTCGTTGCAAACCTTGCCGACGGTTTGATCGCCCGCCGCCCGATGAAATCAGTCAGCCATGATAAGCACGGCTCGGAAGTTGCGCGAAACCCCCTCCCCTTGCGGGAGAGGGTTTTTCAACAGGCGTTTGGTGCGCCAGAGGCGGCCGTACAGAAACGTCTCTTACAAATTGGCCGAACGCCACCAGCTATTGTGCTCGCGACGCAATGCTTCGTGCGACGGCATCGGGTAGAAAGCCAGGTCTTCGCCGTTGCCGATGTAAAAACCGCTCTTGATCATGCGGTACGGGAATTCCAGGGAATGAACCCGATGCACCAGCTTGCTTCGCTTGCTGGTGGGCTCCAACTCCATCAACGCCTCGCGCAGGTGATGCATGAACGAGTAGGGCAGGTCGCCCACCGGTCCGTTTTCGGGATCGCTCGCCAACGCGCCCAAGCCAAGTTCGACGAAGCACAAGGCGGGGAAGCGGATGAACTTGGCTGGCTTGCTGGTGACGCCCTGGTAGTAGGTCACCGGATCCTGCGCGCTGACCACCAGGCTGTTGACCGGCGCCAGATCCTGATACATGTGCAGGGTCGGCGCTTCGCGTGGCGCGATCTCGCCCCTTTCCAGGCTCAGGGTATGGCCGTAGGCAGTGCTCAGGTACAGCTTGCCCAGCGCGCTGATGGGAATATGTTCCAGCACCCGGTAGATCGAGATGTAAACCGAGTTCTTCGGTGTCCCATCCGGATGCGGAACACAGCGCTTGAGCCCATCATCGATATCAAAAAATTCGTGGCGGAAGGCCGGGTCGATCTCGAAAAAGATCGCCTGCCCCTTGGATTTGTATTTGTGGCCGGTCGCGTAGTATTGCCCGAACTGTTCCGGCGGCAGCATGGATACGATCAGTGCCTCGGGAATCAGCGAGAAGTACAGATGAGCGGTCATGGTCACGTGCCCTCTTCAAAAAAGTCATGGTTTTAATGCGTGCCTCCCTGGAAACCCGCGGATTTGCCAGGAAGAATGTTGGGTTCTGGCTTCGATCCGGAGATCATGCTCTCAATTATAGGCGCGACCGGCCGTGGCGCGGGTGTCTTTTCTCTCTAACGTCGGCGGCCGGCGCGAAGATACCGGTTATTGAGCCAACGCCCACTCCAGGGCGTCGAGCGTTTCGACCGGCGGCCGGCATTCCAGCCCGGTGCAAACGTAGGCGGTCACCGGCGCCGCGCTCACCCGTCGTTCGGCTAGTAAACCGGGGCCAATGGCGGCTGCGGCGGGGATGGCCAGCGTCAACCGGCGCGGCGCGTAGGATCGGGCGCACCGCTCCCACCATTCTGCCAACGCCTCTGGTTGGCCGCGCAGCACGATCGTTTGCACCGGTTCGAGAAAATCCTCCAACGCTGCCAGCAGGGCGTTGCAGGCGTTGGGAATCTGTTCGAGCGTCGGCCAGGCCCAGCGCAAGGTCCGCTCGGCCGCTTCCAGATAATCCGTCCGGCCGGTGAGATGGCCCAGCTTCAACAGCACTTGCGCGGCGACGCCGTTGCCGCCGGGCAACGCGTCGTCGTGGGCCGGCTTGGGCCGCTGGATCAGCGCCTCGTGATCGGTGGCGGTGAAAAAGAACCCCCCGACCCCGCGATCTTCGAACTGATCGAGCAGCACATCGGCCAAGGCCAGCGCAAAGTCCAGATCGCCATCCCGCCAGCGGCATTGCAGCAGTTCCAGAACGCCGTCGATCAGAAAGGCGTAGTCGTCCAGATAGGCGTTCAGCCGCGCCTGACCATCCTTGTAGACGGCTAGCAGCCGACCGTCCCGCCACGACCGGGCGTGGATGAAATCCAGGGCGCGCTCCGCCGAAGCCACGAAATCCGCCCGCCCGAGATGGCGACCGGCGATCGCCATCCCGCGAATGGTCAGGCCGTTCCAGGCGGTCAGGATTTTCTCGTCGCGGCCCGGCCAGATGCGTTGCGAGCGGGCTTCGAATAGCTTGCGCCGGGCGGCGGTCAGCCATTCGCCGACCTGCGCCGGCATCACCCCCAAGCGGCTGGCCAGTTCGAGGGCTTCGGCGGTCCGCCGCAAGTGCCAGGCATGATTCTCGAAATTCGGCGGCTGCTCCAGGCCGTAACAGACGGCAAAAGCGACGTATTCCTCGGTGCTCAGCAGCTCGCGGACCTGATCGGGAGTCCACAGGTAGAACCGGCCCTCCTCGCCCTCGGAGTCGGCGTCGAGCGTGGCGTAGTAGCCGCCGGCTGGATCCTGCATTTCCCGCAGCAACCAGGCGCCGGTTTCCTCGGCGGCTGTGCGGAACAGCGGGTCCTGGGTCGCTTGCCACGCTTGGGCGTACAGCGCCAACAAGGGACCATTGTCGTACAGCATTTTCTCGAAGTGCGGGATTTGCCATTCGGCATCGACCGAATAGCGGTAGAAACCACCGCCCAGATGATCGTAAATCCCACCCAGCGCCATTTTTTGCAGGGTGGACAGCACGGCGGTTTCCGCCGGCCGGTCCGGCTCGCCGCCCCGGACGCTGGCGGCCCAGCACCGCAGCAGTCGCTCCAGGCTGGTGGGATGCGGAAATTTGGGCGCGCCGCCGAAACCGCCATGCGCCGGGTCGAAACTGTGGACCAGCGCGTCTCGCGCCGCCCGCAGCGGTGCGTCGGTCAAGGCCGCTGGCTCGCCCGCAGCGGGCGTGGCGATTTCGGCGCGCAGGGCGTCCAGCAGCGCCTGATTCTGTTGGCGGAGTTCGGGCTGATGCTGGTGGTAGTGGGCGCCGACCCGGCGCAGGATGTCGATAAAGGCCGGCATCCCGTAGCGAGGTGTCTTGGGGAAATAGGTGCCGCCGACGAAGGGTACCTGATCGTCGTGGGTCAGGAACATCGTCAGCGGCCAGCCGCCGGCCCGCCGGTGCAGCAGTTGAAAGGCGGTTTGGTAAATTTTGTCCAAATCGGGCCGTTCCTCGCGGTCCACCTTGATGTTGACGAACAGCGCGTTCATCACCTGGGCGGTGGCCTCGTCCTCGAAGGATTCGTGGGCCATGACGTGGCACCAATGGCAGGCCGAATAACCGATGGACAACAGGATCGGTTTACCTTCGCGACGGGCCCGGTCCAACGCTTCTTCACCCCAGGGATACCAGTCCACGGGATTGTGGGCGTGCTGGCGCAAATAGGGGCTGGTTTCGTGGATGAGGCGGTTGCTGTGCGGATGTTCGGTCATGGCGGATTTCCGACGGGCGGGGCGGTGAGCGACGATTCTCCATGAGTGGCTTGCAAACCCCAATAGGTTCCCATCGACTCGCAAGAGGTCGCCGGCGCGGAACGGCGCGCTGCCATTTTCGATCCGGACGATAAACTCATAACATAACGCCACTTTCGAACGCGAAACGAGTCACATGCCCTCCCTGACCACCGAACAAGTCATCGCCCTCGCCCCGGACGACGCCTCCGCGAAAGCCGCCCGTGGTCTGGCCCGGCCCGGCAAATGGGCGACGGCGGGCCAAAGCGACCGGGCGCTGTGGGGCGAGTGCAAGGGCAGCGCGCTCTATCAGGTCTGCGTCGATCCGGCCGAACCCGCGTTCAAATGCACCTGCCCCAGCCGCAAATTTCCCTGCAAGCACGCGCTGGGGCTGTTGCTGTTCGCCGCCAGCCAACCCGATGCGGTTTCCGCCAGCGAGCCGCCCGCCTGGCTGAACGAATGGTTGCTCAAACGGGAGCAAACCGTCCGCCGCAAGGCGGCCAAAGCCGGCGCCGACAGCGACTTCGACCCGGAACAGCAGGCCAAACGGGCGATGGCCAAGGACAAACGGACCGCCGAACGGCAGCGCAAGGTCGAGATGGGGCTGGAGGAACTGGAGCGCTGGCTGCGCGATCTAGCCCGGCAGGGGCTGGCCCACGCCCAGCAGCAACCTGCCCGCTACTGGGACGGCATGGCCGAACGGTTGTGGGACGCGCAGGCGCGGGGGCTGGCCAACTGGCTGCGGGAGCTGGCCAGTATCCCGGCCAGCGGCGAGGGTTGGGGCGAGCGTCTGCTGGCGCAACTGGGATCGCTGTACCTGCTGCTGGAAGGTCACCGCCGGCTCGATGTCCTGCCGGAACCGCTGCGGGCCGACATCCGCTCCCGTATCGGCTGGAGCTGGCAGGAGGCGGATCTGCCGAACGACGCCTGGCTGCGCGACCGCTGGCTGCTGGTCGGCCAGCGCGCCTATGAAGAAGAACAGATGCGGGTGCGGCGCAGTTGGCTGTGGGGCCGAAACCATGACCGACTGGCGCTGGTGCTGGACTTCGCCTATCAGAGCCAGCCCATGCCGCCCATGGCCGCGCCGGGAGCCTGGCTGGAGGCGGAACTCGGTTTCTTCCCCAGCGAATATCCGCAGCGGGCGCTATTGCGCCATGCCGTCGCCGTCGAAGATCAGGGAATGCCCACTGGATTGGCCGATAGCGCGGCGCTGCTGGATGGCTACGCCGCAGCCTTGGCGCGCCAGCCGTGGCTGGCGGTTTTTCCGGCGGCCGTGGTCGGGGTTCTGCCGGTGCGGCGCGAGGCTGAAACCTGGTTTCTGCGCGACGCCGCCGCGAAGCGGTTGCCGTGCCACCCCGGTTTTATCGACGCCTGGCGCCTGCTGGCCTGTAGCGGCGGGTTGCCCCTGACCGTATTCGGTGAATGGAACGGCCAGCAGTTCTGGCCGTTGAGCGCCTGGCGCGGCGATTGGTTCACGGCATTTTGACGGAGGCACGACGATGGCATGGCAGGAACTGGTGACTTGCGCCCTGCTGGGCACCGAACGGCAAGCTCCGTCCGTTGCCGGCGACGAGGGCGCGCTGGGTCAACTGCTCGACCGGCTGGATGAGGAGGATCGCGAAGGCGTATTGCTGCGCGCGGCGGGGATCATGGCGCTGTGGCGGCAAGCGGGGCGGCAACTCGCCGACGATCCACAACCCCTGCCGCCACCCTGCGAGCCGGATACCACGCCCGATTGCGGCCGCTTGGCCCACCGGCATCTCGCCCTGCTGTTGCAAGGCCACGATTCGGAACTGTTGCCGGAATGGCTGGAGGCGCTGGGCGCGGCCGGACGGCGCGCGCCCGAGGAATGCTTGCCGGCGCTGCTGGATGTCGGGGCGAAACAGACCGTGCTTCGTCCGGCGCTGCTGCCGGTGCTGGGTCGGCGCGGGCGCTGGCTGGCCCGACACCATCCGGCTTGGGGCTACGCCGTCGAAACCACCGACGAAACCGTTTGGCAAACCGGTCGCTTCGAGGAGCGGCTGGCCCTGCTGCGCCAGTTGCGGGCGACCCGGCCGGAATGTGGGCGGGAACTGCTGGTCGCGACCTGGAGCGAGGAACAGGTCCGTCATCGGCGCGAATTCATCCAGGCGCTGGCCATTGGGCTGAATCCAGCCGACGAGCCTTTTCTGGAAACCGTGCTCGACGACCGCAATGGTGAGGTTGCCCACGCCGCTGCCGATCTGCTGGCACGTCTGCCGGAATCCAGGCTGAGCCGGGAAATGACCGCGCGGGCCTTGCGGCGGGTACGTTTGCAGTCCGCTGGCTTGCTGAAACGGCTGAAGCGCGACCGCCTGGAAGCGGACTTGCCGGAAGACGAGCCCGCACTGCGCCGCGACGGCATCGCCGACCCGCCGTCCAAGGTGAAACTGGGCGAGAAAGCCTGGCGGCTCAGCCAGATCGTCGGCGCGGCGCCACCGGCGATCTGGAGTCGGGAATGGCGGCGGACCCCGGCTGAAATCCTGGCCGCCAGCCGCGATTGTGAGTGGCGGCAGGCCCTGCTGGACGGTTGGGTGCTGGCGGCGCAACGGCATCGCGACCCCGACTGGGCGGAGGCGCTGCTGCCGCTCCATCCCGACCACGCCACGCTGACCGCCGCCTTGGCGGAGGTGCTGCCGCCGGGGCGATTCGAGGCGTACCTACTGGCGCTGCTGCGCGAATCCTCAGGCGGCGGCCGGGCGACGGCGCTGGTGGTGTTGAGCCATGTCGAGCGGCCCTGGAGCGTCGAACTGGGCCGGGCGGTCCTGGAGCAGGTTCGCCGGCGCATCGGTGAGGACAAGCAGCCGGATTGGTGGCTGGCCAATGCCTTGCGCGGCTTCGCCCGCTGGCTACCGCCGGAATTCAGCGAGGAAGCCGCCGCCGGCTGGCCGACCGAATCCGAGCAATGGCCGCAATGGGAAAACGCCGTGAACGAATTTCTCGACCGACTGCGCTTCCGGCGGGCGATGCGGGAAGCCCTCGCGCCATAGGATCAAACCTTCATCGGGAATCCACACCTCATGATCACCCTGCTACGCGAACACGCCGAACAGCAATTCGCCGAGGAACTGCACGTTCTGGCCGAGACCGACCCGCGCCCCCGGCCGCCCAACTGGCATTTGTCGCCGCGAGCGGTGGCGATTTACCTGCTGGGCGGCACGCTGGACAACGGCTTCGTCGTCACCCCCAAATACATCGGCAACCGCCGGCTGATGGAAATCGCCATCGCCACGCTGGCCACCGACCGCGCCCTGCTGCTGCTGGGTGTGCCCGGCACCGCCAAAACCTGGGTGTCGGAGCATCTGGCGGCGGCAATCTCCGGCGATTCCACCGCGCTGGTGCAGGGCACCGCCGGCACCGGCGAGGACGCCATCCGCTATGGTTGGAACTACGCCCGCCTGCTGGCCGAAGGCCCGTCGCTGGCGGCGCTGGTGCCCAGTCCGGTGATGCGCGCCATGCAAAACGGCCAAATCGCCCGGGTTGAGGAACTGACCCGCATGCCCTCCGACGTGCAGGATTCACTGATCACCGTGCTGTCGGAGAAAACCCTGCCGATTCCGGAGCTGGACACCGAAGTGCAGGCGCGCAAGGGATTCAACCTGATCGCCACCGCCAACGACCGCGACCGGGGCGTCAACGAACTGTCCAGCGCCATGAAGCGTCGCTTCAACACCGTGGTGCTGCCGACCCCAGACACCTTGGAAGAAGAGATCGGGATCGTCCGGCAGCGGGTGGCCGCGCTGGGCCGGACGCTGGAACTGCCGGCCGAACCGCCAGCGCTGGAGGAAATCCGCCGGCTGGTCACGATCTTCCGCGAACTGCGCGCCGGGGTGACGCTGGACGGCAAGGCCAAGCTGAAATCGCCCAGCGGCACCTTGAGCGTGGCCGAGGCGATTTCGGTGTTCAACAGCGGGCTGGCGCTGGCGGCGCACTTCGGCGACGGGCGCTTGCAGGCCGGCGACCTCGCCTCCAGCCTGATCGGCGCGGTGGTCAAGGACCCGGTGCAGGACGCCATCGTCTGGCGCGAGTACCTGGAAACCATCGTCAAGGAGCGCGACGGCTGGAAGGATCTCTATCGCGCCTGCCGCGAAGTCTCGTAGCACACAGCCATGAACGACCCCGCGATTTTCGGCATCCGCCACCACGGACCCGGCTCGGCGCGCAGCGTCGTGAAAGCATTGGCGGAATTGCGGCCGGATCTGATTCTGGTCGAAGGTCCGCCCGACGCCCAGGATGTGCTGCCGCTGGCCGCCGACCCCGGCATGAAACCGCCGGTGGCGCTGCTGCTGTACGATCCCGCCGAACCGCGCCGCGCCGTTTACTATCCCTTCGCCGAATTTTCCCCGGAATGGCAGGCGATCCGCCACGGCCTGCAAAACGACATCCCGGTGCGCCTCATGGATCTGCCGCAGGCGGTGCGCCTAGCGCTGGAAATCGCGGCGGAACCGACGGCGGAACCGGTCGGACCGATGGACGAGGCCGACGCCGCCGCCGGTTCCAGCGAACCTCCGGTGGTCAACCCCACGGAGGAGAGCGGGGGCGAGGACTCGGATGAGGACTCGGATGAAGATGAAGTTTCCACCCTGCCCGATCTGCGCCGCGATCCGTTGCGTTGGGTTGCCGAAGCGGCCGGGTACGGCGACGGCGAGCGCTGGTGGGAACATCTGGTCGAGCAGCGTCAGGACAGCCGCGAGCTGTTCCAGGCGATTCGGGAACTCATGACGGCGCTGCGGGCCGAGGCCGATGCCCAGTCGCCACCGGAAGAAAGGGAACAGCAGCGCGAGGCGGCGATGCGCGTCCAGTTGCGCGCGGCGCGCAAGGAAGGGTTCGAACGCATCGCCGTCATTTGCGGCGCCTGGCACGTCCCGGCTCTGACCGATTCGCCGCCGGCCCGCGAGGATAACGCCCGCCTCAAGGGTTTGCCCAAACGCAAGCTGGCCGCGACCTGGGTGCCGTGGACCCACGGCCGGCTGACCCACGCCAGCGGCTACGGCGCGGGCGTGGAAGCGCCGGGGTTTTACCAGCACCTGTGGGACAGCGCCGGCGAACCGGCCACTCGCTGGCTGGCCCGCATCGCCCAACTGTTGCGCGCGCACGATCTGGCCGCGTCCACCGCCAGCGTGATCGAGGCGGCGCGGCTGGCGGAGGCGCTGGCCGCCTTGCGCGACCGGCCCCGGCCGACGCTGGAGGAGTTGAACGAGGCGGCGCTGGCCGTGCTCTGCCACGGCGAGACCGCGCCGCTGCGGCTGATCGAGGAACAACTGATCCTCGGCGAACGGCTGGGTGAAGTGCCCGACAGTACGCCGATGCTACCGTTGCAGCAGGATGTGCAGCGCCAGCAGAAGCGGCTGCGGCTGCCGCCGGAGGCGAGCCAGCGCCTGCTGGAACTCGATCTGCGCAAGCCGAACGATCTGGAGCGCAGCCAACTGCTACACCGCTTGAACCTGCTCGATATCCCCTGGGGTCGGGCCGAGCGCGCCAGCGGCAAGGGCACTTTCAAGGAGCATTGGCGGTTGCGCTGGCAACCGGAATTGGCGGTGGCGGTGATCGAGGCCAATCTGTGGGGCAATACCGTGCGGGACGCCGCCACCGCCCGCGCCCGCGACCTGGCCCAGCACGGCGAACAGTTGAGCCCGTTGACCGATCTGGTCGAAAAAACCCTGCTGGCCGAACTGCCGAACGCCATCGGCGAGGTGATGGAGCGTCTGCAAAACATCGCCGCGTTGACCAGCGACATCCCGCATCTGATGGACAGCCTGCCGCCGCTGGCGCGAGTCTTGCGCTACGGCAACGTCCGCCAGACCGACGCCGGACTGGTCGGACATGTGGTGGACGGGTTGATCACTCGCATCGCCATCGGTCTCCCGGCTGCTTGCGGCTCGCTGGACGACGAGGCGGCGGAAGGGATGTTCGGTCGCTTGCAGGCGCTGAATACCGTGATCGGGTTGTTGCAGAACCCGGAGAAGACCACCGTTTGGCAGGGCGCGCTGGCCAAGCTGTCCGATCGGTCCGGATTGCACGGACTGCTGGCCGGCTACGCCTGCCGCCTGCTGTTCGAGCAGGGCGCGTTGCCGCCGCCCGAGACCGCCCGGCGCATGGGGCTGGCGCTGTCCCCGGCCGGCGAGCCGGTCCAGGCGGCGGCCTGGCTGGAAGGTTTCCTGCACGGCAGCGGACTGTTGCTGCTGCATAGCGAGGTGCTGTGGGGGATTCTGGACGCCTGGGTGAGTGGCCTGTCCGGCGAGGCGTTCACCCAATTGCTACCGCTGCTGCGCCGCACTTTCGCCAGTTTTCCCGCGCCCGAGCGGCGACAGTTCGGCGAACGGGTCAAGCGCGGCGGCGCGGCGCGGACCGCCGTCGCCTCCGCAGCCGAGG
This sequence comes from Candidatus Competibacteraceae bacterium, assembly GCA_027492875.1. Taxonomy (GTDB): domain Bacteria; phylum Pseudomonadota; class Gammaproteobacteria; order Competibacterales; family Competibacteraceae; genus Competibacter. The sequence goes on along the minus strand of JAPUDV010000003.1, from coordinate 7,412 downwards.
TGGATGTGGCGCGGGCGGATCGGGTGCTGCCGGTGGCGGCGCGACTATTGGGAATCGCCTGAACGGAGCGGGCGTGACATTGGCATCGGCGCGGGCGGCTTCAACGGAAGCAAACACCGTCATCGTCTACAGTTATCGGCACAACCCAACCACTATCCAAAAACCCTGCGGGGCGTGCGGCAATGATGAGCGGCGAACTGAGCTGTTTCAAGGCGTATGACATTCGCGGGCGGATTCCCGACGAACTGAACGAAGATCTGGCCTATCGCATCGGCCGCGCCTACGCCGTTTTTCTCCGGCCGCGCCGGGTGGCGGTCGGTCATGACGTGCGGCTGACCAGCCCGGCGCTGAGCGCGGCGGTGGTCAGGGGCTTGCTGGATGGCGGCGTGGAGGTCTGGGACATCGGGCTGTGCGGCACCGAGGAGATTTACTTCACGACTTTTCATTACCGGCTCGACGGCGGGATCATGGTTACCGCCAGCCACAATCCGATGGATTACAACGGCATGAAGCTGGTGCGCGAGCAGGCTAGGCCGATCAGCGGCGACAGCGGGCTGTTCGCCATCCGCGATCTTTCCGCCGCCGCCGACGATTTCACGGTCGCCAACCGCCGCAGCCCTCTGCTGCGGCGCGAGGATAAAAGCGCCTATATTCACCACCTGCTGGGCTATATCGAAGGCGCGACGCTCCAACCGCTGAAGATCGTGGTCAACGCCGGCAACGGCGGCGCCGGTTCGATCATCGATGCGCTGGAACCGCGCTTGCCGTTGCAATTCGTCAAAATCCACCACCAACCGGACGGCGCTTTCCCCCACGGCATTCCCAATCCGCTGCTGCCGGAGTGCCGGGCCGCCACGGCGCAGGCGGTGCGCGAACATCGGGCCGATCTGGGGCTGGCCTGGGACGGCGATTTCGACCGCTGCTTCTTTTTCGACGAAACCGGGCGCTTCATCGAAGGCTATTATCTGGTCGGGCTGCTGGCGGAAACCCTGTTGATCCGCCACCCCGGCGCCAGGATCATCCACGACCCCCGGTTGACCTGGAATACGCTGGATGTGGTCCGCGCCGCCGGCGGCGTGCCGGTACAGAGCAAGACCGGCCACGCCTTCATCAAGGAGCGGATGCGGCGGGAAGACGCGCTGTACGGCGGCGAAATGAGCGCCCATCACTATTTCCGCGCCTTCGCCTACTGCGACAGCGGCATGATCCCGTGGCTGTTGGTCGCCGAACGGCTCTGTCGTTCCGGCCAGCCGTTGTCGGCGCTGGTGAACCAGCGTATGCAGTCCTTCCCGTGCAGTGGCGAGATCAACTTCCGGGTAGACGACGCCCCAGCCACGATCCGGAAAATCCTGGTTACCTACGCTCCCTTGAAACCGGCGTTGGACGAAACCGACGGCGTCAGCGTCGAGTTCGCCGACTGGCGGTTCAACCTCCGTTGCTCCAACACCGAACCGCTGTTGCGTCTGAACGTGGAAACGCGCGGCGACCCGGAGTTGCTCAACCGTCGCGTCGCCGAACTGCAAAACCTGATCGGAGCGTGATCGCAAGACCGCAACGGCGGACGAGCGTTAGCAAAAATCTGCCAGATCGATCCCTTGGATCAAACCTTATTCCGGAGCTTCAGGGTTCGGGCCGATTTCCCGCGACTATATTTATAACCAATCATTATTTGAATATCGGTTCTTTCCTGCCAGAAAATATAAAAAATCCTTAGCCAGTACCCTCATCATTCCACTCGAAGCGAACACCATGATTCATCTGATCGAGCCTTGCGGAGGCGTCCTCAAGGAACTTTATCTCGGCGTCGAAGACGCCGCTCCATTCAAAGCCGGGGCCCAAGGCTATCCGTCCTGGGATCTGACGCCGCGCCAGCTTTGTGATCTGGAACTCTTGTTGAACGGCGGCTTCTCCCCGCTGGGCGGCTTTCTGAATCGAGCCGATTATGATCGGGTGGTCGAGGACATGCGGCTGGCCGACGGCACCTTGTGGCCAATGCCGATCACCCTCGACGTGTCCGAGGAGTTTGCCGGCCAACTCGGCGGTGGTGGCCGGGTGGCGCTGCGCGACCCCGAGGGCGTGCTGGTCGCGGTGCTGGAAGTCGGCGACGTCTGGCAACCCGATCGGCGCCACGAAGCCCGGCGGGTGTTCGGCAGCGCCGACGAGCAGCATCCCGGCGTGTTTCATCTGTTGCATCGAACCGGTCCGGTCTATGTCGGTGGCCGGCTGTATGGCATCGAACCGCCCACCCATTACGATTTTCCCCAGTTGCGCGACTCGCCGCGTGAGCTGCGCGAGCGCTTCGCCAAGCTGGGCTGGCAGCGGGTGGTGGCGTTCCAGACCCGCAACCCGATGCACCGCGCCCATCAGGAACTGACCCTGCGCGCCGTCCAGCAGGCCGAGGCCAACCTGCTCATTCATCCCACGGTGGGCCTGACCAAACCGGGCGACATCGACCATTACTCGCGGGTGCGCTGCTACGAGCATCTGATGAAGACCTACCCCGAACAGACCACCGCTCTGAGCCTGCTCAATCTGGCGATGCGGATGGCCGGCCCGCGCGAGGCGCTGTGGCATGCCCTCATCCGCCAGAACCACGGGTGCAGCCACTTCATCGTCGGCCGCGACCACGCTGGCCCCGGTCAGGATCCGTTCGGGCACGGCTTTTACGAACCCCACGCCGCCCAGCATCTGCTCGCCCGCCATCAGGACGAACTGGGCATTCAGGTGCTGGCGTTTCCGGAAATGGTCTACGTGCGGGAGCGCGCCCAATACGTTCCGGTCGACGACCTGCGCGCCGGCGAGACGATGCTGGCCCTTTCCGGCACCGAGTTCCGCCGCCGCTTGCAGGAAGGGCTGGAGATCCCCGAATGGTTCTCCTACCCCGAGGTGGTGGCGGAGCTGCGCCGCACCCATCCGCCGCGCCACCGGCAGGGTTTCACGGTGTTCTTCACCGGCCTGTCCGGCTCCGGCAAATCCACCATCGCCAACGCGCTGATGGTCAAACTGCTGGAACTGGGTGGCCGGGCGGTGACCCTGCTGGATGGCGACATCGTCCGCAAGCATCTGTCCAGCGAGCTGGGTTTTTCGCGGGAGCACCGCAACATCAACATCTTGCGGATCGGCTTCGTCGCCAGCGAGATCACCAAGAACGGCGGCATCGCCCTCTGCGCCCCGATCGCGCCCTACACCGTCACCCGCCGCGAAGTCCGGGAGATGATCGCGCCGCTCGGCGGTTTCATCGAGGTCCATGTCGCCACCCCGCTGGAGACCTGCGAAGTCCGCGACCGCAAGGGGCTGTACGCCAAGGCCCGGGCCGGCGTCCTCAAGGAATTCACCGGCATCAGCGATCCCTACGAAGCGCCCGAGCGTCCGGAACTGTTGATCGATACCCGCGATTGCAGTCCGAGCGAGGCGGCCCAGCGTATCCTGCTCAAGCTGGAAGGGCTGGGCTACATTCGCGGGCGATCCTGAGGCGGGCCGGGTCTTTCAATCGGGTTCCCCGGATCGCGGATCGCCCAGCAGATACAGCCCGGTCAGCCGGCGGAACGCCTCCGAGGTGCAAGGTCCGGCCCGGCCGTCCACCTTGACGAAGATGCCGGGCAGGGTATTCAGAAAGCGTTGCAGCGCTTCCACCCAGGACGAGGTTTCGATCTCGTCGTAATGCAGTAGCGGCTCTGCCACAGGTTCGCCCTCGGCGGCGAATTCGATCAGGCCGCGTTCCGCCAGCCGGCGCAACAGTACCGCCGCGCCGGTCCGCTGGGCGATGGCGCTCTCGTTCCAGGTGTCGTCGGCGACGTACTTGCCCTGGCGGTAGTGGGTGGAGTCATTCCACAGGTAGGGCGAGGGCACCTCGGGATGATGCAGCCGATAGCCCCAGCCGCCGTGACCCTCCAGTACGAACAGGGTTCCGGCGATGCTCCAATCCCGCCATTGATCGAAGTGGTACAGGCGCAGGGCATCGACGGCGCTGTCTTCCCAGGCGAACGGCGGTTTGCCCTCGACCGGTCGCCCATCCGGTAGATGTTGGGTACGGGCGCTCAGTGGGTCGCCGTTGTGCGGATGGACGTTGAAGTCGCAACCGGTATCCGCGTAATGCAGCGCCGCGATCACGAACCAGGGCACGTTCGCTCGCTCGCTCGCGATTTGGTAGCGAACCCGCCGCGCCAGCAGGGTTTCCGTCAATGCTTCCACCTCGGCGGCCCGCTCCTCGCGGATCACGCAGGTGGCGAATGCGCGCTGATAAGCGTCGCGCAGTTCCTCGGTCAGCACGATGCGGCTCATCGTCGAACCCCGTTGCGGTGGGTTGTGGAGAGTGGGCGAAGGGTCGCCAATCCAGGCTAGACGCCGGCCGAGCGCAATGCCAGCTTGACCGCGATCAGCACGCCCAGAATCAGCAGCAGGGTCATGATCAGCCCGACCAGAATGTAATGAATGGGACGGCCGTGCTGGAAATCCCGCGAACGGTTTTTCTCGCTTTGCACCCCGAAAAAAGCGGACAGCACGCTCAGAATGATGCCCAGCGGGCCGGGAGAAGGCGGGGGAGTGTTACCAGTCTGATCGGAATCGGGTTTGGAAGACATCGGGTTCCTCTAAACTTTGCTAAATTAACAACAGTCGCCATCTGCGTGGCCCCAACCGTCTTGCCAGCGCGAATGCAGCGCTTGCATTGCGGATTTCGTCGATTTTTCCGGGTTTGCCGGGCCATCCTCGCCATTATGCCAGTCAAACTGCCCTTGCTGTCAGCGACCGCGCTCGATGCCCCGATCACCTGGTGGCGGAATCGGCCCATCAGCCGCGTGGCGTTTCTGCGCCATGTCGGCACTGTCGCCCGCCGGTTGCCGCCCGCGCGCTTCATTCTCAATTTGTGCGAGGACCGCTACCTGTTCCTGGTCGCGTTCGCCGCCGTGGGCGCGAACGGACAAACCAGCCTGCTGCCCTCCAGCCGCGCCGAACTGCATCTGCGAGAGTTGGCCGAGGATTATCCCGATAACCATCGCCTCGCGGACGACGATGTCGGGTCCTGGCTTGTATCGGAGGCGATGGATAGCGCCATGCCCATCATCCCCGCGTTACCGATGGATCAGGTGATGGCGATGGCCTTTACCTCCGGTAGCACCGGCCGCGCCAAACCCCATCCAAAACGCTGGGGCGAGCTGGTCGGTGGCGCGCGCCAGGCGCGGCAACGCTTCGGCTTCGAACCCGGGATGACCGTCGTCGCGACCGTGCCGCCCCAACACATGTATGGCTTGGAGACGACGATCATGACCCCGCTGGTCAGCGGGGCGAGTATCCACGCCGGCCGGCCGTTCTTCCCCGAGGACGTGCGCGCGGCCCTGGAATCGGCGTCGTCGCCACGGGTGCTGGTGACCACGCCCGTCCACCTGCGCGCTTGCGTCCAGGCCGAACTGCACTGGCCGGCAATAGCCTTTTTAATCTCGGCCACCGCGCCGCTGTCGGCGGTGCTCGCCGTGCGGGCCGAAACCGTGTTCGGCGCGCCGGTGCTGGAAATCTACGGCTGCACCGAAGCGGGCTCCATCGCCAGCCGCCGCACCCTGGACGGCGACCTCTGGCGGCTGTACGACGGTTTTCACCTGCGGGACGGCGCGCTGTCCGGCGCGCACTTGCCGGAGCCGGTACCCCTGAACGACGGGATCGAACTCTGCGGCGAGGCCGAGTTCAAGCTGCTCGGCCGGCTTGAAGACCTGATCAACATCGCTGGCAAGCGCACGTCGTTGGGGTATCTCAACCACCAGTTCAACCAGATTGTTGGGGTGGTGGAAGGCGTGTTTTGGCTGCCGGACGACACCGGGAGCGGGGTCCAACGGCTCATGGCCGCCGCCGTTGCACCGGGCTTGAGCGAGCGTCAACTGCTCGCCGCGTTGAGCGAGCGCCTCGATCCGGTGTTTCTGCCGCGCCCGCTGCTTAAAGTCGAGCGCCTGCCACGCAACGAAACCGGAAAGATCACGCGAGATACTTTGCTGGCGCTGATCGGTCCGACCGCGACCGTTCGCCGAGGTCGCTCATGAGCTTCGAGCGGCGCGGCCTGATCGCCGCCGATCATCCCTGTCTGGCCGGGCATTTCCCCGGCAATCCGATCGTGCCGGGAGTCGTGCTGCTGGACGAGGTGCTGCGGGCGTTCGCGGACTGGCGGCCGGCCGACCGGCCGGTGGGCATCCCGCAGGTGAAGTTTCTGGCGCCGCTGCGTCCGGAACAGCCGTTCACGATCCGCTGGGTGGAGTCCGGTTCTGGCGGGGTTCGCTTCGACTGTCTGGGGGACGATGGCCGGACCCTGGCGCGGGGCAAGCTGACGCTGGCCGGCGAGAGCGGCTTTCCGCCGGTGGCTTGATCTGGATCGCAGCCGGATCGAAGACAATTTGCGCCGGTCGGACGTCAGCCGGGTGATTACTACCGCCCACCGGCAAGGCGCCATCCGACGGGCGGATCGGGTCTTGCGACCGATGCCCGCCGGTCTGGAGCCCGTAGCGCGCGAGGGTCGAGCATCCTGTTTCTTCGCTCGACCGGATCAACTCGGAACAGCCTTGGCAAGGCATCCCGTGGAGGAGTGGCGATGAAAGAAAGTGAGGCCGCGCAACTCAAGCAGCGCATCGAAACGCTCGAACGAGACATGGCCGCGCTGAAAAGTCGCGGTTTTCCCTATCGGAGCATCCGCAAGCGATCCAGTCGGAGGGTCTGGGGTCTGCCTTTGTACGACATCGCCATGGGACCCGATCCGGCCAAGGGCGAACTGCGCGGTCATGCCCGCGGCATCGTCGCTATCGGCGATTTCGCCACCGGAGTGCTGGCGCTGGGCGGTATCGCCCGCGGCGGCGTCGCCGTTGGCGGGTTGGCGTTTGGCCTGCTGTTTGGCGTCGGCGGGCTTGGCGTCGGCGGGCTGGCGTTTGGCGGCATGGCCATCGGCGGGATCGCGATGGGTGGTGGCGCCATCGGCGGGATTGCGATAGGCGGCGGCGCCTTCGGCTATTACGCCATGGGCGGCGGTGCGCTGGGGGAACACGTCATCAGTGGTATGAGGCAGGACCCTGAAGCGGTTCGCTTCTTCAACGACTGGCTACCGTTTCCGCAGGAGTTTCCGTGCCGGAATCGGTGCGGTTGAGCCCAAACTCCACAGAGCTTTGAAGGTGGAGCCGACCCTGATGGGTCAAACGCCTCTCTCTCGGAGGTTCCCTCAAGGGGGATGTCCGCCGGGGAATGAACCGGCGGGTCGGATCGCCGCAGGGTTCCCAAGGGTTCCCGAGCCGAGGATCGGGAAAACAAGAGCTTGCCTGTCCGTCCAAGGGCGAAAATGGGTTGTTGGAAGAAAAATCGGGTCCGAGTGGCGAAAGTCGGGGTGGCGTGACGCCGGGCGCGGGCCGATCCCTGGCCCGTCAACCCGGTCTGTCCACCGGCTTACT
>JAPUDV010000002.1 GCA_027492875.1 Candidatus Competibacteraceae bacterium | reverse complement strand
GTCTGCGGGCCGGAAGTATCCACCCCGCCGTTGGCCGTGCCGCCGTCGTCTTTCACCCGCACCTCGAACGTAGATGTACCAAAGGCATTGGGGGCGGAAGTGTAGCTGAGAGCGCCGCTGGTATTGACCGCCGGCGGCGTGGCGAACAGCGCCGCGTTGCTCACGTTGCTCACGGTGTAAGCCAGTACGGTCTGGGCAGACTCTTGCGGGTTGCCGGGATTGAAAGTCGCCCAGCCGTTCACGGTCTGCGCCCCGGCATCCTCATTCGCTGCCGGCGGGTTGCTGGCGGTAAAGCTCGGCGCATCGTTGACCGGGTTCACCGTGATGGTGAAGGTCTGCGCTGCGGAGGTGTCCACCCCACCGTTGGCCGTGCCACCGTTGTCCTGCACGCGCACTTCGAAGGTGGAAGTGCCGAAGGCATTGGGGGCGGGGGTGTAGTGCAAAACGCCACTGGTATCAACCGTTGGCGGCGTGGCGAACAGTGCCGCGTTGCTCACGTTGCTCACGGCGTAGGCCAGTACGGTTTGGGTGGCTTCGTCGGCAGGGCCGGGGTCGAAGGCCGTCACCCAGCCATTTACGGTCTGCGCGCCGCTGTCTTCGTTGACCGCCGGAGGATTGGCGGCGGTGAAGCTCGGCGCGTCGTTAACACTGATGAGCGTCACGGTGGCGGTGGCCGGCGCGCTGGTATTGCTGCCGTCGCTGACCACAAAGGTAATGGCCCGCGCTGGAGTCACGGTCAGCGCGGCGGCGGTGTTGTTGTAGGTGATGGTGCGCAACGCCGCCTGATATTGGGCGAGCGTGGCCGAACCGGTCAGCGTCAATACGCCGGTGGCGGCGTTATAGGCGGCGGCTAGGGGGGTGTTGGGGGCAATCGTGGCCGCGCTCGCCGCCAGGATCTCCTGACCGGTGTCGAGCAGGTTGGTCAGGGTAATGGTGGCGGAGGTCAGGTTCAGACTGTCCGGATCGACGACCGTCAGGCTTGCAGGATCGACAATCGCGACGGCGTTGCCGTTCTCGGTGAACGTGGCCGCAAAATCGAGACCCGCCGCTGCACCGTTGAGGTCGATCACCGGCTCGGGATGGATGGCGCCATTGACCGTGATGGTAAAGGATTGATCCGTGCTCAGGCTGGGGGCGCCGCTGTCGATTACCCGCAGGACGACGGCATGAGCGCCGAAATGGGTGATGCCCGGCGTACCGCTCAGCGTGCCCGTGCCGTTACCGCCGGGGGTAAACGTCAACCAGGCCGGCTTCGTGGGGGCAGTCAGGGTTAGGACGTTGCTATCGGGATCGCTGGTAGTGATGACGTAGCTGTAAGGGCTGGCGATATTGGCGGTGGTGACCGGGGTGCTGGTGAAGACCGGCGGCCGGTTGGGTGGCGATGATCCTTCAATATTCGCGATATCGAGTCGGGAAAACAGCATACCGCCTTCCTGGGCGACAAAGGCTTGGGTAATGTCGGTTTTCGGAGAGCTGTCTCCCACCGCGTCGGTGCCGGCCGCGGATACGCCCTGCCAATCGTCGACCTGACCGTCCAGACGAAAACCCGCCGCCCAAGCGATTCCCACCAACGCCCCAACCAACAGCAGCACGCTCACCGTGCTCGTCGGAAAACGGGATCGTTGCCGGATCAGCACGACGAACAGGAGCAACACCAAAATCAGCAAGCCCCCGTCGGACAGCGAAGGAATACCCACTGGGTTTGGGCCGGCGGGTGGGGTTTCGATCACTATGGGAGGGTCGTTTACCGATCCCAGTAAATCGCTGCTGGTCGGTCCCTGCGCGGCGAAGTAGAACCGCACGGTGGCGCCGGCGGCAGCGATAGCGTTGATCGGCGCGGCCTGCTCGACCACATCGGCCCCGTTGACACCATTGTTCAACCCCACGGGATAGGGAGTGCCCGGTAATGAAACCGGGGCGCCAAAACTGCCGCCGACACAGCTTTCCAAGGTGAGTTGGGTAACCTGCGGCGTGGCGGTTTCGGAAACGGTGGCCGTCAGGCGCCGATCGATCCCCGCGACGGCGCCCGCCGTTGAGAGGGAGACGGTGCATCCTGTCGCTACGTTGTTATCGGAATCGATCAGAGTGAAATAACGGAGTTGTGCCCAGCTTGAGGCCGATAGGAGCACCAAAGCGATAGCAACCACCAAACGGATAACCAAGCGCATGAAAAAGCTCCTAGCAGCTCCAACACAAGTCGTCTCGAAAAAATCTTATACGGGCGCTTACAAGCCACCCAGAGTAAGTAGAAGATAATTATCCAAACAGCAAGATCGCTGTTTACATAAATCCTGTAGATTACGAATCCTGTGGATCGCGTTGAGGGAATTTTCTTGGCAACGCTGGGGAAGGAAACCAAACACGATTGAGTATAAAACGAGCGAAGCGCCTTGGAAGGCGCTTCGCTTATAGCGTTCCTCCCTGAGTTGTGGAACCGCCGTTTCGAACCACCCTGGCGCTACGCGCCACCCCTCCTTGTCCAAGGTGGGGAAAGTTCACAACTGATTTGGGAACGCTATATGCCTCTATTTGGCCAGCTTGTCCGGCATCCGTTTTTGGAAATCCAGACCTTCCCCGCCGGCGTCCACCACCACCGTATCGCCGGGACCAAATTCACCGGCCAGAATCCGCCGCGCCAGTAGGTTCTCCAATTCCTGCTGGATCGCCCGCTTCAATGGCCGAGCGCCGTAGACCGGATCGAAGCCCGCCTCGCCCAAGCGATCCAAAGCCGCCTCGGACACCTCCAGCCCCATCTGTCGATCAGCCAGCCGCCGGCGCAGGTAGCCGATTTGAATACCGGCGATGGCCCGAATCTGTTCGCGATCCAGCGGATGGAACACCACCACCTCGTCGATGCGGTTGATGAACTCCGGCCGGAAATGATCGGCCACCTGCGCCATCACCATGCTCTTCATCAACGGGTAGTTGTCCTGCGCCGCCAGTTCCTGAATCATCTGCGAACCGAGGTTGGAGGTCATCACGATCACGGTATTGCGGAAATCCACCGTGCGACCCTGCCCGTCGGTCAGGCGCCCGTCGTCCAGCACCTGCAACAGCACGTTGAACACATCCTGGTGCGCCTTCTCGACCTCGTCCAGCAGGATCACGCTGTAGGGTCGTCGCCGCACCGCCTCGGTCAAATAGCCGCCTTCCTCGTAGCCGACGTAGCCGGGCGGCGCGCCGATCATCCGGGCCACCGAGTGCTTCTCCATGAACTCCGACATATCGATCCGCACCATCGCGTCCTCGGTGTCGAACAGAAACTCGGCCAGCGCCTTGCACAGCTCGGTCTTGCCCACCCCGGTGGGACCGAGGAACAGGAACGAACCGTTCGGCCGGTTCGGATCGGACAGGCCGGCGCGGGAACGGCGAATGGCGTTGCACACCGATTTGACCGCCTCGTCCTGACCCACCACCCGCCGACAAATGGCCTGCTCCATCCGTAGCAGCTTGTCGCGTTCGCCTTCCAGCATTTTGGCAACTGGAATCCCAGTCCACTTGGACACCACCTCGGCGATTTCCTCGTCCGTGACCTTGTTGCGCAGCAGCTTGAATGCGTCGTGCTCGACGGCGCTGGCCTGGGTGAGCTTTCGTTCCAGTTCCGGGATGCGGCCGTAGCTGAGTTCCGACATCCGCGCCAGGTCACCGGCGCGGCGGGCGGTCTCCAGGTCCAGCTTCGCCCGTTCCAACTCCTCCTTGACCTGGGCCGCGCCGTGCAGCGCCAGTTTTTCCGCCTTCCAGACCTCTTCCAGGTCGTTGTACTCGCGCTCCAGCCGGGCGATTTCCTGTTCCAGCAGGTCCAGGCGTTTTTTCGACGCCTCGTCGCCTTCCTTCTTCAGCGCCTCGCGTTCGATCTTGAGCTGGATCAAGCGCCGGTCGAGCCGGTCCATTTCCTCCGGCTTGGAATCGATCTCCATGCGGATGCGACTGGCTGCTTCGTCCACCAGGTCGATGGCCTTGTCGGGCAAATTGCGGTCGGTGATGTAACGATGCGACAGCGTGGCGGCGGCGACGATGGCCGGGTCGGTGATGTCCACGCCGTGATGGACTTCGTAGCGCTCCTTCAGGCCGCGCAGAATCGCAATGCTGTCCTCGACGCTCGGTTCGTTGACCAGCACCTTCTGAAAACGCCGCTCCAGCGCCGCATCCTTCTCCAGGTATTTGCGGTACTCATCCAGGGTGGTGGCGCCGATGCAGTGCAGCTCGCCGCGCGCCAGCGCCGGCTTGAGCATGTTGCCGG
>JAPUDV010000001.1 GCA_027492875.1 Candidatus Competibacteraceae bacterium | reverse complement strand
ACCAACGGCACCGCCGTGCTCGGCCTGGGCGATATCGGCCCGCTGGCGGCCAAGCCGGTGATGGAAGGCAAGGGCGTGCTGTTCAAGAAGTTCGCTGGCGTCGATGTGTTCGACATCGAAATCAGCGAACGCGACCCCGACAAACTGGTCGAGATCATCGCCAGCCTGGAACCGAGTTTTGGTGGTATCAATCTGGAAGACATCAAGGCTCCGGAATGCTTCCAGATCGAGCGCCGGCTGCGCGACCGGATGAAAATCCCGGTGTTCCACGACGACCAGCACGGCACCGCCATCATCACCGCCGCCGCCGTGCTCAACGCCCTGTCGCTGGTCAACAAGAAGATCGCCGAGGTCAGGGTCGTCACCTCCGGCGCCGGTGCGGCCGGCATCGCCTGCCTCGACTTGCTGCTCGGTTTGGGTCTGCGGCGGGAAAACGTCATCGTCTGCGACAGCCGGGGCGTCATCTATCAGGGACGCGGCAACCTCGACGCGGAGAAAGCCGCCTATGCCGCCGACACCCCGACGCGCACCCTGGCCGAGGCGATCATCGGCGCGGATATTTTCCTGGGGCTATCCAAGGCCGGGGTGCTCACCGGGGATATGGTGAAAACCATGGCCGGCCAGCCGCTGATTCTGGCGCTGGCCAATCCCGTGCCGGAAATCATGCCGGAGGAAGCCATCGCCGCGCGGCCCGACGCCATTATCGCCACCGGCCGCTCCGACTACCCCAACCAGGTTAACAACGTCCTCTGCTTCCCCTACATTTTCCGGGGCGCGCTGGACGTGGGCGCCACCACGATCAATCAGGAGATGCAACTGGCCTGCGTCCGTGCCCTGGCGGAACTGGCGCGCGAGCCGCACTCCCAGGAGGAAACCGCCGCCTACGGCGATCAGCAAATCACCTTCGGGCCGGAATACCTGATTCCCAAACCGTTCGAGCCACGCCTGCTGCTCACTTTGCCGCTGGCGGTCGCCAAGGCGGCGATGGACAGCGGCGTCGCCACCCGCCCGATCGAGGATTTTACCGCCTACCGCACCCAACTCAGCCAGCGCGTTTACCGTTCCGGCCTAATCATGCGCCCGGTGTTCGATCGCGCCAAGACCGATCTCAAGCGGGTGATTTACGCCCAAGCCGAGGAAGAGCGGATGCTGTGGGCGGTGCAAGGCGTCATCGACGACGGTCTCGCCAAACCCATCCTGATCGGGCGGCGCGGGCGAATCGAGCAACGCATCGCCGAACTGGGTCTGCGCATCCGCCCCGATCAGGATTTTGAGATCATCGACCCCCAGAACAACCCCTACTACGAAGAATGCTGGCAGGAATACCATCAGTTGCGCGGACGCTACGGGGTCGATCCCAACAAAGCCCGGGTCCGGGTCAACACGCGCGCCACGGTGATCGGGGCGCTGATGCTGCGCCTCGGCTACGGTGACGCCCTGCTGTGCGGATTGATCGGCGGCTTCCCCGATCATGTCGAATACGTGCTGGACATCGTCGGCCTGCGCGAGGGCGTCAAGACCCCGGCCGCCATGAACATGTTGATTACCTCGCTCGGACCGCTGTTCTTCTGCGACACCGACATCAACACGGACCCCACGGCCGAGGAAATCGCCGACATCACCTTGCTGGCGGCGGAGGAAGTCGGTCGCTTCCTGCCGCCGAAAATCGCCCTGCTGTCCCATTCCAGCTTCGGTTCGCACAAGTCGCGGCAGGCGCGCAAGATGGCGGAGGCGCTGCAACTCATCCGCCAACGCGCGCCCGAGCTGGAAGTGGACGGCGAGATGCGCGGCGACGCCGCCTTGTCCGAGGCATTGCGCGGTCGGGTGTTCCTGCATTCACAATTGAGGGGCGCGGCCAACCTGTTGATCATGCCCAACGCCGACGCCGCCAACATCTCCCACAACCTGCTTAAGGAAGTAACCAACAGCGTCTCGGTGGGACCGATCATGCTCGGCTTGGCCAAACCGGCGCATATTCTGACTCGTTCGGCGACCGCGCGGCGGATCATCAACATGACCGCCATTGCTGCGGTCGATGCGCAGGAGCATCAACTCCACCGGCAGCCGGTTTGATCTAAAACAGGGCACTTTCAACGCAGGATTTTCGCCTGGCAAGCTTCTGACGAATCGGCGAAAGTCCTGCCAGCCTTCAGGATATCTTCTCGGTCAGAAAGGGCCGGCCGGTCGCGGTTTCACCCAAATAATGCCGCACTCGCGCCAGCGCCTGCGGCAGGCTGGCCGACAGTAGCAATTTGCCGGGAATGTTGTGCAGTCCGGCGCGACGCATCAGCAGCGCTGGCTGGCCGTGCACGCCCGCCACCGCCACCAGCACACCGTCGCTCCGCAGCCGCTCGATGGCCGAATCCAACGCCACCAATCCCGACACATCCATGACCGTCACTGCTTCGATATCGATGATCACCGCTCGCGGCCGGACACCGATATCGTGCAAGGCGCTCATCGCCTTTTCCGCCGCGCCGAAGAAGAGCGAACCGGAGACTTCGTATAAGCGCACGCCGTCCGGCAGCGGGCTTTCCAGATGAGGATGATCGGCCTCCACATGCTTGCCGCCCGTCAAGGCCGCCATGCGGTTCATGAACAGCAGCGCGGCCAGCACCACACCGATGCTGATGGCGACCACCATATCGAACAGCACCGTCAATCCGAAACAGACCAGCAAGACCAGGATGTCGCTGCCAGGCGCCACCTGAATGATATGACGAAAGTGCTTGAGTTCGCTCATGTTCCATGCCACCAGCAGCAGCAATGCGGCCAGCGCGGCCATGGGCAGATAACCCAGCAGCGGTGCCAGTGCCAGCAGGACCAGCAGCACGAACAATGCGTGAAAGACGGCGGCCAGCGGACCCCGGGCACCGGCGCGGATGTTCGCGGCGGTGCGGGCCAGCGCGCCGGTCGCGGCAATGCCGCCGAAAAACGGCGCCACGACGTTGCCGATGCCCTGTCCGATCAGTTCGGCGTCGGGATCGTGCTTGGTGCCGGTCATGCCGTCGGCTACCACCGCGCACAACAGCGATTCAATAGCACCCAGCAGGGCGATCGCCATCGCCGGACCCAGCAGATCCTTGATCAATCCCAGCGACAGCCCTAACACTGGTCCGTCCGGGCCGGGCAGTTGCCACGGCAGCCCGAAGCTCGGCAGGAACGGCGGAATACCCGGCAAGGTTTCCCCGCCCAACACATAGCTGAACCGCGACGCGATGGTGGCGACTTCGAAACCGTCCACGGTTCGACCGAGCAACCAAGCCAGTACGGTAGCGATTGCCAGACCGGCCAGTGGTGCCGGCAAGCCGGTTTTCAGGCGCGGCCATAAGATCAGCAGAGCCAAGGTCAAGACGCCTATCAGCAAATCCGGCAGGTGCAAGCCGGGCAACGCCTGCCCCACCAGCCATAGCCGTTCCACGAAATTCTCGGGCTGGGCAGCCAGTTGCAGGCCGAAAAAGTCCTTGAATTGCAGGCTGGCGATCACCATCGCGATGCCGGCGGTGAAACCAGTGGTCACCGGATAGGGAATGAACTGGATCAGCTTGCCCATCCGCGCCACGCCCATGCCGATCAGCATGATACCGGCCATGCAACTGGCGGTGACCAGCCCGCCAAGGCCATATTTTTCGGCGATGGGATGCAGGATGACGATGAAGGCGGCGGTCGGCCCGGACACGCTGTAGCGGGAACCACCGGTCAGGGCGATCAGCAGCCCGGCGACGATGGCGGTATATAGACCATACTGCGGCGGCACCCCGCTGCCGATCGCCAGCGCCATCGACAGCGGTACCGCCACGATGCCTACCGTGATGCCGGCCAGCAGGTCGGCTTGCAGCTTGCTGAAGTTGTAGCCCCCGCGCAGCTTGTCACGCAGCGCGGTGCCAAAAGGCAGATATAAAGGATGCCGTGAGTCAGGTTTCATGAACGCTATTTGGCCTCCTGATGCTGCTCGAACGACTCGATAGAAAAATCATTGGATCCGCAACAACGCCAGCAAGCCTTCGAGCAATTGCAGAGGAGTCGGCGGACAGCCGGGAATGTGCAGATCGACCGGAATCACTTCGGCCACTCCGCCGACGCAGGCGTAGCCGCCGGCGAACACCCCGCCGTCCCGCCCGCAATCGCCCACCGCGACCACCCACTTCGGATCGGGCGTGGCGGCATACGTGCGCTCCAGCGCCTCGCGCATGTTGGCCGTCACCGGCCCGGTCACCAGCAGCACATCGGCATGGCGCGGCGAAGCAACGACGTGGAAGCCGAAACGCTCCAAGTCGTAAAAAGCATTGTTCAGCGCATGGATCTCCAGCTCGCAACCGTTGCAGGAGCCAGCGTCCACCTCGCGGATCGCCAGACTGCGGCCCAAGCGTCGGCGGGCGGCTCGATCGACCTTCGCGCCCAATTCGGCCAAGGCTTGTTCGGAAGGCGCCGGGGCGGGAAGGGTCAGCGGCGACCGCCACCCATTTTGCAACAGCAGCTTGCGCATGACGGAGCGCCTAAAGATCGTGGCCCGAATACGAGCAGTTGAAGGATTTGTTGCACAAGGGAAAATCCGCCACGATATTGCCTTCGATAGCGGCTTCCAGCAGCGGCCACTGAAACCAGGAGGGATCGCGCGGATGACAGCGCGCCACCGTACAATCGGCGGCCAAGCGCAACCAGATCAGGATGTCGCCACGAAAGCCCTCGACCAGCGCCATGCCCTCGACCAGCCGGCCAGGCGGGTTCAGTGCCCCGCGCACCGGACCCGACGGCAAACGCTCCAGAATTCCTTCGATCAGGGCCAGGCTCTGTTCCACTTCGCGGATGCGAATCCACACCCGGGCGTTGACATCGCTTTCGCGCCGCACCGGCACCTCGAACTCAAGCTGGTCGTAGGGCGGATAACCCGGCGCGCGGCGGGCGTCGAAGGCGCGACCGGCGGCACGGCCGATCACGCCGCCGCAACCGAACTGCTGGACCAGGGTCGGATCGAGCGTCCCGGTATTGGCGGTGCGGTCTTGCAGCGAGGCGGTGTTGTCGTACAACTCGACCAAGGGTGGAAACGCGCGGCGCATCTCGGCCAGCAGGGCTCGCAAGATCGGCACGCCATCCGCCGGCAAATCGACGGCCACCCCTCCCGGAACCACGCAATCCATCAGCAGACGATGACCGAAGCAGGCGGCGCTGGCGCGGAGCACCCGCTCGCGCAACACCGCGCAATGGGCCAACATCAAGGCGAAGGCGGCGTCGTTGCAGATCGCGCCGATGTCGCCGCAGTGATTGGCCAAGCGCTCCAACTCGGCCATCAGCGCCCGCAGCCACTGGGCGCGGTCGGGCACGGCGGTTTCGGTCGCGGCTTCGACCGCGCGGGCGAAGGCCAGCGCATAGGCTACCGTGCTGTCGCCCGACACCCGCCCGATCAGCCGCGCTGCCCGCTCCAACGACGCGCCACTCAGCAGGCTCTCGATGCCCTTGTGGACGTAGCCCAGCCGTTCTTCCAGCCGGACCACGGCCTCACCGTTGGCGGTGAAACGGAAATGGCCGGGTTCGATGATGCCGGCGTGAACCGGCCCCACCGGAATCTGGTGCAGGCTTTCGCCCTCCGTCGGCAGAAACGGATAAGGCGGCATCGCTTCGGCCGGCGCGGTCGAGGAACCCAGAGGATGACGCAGCGGCCAGCGGCCATGATCCAGCCAGGGACGAAGATCGGGGCCGTTGGCCGGCCGCAAACCGACCAGATCGGCGATGGCGCGTTCCAAGCGTTGCGCCGGTGGATGCCAGCGCCCCACCGAGGGAAACTCGCCGGTCGGACAGGGCAGGCTGGCGACCCCCGGCGTGCCGGTTTCGAACTCATACACCGCCAGATGCACCACGCCGGGTTCGCCCCATAATCCGAGCAGGGTCCAGGCGCCGTTTGCCAGTCCGGCCAGCAGCGCGTTCCAGGTTTCGGCGGTCACCAAGAAACGGGACCAGGGCCGATGCCCGGTGACCGGCTGGCCGGCGCCCAGCACGGCGAGCAAGGCGGGTTTGGCGTTCGTCGCTTTCATCCTATCGCCCTCAACCCAGCAGGGCCGCGACATGGCGGAACCAGGCCACCAGCGGTTCGGGCAACCAAAACCCGGCCACCAGCACCAGCGTCAGATGCACCGTCACCGGCAGGGTGCTGGCCCGCACCGGCACGAAGGCGGCTCTGTCCGGCTGGCCGAACGCCACGCCGTGCAACCGCCACAGCAGGGTGCCGAAGGCCAGCAGTAATCCCACCACCAGCGGCAGCGCCAGTAGCGGCTGGCGGGCGAAGGTGGAACTCACCACCAGGAACTCGCTCATGAACACCCCGAACGGCGGCATCCCGGCGATGGCGATCGCGCCCGCCACCAGTCCCCAGCCGAGGGTCGGATGGGTGACGGTCAGGCCGCGAATGGTGGAGATTCGCTGCGTGCCCTTGACTTGGGAAATGTGGCCCACGGTGAAGAAAATCGCCGATTTGGTCAGGCTGTGCAGGGTCATGTGCAGCAGCCCGGCGAAGTTGGCCAGCGGCCCACCCATGCCGAAGGCGAAGGTGATGATGCCCATGTGTTCGATGGAGGAATAAGCGAACAGGCGTTTGATATCGCCCCGGCGATAGAGCATCAAGCCGGCGAACAGCAGGGACAGCAGCCCCAGAATGACCATCAGCGGTCCCGGCGCCAGAGCGGACGGATTGGCGCTCATCAGCATCTTGAAGCGCAGCACCGCATACAACGCCACGTTCAGCAGCAAACCGGACAGCACCGCCGAGATCGGGGTGGGACCTTCGGCGTGGGCGTCCGGCAGCCAGGCGTGCAGTGGCACCAAACCGGCCTTGGTGCCGTAGCCGAGCAGCAGGAACACGAAGGCCAGGTTCAGCAGCGCCGGATCGAAGGCGTCGGCGCGAGCGATCAAGCGATCCCAGGCCATGGCCGGTAGTCCCTGCCCGATCACCGGTTGCGCCGCCAGATACACCAGGATGGTGCCGAACAGCGCCAGGGCGATGCCGAGGCTGCCCAGGATAAAATACTTCCAGGCGGCTTCCAGCGCGGCGTGGGTCCGGTAGAGACCGACCATCAGCACCGTGACCAGCGTCGCCAGTTCGATCGCCACCCATAGCAGCCCGATGTTGTTGGCCAGCAGCGCCAGGTTCATGGCGAACAGCAGCGCCTGATACATGGCGTGATAGAAGCGCAGATACGCCGGGGTCAGCCGGCCGGTTTCCAGTTCGTGGGCGATGTAGCCGGCGCTGAACACGCTGGTGGTGAAGCTGACCCAGTTGTTCAGTGCGATCAGATAGATGTTGAAGTCGTCCACCCGCAGGTAGAGATTGGCTTCCGGTCGCGCCTGGAACAGGGTGACGGCGGCCAGCAGGCACAACAGCGCCGCGCCGACGTTCAGCCTGGCGCCGCGCCGATAGTCGGACACCAGCACCAGCAGCAACGCCGCGCCGGCCGGAACGCCCAGCAACACAACCATCGCCACGAGACCGAGATCCGCGCCGCTCATCGCCGCCGCTCCTCCCGGAAGGTATCCATCGCCTGCATGTCCACGCTATCGAAGCGCTCCCGGATGCGAAACAGAAAAATACCGATCACGATCATTGCGATCAGCACCGAGAACGCGACGCTGATTTCCACCGCCAGCGGCATACCGCGCGCCCCGGCGGCAGCCAGCACCAGCCCGTTCTCCAGCGACATGAAGCCGATCACCAGGCTGACCGCGTTGCGGCGGGTGACCATCAGCAGCAGCCCCAGCAACACCACCGCCAGGGCAAAGGCCAGATCCTCGCGCGCCAGCGCGTCGGCGGCGGTCGTCACCGGCAGCATCACCAGAATCGCCAGCGCCACCAGCCCGGTGCCGGCCAGCATGTCCCGGCCTACGCCTCCCACCGTCTCCAGCGTGCGATGGATGCCGAGCCGCCGGACGATGCGGTGGAGCGCGACCGGAATGACGATCGCCTTGAACACCAGCGCGATTCCCGCCGTGATGTACAGGTGATGCGCGCCTTGAACGGCGGCCTGCCAGCCGACCGCCAGCGCCAGCACCAGCGAGTGCAAGGCGAAGACATGAATCAGGGCGTACAGACGATCCTGATACAGCAGCAGAAAGCTCGCCACCACCATGCCGCCCGCCAGAAAATGGGCGATATCGAAGGCCAGACCGTGCATCACAAACTCCGGGACACGAACAGCAACAGGGTGCCGAGCAAACCCAGCATCAGCGCCGCCCCCAGAAATTCGCCGACCCGGAACACCCGCATTTTGGCGATGCTGGTTTCGAACAGCGCCAGCAGCAGGCCGCCCGTCGCCAGCTTGGCCAGATACGCGACCACGCCCACCAGGTAATCCAGCGGACCCGCGCCGGCGGTCGCCATGCCCCAGGGCGCGAAGATGCAAGCCGTCAGCGACAGATAGAGCAGCAATTTCAAGGAAGCGGCCAGTTCGATCAGCGCCAGATGGCGGCCGGAGTATTCCAGCACCATCGCCTCATGCACCATGGTCAGTTCCAGGTGGGTGGCCGGATTGTCCACCGGAATCCGGGCATTCTCGGCGATCGCCACCATGAGTAACGCCAACAGCGCCAGCGCCAGCGACACCCGCAGGCCGACATCGGCATTCAGCATGAAACGGGCAACCGCCGACAGTTCGGTGGTGCCGGCCAGCAACGACAAGGTGAACACCATCATCAGCATGGCCGGTTCGGCCAATGAGGCAATCATCATCTCGCGGCTGGCGCCGATGCCGCCGAAGCTGGTGCCGACATCGAGCCCGGCCAGCGCCAGAAAAAAGCGGGCGGTGCCGAGCAGCGCGACGATGGCGATCAAATCGGCCGTCCAACTGAACGGCAGGCCGCTGGCGAAAGTCGGCACCAGCGACGCCGCCACCCAGATCGCGGCAAAGATCAGATAAGGCGCCACGCGAAACAACCAGGAGGCAGAGTCGGCCAGCACCACATCCTTGCGCAACAGCTTGAGCAGATCGCGGTAAGGTTGCAGCGGGGTCGGACCACGCCGGCGCAGCAGTCGCGCCTTGAGCGTGCGGACAAAACCGGTGAGCAGTGGGGCCAGCAGCAGCGTCAGCAGCATTTGGCAGCCCTGCACCCCATAGTCGGCGGTCAGCGCCATAGCACCATCCCCAGCAACAGCAGTACCAGCGCGCCGAATACCAGGCTCAGGTAACGACGGATGGTGAGATATTGAAAGGCGTTAAAACGGCTGGAGAGTGCCACCACAGCCGTGATGATCGGGGCATAACCACGCTCCCAGACCGGGTCGTGCAGTTCGACCTCCAGCCGTGCCGGTCGCAAGTCGCCGGGCGGTGGCATGAACACCCGTTCCCGCGCCTGGAACACCACGCTGCCGAACACCCGGCGGATCGGTTGAGCGAAGCTGCCGGCGGTGTACTGGGTCGCGGGGCTGGCTTCGGGAAAGCCGCAATCCCAGGCCGGACCGCGCCGCGCCGCGGCGGAAGCGAAACGATGGATCAGGAGGGCGGCGCCGGTTCCGGAAAATGCCATGAACAACAGCACCAGCAAGCCGTTGTAGGTGCTTTTGACATCCACCACCGGCACCAGTGTCAGCCAGGGCTGGCTGCTCTGCGCCGTCAGCCGGGCGCCGCCGTTGAGCACACTCACCACCGGAGACAGGCCATCCACCACCAGTCCGGGCAGGATGCCGGCCAACAGACAGAGCACCGCCAGAACGAACAGCGCGACCAGCGAATAGCGGTCGGTTTCCCGTGCCCCGGCGGCGGCCGGCGAACGCGGCCGGCCCAGGAAGGTGATGCCGAAGGCTTTGACGAAGCAGGTGGCGGCCAGCGCGGCGGACAGC
This sequence comes from Candidatus Competibacteraceae bacterium, assembly GCA_027492875.1. Classification (GTDB taxonomy): domain Bacteria; phylum Pseudomonadota; class Gammaproteobacteria; order Competibacterales; family Competibacteraceae; genus Competibacter. The sequence continues at coordinate 22,213 of JAPUDV010000001.1, read as the reverse complement.
GCCAGCAGCGCGCCGACCGCCGGCACCAAAAACTTGAGCGGCCATTGCGGCAGTTCCGGGCTGGCCAGGATGGCCTGGAAAGTCAGCCATTCGGAGACGAAGCCGTTCAGCGGCGGTAGCGCCGAAATCGCCGCCGCGCCGATCAGAAACGCCAGCGCGGTCCACGGCATCGGATGGATCAACCCGCCCAGCCGGTCCATGTCGCGCTCCCCGGTGGCGGTCAGCACCGCGCCGGTACCGAGAAACAGCAGACTCTTGAACAGCGAATGGTTGAAGATATGAAACAGCGCGGCGGTCAGCGCCAGCGCGGCGTTCGCGTACATATGATTGGCCTGAAACGCCAGCGCCAAGCCCAAACCGATGAAGATGATGCCGATGTTCTCCACCGTGTGATAGGCGAGCAGCCGTTTCAGATCGTGCTGCATCAGCGCGTACAGCACGCCCAGCACGGCGGTGATTCCGCCCAGCGCCAGCACCAGTCCTCCCCACCACCAGGCCGGCGCCCCCAGCAGATCGAAGGCGATGCGGATGAAGCCGTACACCGCCACTTTGGTCATCACCCCGCTCATCAAGGCCGAAACGTGACTGGGCGCGGCCGGATGCGCCAGCGGCAGCCAGACGTGCAGTGGCACCAAACCGGCCTTGGAGCCGGCTCCCGCCAGCGCCAGCGCCAGGACCAGCGCCGCCGCGCCCGGCGTGGCCTGAGCGGCGCGGATGGCGGCGAAATCGTAACCGCCGTCGGGACCGGCCAGCAGCCCGAAGGCCAGCAGCAACGCCAAGGTGCCGAAACAGGCCATCACCAGATACAGATAGCCGGCGCGGGCGTTGGCCGGTTCCCGATGGTGGGCCATGACCAGCGCCCAGGAACTCAGCGACATGAATTCCCAAACGAACAGGAAAGTAAAGGCGTCGTCGGCCAGCAGCACCAGGTTCATGCCGGCCAGAAAGGCCGGGTAAAACGGCAACACCCGTTCGGGCGTTTTTTCATGCTGGCCGTAGCCCAGGGCGAACAGGCTGGCCACCGCGCCGCCGAGATTGACCACGATCAGGAAAAAGGCCGACAGCGCATCCAGGCGGAAATGCGCGCCCAGCCAGGGCAAGCCAATGGGTAAGGTCAGCGTGATCGGCGTTCGGCCGCCCAGCAGATGCGCCAGCGCCATCCCCAACAAGATGATGCAAACGGCCAGACTGACCCCGTAGACCTGGCGGGTGCAACCTGCCCGGCGCGATGCGGCGATCGCATGGAGACCGACGGCGAGCAGGGCCATGGCCAAGCCCAATGACAGCGACAACGGCATGGTGACGAATTCCACTCCTTCCGACTCACGATCACTACGAACTGCTTGAGGGGTTCAGCCCTTCAGTCGAACGCCGCGCCCGCCGCCTTCGCTGGTGGCCCCCTCTCCGATCAGCTCCACGCCGGCGGCGTCGAGCGCGGCGATGAGCTTGACCAGGGAATCCACATTGCCGCGAATCGTGCCTTCGCTGGCTTCCATCCGCTGGATGGTCGGCAGGGACAAACCGGCGGTTTCGGCGAGCGTTCGCTGGTCTATACCCAACAGCGCGCGCGCCGCTTTCAACTGAGCCGCTGTGAGCATAATGAAAATCCAGGTTCCAAGATGGACGTGAATTATCAATAGCAAGAAGTTTAAATGCAATGATAAAAATTGCATATTGATATATTAAACATTAGTTCTATATGACAGCTCATCCGGGATCAAGAAACGGCCGGGAGGGAAAACAGGATGTGTTTTCAGACAGCGGGATGGCACGACCCATCAATTCACCGCCGCCACTGGGCCAGATCGCGACGGCGGACCTTGCCGTTGGCGGTGCGCGGCAGATGATCGATGAAAATAACTTCGCGCGGGCATTTGTAGCCCGCCAGATGCTCGTGAGCGAAGGCCAGCAAGGGCGCGGCGTCCATCCCGTCCGGTTCGTCGGGGTCGCGCGGCACCACGAAGGCGGCGATCACGCGGACGCCCTCGCGCACTAATAGCTCGGTCACCGCCACCTCCGCCACCGCCGGATGCCGGCTCAGGCAATGCTCCACCTCCAGCGGCGATACCCGGTAGCCCATGGCGTTCATCACGTCGTCGTTGCGACCGTGGTAGATCATGTAGCCGTCGGCGTCGAAGTGCACCAGATCACCACCGAGGAACCACTCGCCCCGGTAGACCAGCTCCTCTTCTTCGGGGCGATTCCAATAGCCCAGCATCAGCCCCGGATCGCTGCGATGCACCGCCAATAGCCCGGTCTCGCCCGCGGGCAGCGGCTCCTCGCCGCCTTCGACCGGCAACGCCGCCACGCAGCGGCCCGGCTGGGCCTTGCCCGGACTACCAGGCCGCACCGGCATATCGGGCGACGAGGAAACGTAGGTGGAACATTCGCTCATCCCCAACGCCTCGTACAGCGCCTTGCCGGTCGTCGTCCGCCACTGTTCCAGCAAAGCGGTGCTCAGCGCCTCGCCGGCGGTCAGCCCGTGGCGCAGACTGGACAGATCGTGCGCGCCCAGATCGTTGTATTTCAGGATCTGCCGGTACAGGCCAGGCACCGCCGCGAACAGAGTCGCCCGGTACTTCTCCATCAGCGCCGGCCAAACCGTGACATCGCGGGGACCGTTGTAGAGCACTGCCGCCGCGCCATTGGCCCAGGGATCGGTCAGCCCCACCCCCAGGGTATAGGTCCAGTTGAACGCCCCGGCGTGCAGGATCACGTCGTCCGGGCGGATGCCATACCAACCCTGGTACATCGGCCGCCGACCCCAGGCCGAGCGCTGGGCGTGCAACACACCCTTGGGCTGACCCGTGGTACCGGAGGTGTAGATCAGAAACGCTGGATCGGCGGCGGCGGTATCGGCGTAGTCCAACGGCTCGTGACCGATCCGCAGCGCGGCGACATCGGCCATGCCCAGCACTTGCACGCCCTGCGGTGGCCGGATCGTCAATTCGTCCGCCATCGCCAGCAGCCGGGCGCCGGAATCGGCCAGCAGGAAAGCGGCCTCCTCCCCGGTCAGTTGCGCCGAGGATGGCAGCGGCACGCAACCGGCGGCGATGGCGCCGAAAAACAGCAGGGCGTAATCACTGGTGTTGCCCATGCGGATCATCAACCGCGCACCCGGCGCCAGACCCAGGCGGCGCAATCCAGCCGCCGTGCGCCGCACCGCCTCATCCAGTTGCGCGTAAGTCCAGCGCTCGGCCATCTCGACCGGCGCGTTGGCGTCGGAGACCACCACCAGCGCCACCTTGTCCGGCGTGGCCCGCGCCGCGGTCTGAAGACAGTAGCGCGCCATGTTGAATCGGACCGGTGGCAGCTCGCCAGCATAGCCTCGCCTTGGGTTCATGATCAACCTCTCCAGAAGTCCGGATGAAGCAGCAGCAACACGGGGAACACCTCCAGCCGGCCGACCACCATGGCCACCGCCATCAGAACGGTGGCGGTATCGCTCAGCGGGCTGAAGTTGGACGCGGTATCGCCCAGACCCACCCCCATGTTATTCAAGGCGGCGGCGGCCGAGCCGAAGGCCGTCACCAGGTCCAAGCCGGTCGCCACCAGCGCCAGCGACAGCGCGCAATAGCAGAAAATATAGAGGTAGTAGAACCCCCACACCGCCTGCATCACCCGGTCCTGGATGGGCCGGTTACCCAGTTTGACGGCAATTTGCGCGGTGGGGCGGATCAGTAGCCGGATTTCGCGCACGCTCTGTTTGTACAGCAGCAGGAATCGAACCGCCTTGATACCGCCGCAGGTCGAACCGACGCAACCGCCGAAAAAGCTGCCCAGCAACAACAGCAAGGGGACGAAAAATGGCCAATCCGCCGAATAGCCGGCCGCCGTGTGGCCGTTGCTGGTCACGATCGAAAGGCTCTGGAAAAAGCCGTGAGTGAGCGACTCCAGAAGCGGAAACGTGCCGCTGAAATACAGGTAGGCGCAGGTGAGCGCGACGATCCCGCCGATCACCACCAGAAAGAAGCGGAACTCCGCATCCTGGAACACGACCCGGAGACTCCCCCGACGCCACGCCATGAAGTACAGGGCGAAATTAACCGCCGCGATCAGGGTGAAAATGCCGGAAACCAGCTCGATGGATAGACTATGGAAGTAACCGATGCTGGAATCGTGGGTGGAAAAACCGCCCAGCGCCAGGGTGGAGAAACTGTGGCAAACCGCGTCGAACAGGCTCATTCCCGCCGCCCAGAACGCTAGCGCGCACGCCACGTTCAGGCCGAAGTAGATCACCCAGAGATTCTTGGCGGTCTCGGTGATGCGCGGGGTGAGCTTCTCGTCCTTCATCGGCCCCGGCGTCTCCGCCTTGTAAAGCTGCATCCCGCCGATCCCCAGCATCGGCAACAGCGCCACCGCCAGCACCACCACCCCCATGCCGCCCAACAGGTTCAGTTGCGCCCGGTAATACAAAATCGCCTTGGGCAAGGCGTCGAGGTCGGACAGGATGGTGGCGCCGGTGGTGGTCAGCCCGGATGCGGTTTCGAACACCGCGTCCACCAGCCGCATGTGCGGATGCTCGGCCAGCATGAACGGGATCGCGCCCAGCAGGGACAGCAGCACCCAGAACGCCACCACCACCACGAAGCCGTCGCGGTTGCGCAGGTCGGCCTTGAACCGGCACACCGGCAGCCAGCACAGCAGGCCCAGCCCCAGGGTGGCGGCCAACGTCTCCGCGAACGGCATCACCACCGGCATCCCGTCGTACCACCACGCCACCGCGATCGGCGGCAGCAGGGTGACGCTGAACAGGATCATCAGCAATCCGACCATGTACAGCGCCGTCCTGACCGGCGCCCGCCGCTGGCGGGCTTGCCACGGGTTCCAATCGGCCCCAGGCCGCGATGGGGAAAAGCCGGCAACCTCTTTATCTTCCCCCGCCTGCGGCGCCAGTTCGGCTTCCCACCCGTCGTCAGGTTCGGCCCCATTTTGACGCGAGTCCAAAATCGAACCCGATACCGCCCCGGGACGATCTGTCCGCTCGCTCATCCTCACTTCCAAAAGTCAGGCAGGAACAGCAACAACAGCGGGAACACCTCCAGCCGCCCGACCACCATCGAGGTCGACAGCAGCCAGGTGGCGGCATCGTTCAGCGGGCCAAAACCGACCGCCGTCTCGCCCAATCCCACGCCCATGTTGTTCAGACAACCCGCCACCGAGCCGAACGCCGTCACCAGATCCACACCGGTCGTCGCCAGCGCCAGGGAGAAAAAGCAGTAGCTGAGGATGTACAGGAAATAAAACCCCCACACCGCCTGCATCACCCGGTCCGGCATCGGCCGATTACCCACCTTGACCGCGATTTGCGCGGTGGGTCGGATCAGCAGCCGGGCCTCGCGCAGGCTCTGCTTGAACAGCAGCAGAAACCGGAATGCCTTGATGCCGCCGCAGGTCGAACCGACGCAACCACCGAAAAAGCTGCCCAGCAATAACAGCAACGGTACGACAAACGGCCAGTCCCCCGGATAACCGGTGGTGACCAGACCATTGTCGGTGATGATCGAGGCGGTTTGGAAAAAGCCATGATAAATGGATTCCCACAGCGGGAATTTGCCGGAAATATACAGATAGCCGCAGGTGAGCACGATGATTCCGGCCATGATCGCCATGCAAAACTGGAACTCGGCATCGCGAAATACCACCATCAAGCTGCGGGAGCGCCACGCCAGGAAAAACAGGGCGAAGTTGACCGCCGCCACCAGCGAGAAGAACCCGGCGATCAGTTCGATCGGGGCGCTGTGAAAATAGCCGATACTGGCGTCGTGGGTGGAAAAACCGCCCAGCGCCAGGGTCGCGAAGCTGTGGCAGATCGCGTCGAAAAAACTCATCCCCGCCGCCCAGAACGCCAGCGTGCAGACCACGTTCAGACCCACGTAGATGAACCAGAGGTTCTTGGCGGTTTCGGTGATGCGCGGGGTGAGCTTCTCGTCCTTCATCGGCCCCGGCGTCTCCGCCTTGTAAAGCTGCATCCCGCCGATCCCCAGCATCGGCAACAGCGCCACCGCCAGCACCACCACCCCCATGCCGCCCAACAGGTTCAGTTGCGCCCGGTAATACAAAATCGCCTTGGGCAAGGCGTCGAGGTCGGACAGGATGGTGGCGCCGGTGGTGGTCAGCCCGGATGCGGTTTCGAACACCGCGTCCACCAGCCGCATGTGCGGATGCTCGGCCAGCATGAACGGGATCGCGCCCAGCAGGGACAGCAGCACCCAGAACGCCACCACCACCACGAAGCCGTCGCGGTTGCGCAGGTCGGCCTTGAACCGGCACACCGGCAGCCAGCACAGCAGGCCCAGGGCCAGCATGGCTCCCAGCGCTTTCGCGAATGGCACGATCACGGTGTAGCCGTCGTACCACCACGCCACCCCCATCGGCGGCAGCATCGTGACGCTGAACAGGATCGTCAGCAGTCCGACCATGTACAGCGCCGTCCTGACCGGCGCCCGCCGCTGGGCGGCCCGGCGCGTCTTTTCAGCCGCCGCCAGCGGCAACTCGCCGGCGTACTCTACTTTTTCCATACCCGTTCACTTCCAGAAGTCTGGCAAACACAACCATAGCGGCGGAAAAATCTCCAGCCGGCCAACCAGCATCGACAGCGCCAGCAAAAAAATGGCGATGTCGTTCAACGGACTGAAATTGGATGCGGTATCGCCCAGACCCACCCCCATGTCGTTCGAACCGGTCGCCGCCGCGCCGAACGCCGTCACCCGACCCAGGCCGGTCGCGGTCAGTGCCAGCACGCCCCGGCGCGGAAGCCCCGATCAAAAAACGCCGGAACCGGCTCGCCGGCCGACGCTCGTCCGGACCGCCGCTCCCGCGATGGCCCATGGCGATTTCGCGACCGATCGACCCGCGCGAGAGCGGTAAATTCGCTTGCCGACGCCGCGAATTAACGTGCTATGTTGTATGCGTTATTATGATCGATGAAAAGTAAACCCGTCGCCCGGATACTTCATGGATCACGGCCATTTTTTAAGAACGGCGAAAACAGATCAAGCCCGCCGCTACCGCGATCCGTCGAACGCCAGGGCAGCTTCGGCTCCGGATACATCGGTCGCGTCCCTCCTGGCCGGCGCGTCGATACCCCTCTCGGCCACGCTCGGATTGAAGGAAAGAGCTTATGAAACTGACTAGCCCCGTCTTGCGCGATCATCAACCGATTCCCGCCGAATTCGCCTTCGGCGTTGCCGACCCCCAGCAGCACGTCGTGCTCGGATCCAACACCAACCCACCGCTCCAGTGGAGCGACCTGCCGCCGGGAACCTGCTCGCTGGCGCTGATCTGCCATGACCCGGACGTACCGACCCAGGCGGACGACGTCAACCAGGAAGGGCGGGAAGTCCCGGCCAGTCTGCCGCGCACCGATTTTTATCACTGGATCCTGGTGGATCTGCTCCCCGAACCCGCGCGGATTTTGACCGGTGAATTCTCCGAGGGTATCGTGCCCGGCGGCAAACCGGGGCCGGACGGCCCGCGCGGCGCCCGCCAAGGCATCAACAACTATCGGGAATGGTTTGCCAGCGACCCGGCGATGGCCGGCCGTTACTTCGGTTACGACGGCCCTTGCCCGCCCTGGAACGACAGCATCGTGCACCACTACATCTTTACCCTGTACGCGCTCGATGTGGCGCGCTGTCCGGCGGAAGGCGATTTTACCGGCCCCGACGTGCTCGCCGCGATCACCGGACATGTGCTGGATCAAGCCAGTTTGACGGTCACTTACAGCCTTAATCCAGCCGTGCCGGCCTAAAAGTCCGACGATGGACGTCACTCCCGACCAGGTACGATCATTTCCGACGATTCGCGCGCGCCGCCGACGCCCACGGTGGTTGGCGGGGCGGCGTTTCGAACCCGCCAAGAGGTCGCCATGAGCTTCTCCGACCCGCCTGGAGCCGAACAGCGCCGGCTCAAGCGCTGGTATCTGGTGATGTACCTGCGCGTCTACAACCAAGACGACCAGGCCTTGTTGGGCCACATCGTGGATATCAACAAGCAAGGCATGCGCCTGGTCAGCGACCGCCCCATTCCGGTCAATCAAATCTACCGGTTATGGGTGGATGTCCCCAAGGAGGGCGGTTCGCGGCAACGCATCTCGCTGGAGGCGGAAAGCCTGTGGAGCGGCCAGGACATCAACCCGGATTTCTACGACACGGGCTTTCGCATCCAAAACATCGGCACGCAAACGCTGCTGCAAATGCAACTGCTGATCGACGAGTTCAAGTTCTGAAACCGGCCGGGTCCGTCAACCGCTGCGGGTCCGGCACCTCCCTTTGTTGGCATTGATAATGCTTATCCTGGTTTGACGCTGGTGCGTCGGTCGGCCCGAACATTGGGTTCGCGCCGGTTTCGCTCACTCAAACCGCGGGGATGCCATCATGTCATTAGCCATTGCAGCCGACAAAGCGCTGGTCTGGGACAACCAGCAAACCAAGATGGTGCAGAAAATCCGGGTGGCGGTTCGTCTGGTGGGCAACCACGGCAGCATCTTTCGTGAAGCGGGACCGCTGTACGTGGAAACCACCCAGGAAATCTTCGAGGCAACGCAACTGTTGCGGGCGCGGCTGATCAAGTCGCTGCTCTTCGGGATCGGCTGAACGGGCGGAACCAGCGCCATCATGGCCAACCCTCTCCCGTCCCGTCCGTTCTCCACCGGCACTCCGACTGGCAGACAACCTGGCGCAGCCCGATCCGCTCGGGCTGCTGGCGGCGACGCACGACACGACGCTGAAGGTGGTCTCGCTGGGGGGATCTCAAGCAACGCGCGCTTGACTTGAATGAGGCGCGAGCCACCTCTCCTTTCAAAACAGGGAAAGCCACGAAAGCTATTTGGCCAGACTGATGCCGGGCGACGGCGCTTCTTCGAACACCTCCCGATAGCTGGCGTACACGGCGCAGACGGTTACCGGCACGAGCACGAGCAAGCCGAGACCGAACGGAATGACCGCCGCCACCGCCAGCACCAAATAGATCAAACCGAACACCGACAGCGATAGCATATTGATCCAGCAGGCGGCGACGCTGGCCTGCACCGCCGGCCAGGCATTCTGGCCCGCCAGCATGATCAGAGGAATGCCGTAGAACAGGGCCATGGCAACCACCAGGCCGATGGTCATCACGATCAACAGGGCAATGAAGCCGACGCCGACAAACAGTCCGCCCATCACCTCGGGCGGCATGCCGGCGCCGGCGCCGTCCATCATCGCGCCCATCATCATGCCGCCCCCCACCAACACCACCAACACCACCAACATCAGCACGTATCCGGCCACGCTGATCAACCCCAGCATCACCAGCGGTCCCATCCGCTCCTGATCCCGAAAGCCCTGGAACAAATAGCCGATTTCCAAAGTCTCGCCCCGCGCCTGCGTCGCCGCTCCATACAGCATCCCGCCGACCAGCACCGGACTCAGCAGCACCTGGGCGATCATGCCCACGAACGGAATCAGTGATAACACCACGCTGATGGCCAGATAAATCAGCAAGATCACGATCCAGACTCCGGGCGCCTTAACGAATAGCCGCCAGCCCTCGACGATCCAGCCCCAACCTCGTCCCGCATCCGCACGTATCGCAGTCATGAATCCTCTCCTTCCATATCGTTTAACTCAAGCTGGCAGCATAGCGAAATGCCGCCGCCCGGCAACCCTCATCCAACGAAGACCGCCCATAAAAAAACCCGCCGGCTGAGGCCGGCGGGCTCGATCATCGGACGCGGGGGAAAATCGCTTACAGCGCCTCGAACACCCCCGCCGCGCCCATGCCGGTGCCGATGCACATGGTCACCATGCCGTATTTACCGCCGCGCCGGCGCAGGCCATGCACCAGCGTGGCGGTACGGATCGCGCCGGTCGCGCCCAGCGGATGGCCCAGCGCGATCGCCCCGCCCAGCGGGTTGACCTTGGCCGGGTCCAGCTCCAACTCGCGCATCACCGCCAAGCTTTGGGCGGCGAAGGCCTCGTTCAACTCGAACCAATCGATATCGTCCTTGCGCAGCCCGGCCAGATCGAGCGCCCTCGGAATGGCGGCGATGGGGCCGATGCCCATGATCCGCGCCGGCACCCCCGCCACGGCATAGCTGACGAAGCGCGCCAGCGGCTTCAGGTTCAATTGCCTGACCAGGCGCTCGCTCATCAGCAGCACCGCTCCGGCGCCGTCGCTCATCTGCGAACTGTTACCGGCGGTGACGCTACCCCGGGCGGCGAACACCGGCTTCAGCTTGGCCAGCCCGGCCAGGTTGCTGTCGGGGCGTGGGCCTTCGTCGTTCTCCACCACCCGCTCGCGGATTTTCACCTGCATCGTCCGGCTGTCCGGCATCCGATCCACCACCGTATAGGGCAGAATCTCCGACCGGAACTCGCCATCGGCGATGGCGGCGATGGCGCGGCGGTGACTCTCCACCGCAAAAGCATCCTGATCCCCTCGCGAAATCTTCCATTGCTCCGCCACCTTCTCGGCGGTCAGGCCCATGCCGTAGGCGATGCCGACATTCTCATCCCTCGCGAACACCTCGGGATTGAGGGCGATCTTGTTGCCGCCCATCGGGATCATGGTCATGGTTTCCGTACCGGCGGCCAGCATCACGTCGGTCTCGCCCAGGCGGATGCGGTCGGCGGCCTGCGCCACCGCCTGCACCCCGGAGGCGCAAAAGCGGTTGATGGTCATGCCCGGCACGCTGTCCGGCAGGCCGGCCAACAGCAGGCCGATACGGGCCACGTTCATGCCCTGCTCGCCTTCCGGCATGGCGCAGCCGACGATCACGTCGCCGATCGATTTCGGGTCCAGCCCCGGACATTGATCCACCACCCCACGCAGCACATGGGCCAGCAGGTCGTCCGGGCGGGTGTTGCGAAACGCGCCGCGCGCCTTGCCGACCGGCGTCCGCGCGGCGGCGACGATGTAAGCGTCCTGGATTTGCTTGCTCATCAATGGCTTCTCCCGTCAATCAGTTGCGCAGCGGCTTGCCGGTCTCGAGCATGTGCTCGATCCGGGCCTGGGTCAGCGGAGTCTTGGCCAGCGCGACGAAGTTCCCGCGCTCCAGTCCGAGCAACCACGCCTCGTCCACCAGGCTGTTGGCATCGACATCGCCGCCACACAAGGCGTGGGCGATGCTCAGGCCCAGTTGGTAGTCGTGGGGCGAAATAAAACCGCCGTCGCGCATGTTGACCAGCGCCATCTGACAGGCGGCGACGCCGGTGCGCCCCGCCACCCGAATCTTGCGCGGCTGCGGCGGCCGGTAGCCGGCTTCGGCCAGCGCCCGAACCTGGGCCTTGGCGACGTGCAGCAACTCGTTCGGATTGAACACGATCACGTCCGATGCCTTCAGGTAGCCGAGTTGCCTGGCCTCCTCGGCGCTGCGCGAAACCTTGGCCATCGCCATCGCTTCGAAGTACGGGCGCAGGAACGGCAGCAGGTCGCCGCTCTTGGCTTCGTTCATGGCGCGCAGGGCGAATTCCTTGCAGCCGCCACCGGCCGGGATCAGGCCCACGCCGACCTCGACCAGGCCGATGTAGCTTTCCAGCGCCGCCACCACCCGGTCGCAGTGCATCAGGAACTCGCAACCCCCTCCAAGGGCCAATCCCCGTGCCGCCGCCACCACCGGCAGCGCCGAATAGCGCAGCGCGGCGGTGGTGTGCTGGAACTTGGCGACGGTGTTTTCGAACATCGCGAAATCACCGGCGTGCAGCACCGGCACCGCCTGCGCCAGATTGGCGCCGGCGCTGAACGACGCTCCGGTCTGCCACAGCACCAGACCCTCGAAACGCTGTTCGGCGATCTCCAGCGCCTCCAGCACGCCATCCAGCACGTCGTCGCCGATGACATGCATCTTGCTCTTAAAGCTCAGCACGCCGATGCGATCGCCGGTGGTCCACAGCCGCACGCCACTGTTCTCGTACACCGTCTGGCCATAATGGTGCGGCGCTTCGCCCAGCACCTGCTCTGGATAGAGCTGACGCTGGTAGACCGGCAACATCGAACGCGGCTTGTAAGCATCTTCCGCCGCCGAGTAGGAGCCTTCGGGCCGATGCACGCCGTCCACCTGCTTCACCCAGGATGGCAGTGGCGCCGCCGCCATGGTTTTGCCCGCAGCGATGTCTTCCTCGATCCAGTCGGCAACCTGCCGCCAACCGGCGGCCTGCCAGATTTCAAAGGGTCCCATGCTCCAGCCGAAGCCCCAGCGAATGGCGAAATCCACATCGCGGGCGGTATCGGCGATTTCCGCCAGCAGCACCGCCGCATAGTGGAAAACATCGCGATGGATCGCCCACAGGAACCGGGCCTGCGGATGGTCGCTGGCGCGCAGGGCGGCGAACTTCTCGGCGGGATTTTTGATCTTGAGCAGCGCCCGCACCGCCTCATCCGGCTGGGCGCCGGCATCCCGATACTCGCCGGTGGCCGTATCCAGCACCTGCTTGCCCTTGTTGGCGTAGATGCCGGCCCGGGTTTTCTGGCCCAATGCGCCCTTTTCGATCAGCGCGTTCAGCCAGGCGGGCGGGCTGAAATACCGCCGCCACGGATCGTCGCGCAGCGCCAGCGCCGAACCCTCGAACACATGACCCATGGTATCCAGCCCCACCACGTCGGCGGTGCGGTAGGTGGCGCTCTTGGGCCGACCGATGATCGGGCCGGTCAGCGCGTCCACCAAATCCAGGCTCAGCCCGAACGTCGCGGTGTGGTGGATGGTGGCCGCCATGGAAAACACGCCGATGCGGTTGGCGACAAAGTTGGGCGTGTCCTTGGCGCGGACCACGCCCTTGCCCAGGGTGCTCACCAGGAAGGTTTCCAGCAGATCGAGAATGGCCGGATCGGTGGTCTGGCAGGGAATCAGTTCCACCAGCGCCATGTAGCGCGGCGGGTTGAAGAAATGGATGCCGCAGAAGCGCGAGCGCAGGTGCTCCGGCACCGACTCGGCCAGCAGGCTCAGCGGTAGACCGGAAGTGTTGGTGGCCAGAATCGCCCGTTCGCTCAGGTAGGGCGCGATCTTTTTATACAGATCGGCCTTCCAGTCGGGGCGCTCGGCGATGGCTTCGATCAGTAGGTCGCAGTTCCGCAACGCCTCCAGATGCTGATCGTAGTTGGCGGGCTGGATCAGTTCGGCCCGCTCCCTGACGGCGAACGGCGCCGGACTCAGCTTGACCATGCTGGCGATGGCCTTGGTCGCGATCCCGTTGGGATCCCCGTCCCTGGCCGGCAGGTCGAACAACACCACCGGCACGTCGGCGTTGGCCAGATGGGCGGCGATCTGCGCGCCCATCACGCCCGCGCCCAAAACCGCCACCCGGCGGATTGCTGCTGCGTTACTCATAATTGTCGATGTCCTCTCAGGCTGTCGAAACACCCCTTCACCCCAAACCCTTCCACGACCATCGAAAGGACCAAGGGGCGAACGGTCGCGCTAAAAATAAAGCCGGGGATGGCGCCCCGGCTTTTTCAATTTGGCTGATTGCGGATTTTTGAGGCTTAAAACCGGTAACTGGCCTGTAGGCCAACCAGATTGCCCGAGCCGGTGTAGTCCACCCGCAGGGTGTCGGTCGCCAATCCGGGAACCGGCAACAGGTTGATCGTATTGTCGGTGCGGGCATCGGCGAAATCGATGTACATGTAGCCGAAATCGACCGATAGCTGCCGGTTGGGATGATAGCTAAAACCCAGCCCCACGGCGTTGCGGTTGGCGTCCGGGATTCGCGGGGTCGTGTACTCGGCGGAAGGCACCGGAGTCTGATCGTAGACGTACCCGGCCCGGAAGGTCCATTCCGGATTGTAGTCGTAGCTGACGCCGATATTGAACGCCCAGCTGTCGTTCCAATTCTCCTGGGTCAGGCTTTGCGTACCGTCGGCAAAATCGATCTGTAGTTTGTCGAACACGCTCCAGTGGGTCCAGCGCGCACCCCCCATCACCGCCCACCGATCGTTGAACCGTTTGTAAACGGCCAGCCCCAGCCAGTCCGGCAAGGTGACGTCCGCCGTGGCGGACACCGTGCCATTACGGCTTGGAATGTAGTCGGTGATGGTGCGATCGCCATCCACCGAGTGATTGATGCGCGAGCGGTAGCTCAAACTGATCCGGGTGGCGGGATCGAATTCCCAGAGCACGCCCAGGTTGTAGCCAAACGCCCAGCCGTCGGCCTTGACCTCGGCATAGCCGTCTTTCACGAAGGCGCTGAGCGGATTGAACAGCGCCTGGGTCAGGGTGGCATCGGCATACTGCGCGCTCACACCGCCGCCAATCGAAAAGTTGTCGTTGATGCGATAGGCAATCGAGGGATTGATATCCACGGTGAGCAGTTCCGACTTCACGGCGTGATAGCGGCCCACCCAGTCGCGGGAGTATTCGGTACTCACCGCAAACGGCGCGGTCACCCCCAACCCAAACCGCATCCGGTCGTTGATATCCATCACGAAATAGCCGTTAGGCACGAGGTTGTTGGTGCCGCCGTCATCGTTGCCCCCCCGACTGGGGAGGGTGACGAACACCGGGACGGTACCGGGTTGGGTGAGCACGTTCCCCAAATTGGCCGGAAGCCGGGTGGTCGAACCGGTATTGTCCGCTTCCATCTTGATCCCGATGAAGGTCATGCCCGCCTGCGCCTGAGTCCCGCTACTCAGCATCATGTCGGCGGGATTGTAGTACACGGCGGACACATCATCGTTCGCCAGGCTGCCACCCGCGAACGCCCGACCCAGTCCAGTGACGCTCTGTTCGGTGATCTGTAAGCCCGAACCATGGACCGGGCTGGTGGCGATCAGGAATCCGGCGGCGGCCAGAATCGAACGGGGACCCTGCGATTTATACGATTTCATTGAGTTACCCTTCTCGTGGTCAATTGATTTTTTAGATTTTATGACGTGCTTTTTCAACCACCCCTCGGGATGGATCGAAAACCTGCTGGAACCGCCCATCAGGGGCTGCCGCCCCGTCGGCATCCAACTCCGGAGCGCGCAGCCCGGCGGATAAAAACCGAATGAGTTGTTGCAACAGCCGCTCCTCGCCGCCGGCGATTTGATCCGCTTCAGCCGCCCGGGGCGACGCGGCAATGTAGGTGAATGAAAGCACCCCCAGCGTAAAACGCAACCGCCAGCGCAATTCTCCGGGCGGCAAATGAGGCAGGGTCCGCGCCAGGATTTGCTGGAACCGTTCCAGCAACTGGCCGTAATGGTGGCGCGGCAGTTCGCGCAGCGAGTCCGGGATCTCGATGAGACCCCGACCCAGCAGTCGGGTGAAGCGCTCGCCGTGCGGACCCTCGCGGCGCAGGCGCAGCGAGGGTTCGATGAAAGCGGCCAGCGCCTCCTCCACCGTCACCGCCCGGCCACCGGCTTCCAGCGCCGCCAGCCGCGCCAGGCGTTCCCCGGTTAAAGGCTCCAAGCGGCGGGCGAAAACCGCACGAATCAGTTCGTCCTTCGAGCCGAAGTGGTAATTGACGGCCGCCAGATTCGCTTTGGCTCGCGCGGTGATCGCCCGTAGCGAAGTATCGGCAAATCCATGCTCGGCAAACAGCGCCTCGGCGGCGTCCAAAAGACGCTGGCGGGTATCGTCCTCCATCCAGATTCGCCCTCATTCAAACATTCGTTTGATTATCTGGCGAACACCTTCCAAAAAAATGCAAAATCTGGTCAATCTATAGGGTGCGGTTTGGCCAGCAAGCGCTGGATTTCGGCCGCGCCGAAAGGCCAATCCAACTCCTTCCCGGTATCCGTGCGGCGCAGGACCGGGATGCGGATGCCATACCGTTCCAGCAACTCCGCGTCGTCGGCGATCTCGACCGTGCCGACTTGGGCGGTTTGCCGCCGGACCAGCGCCTCGGCTTGTTCGCAGAGGTGACAGCCGCTGGTTGTGTAGAGCTTCAGAACCGGCTCGATCCGCTGGGGTTTCATGCGTTTTCTCCCGGGCCGGCCAGGAAGTGATCCCGCCGGCGTTTGCCGCCGCGCCGTCCGCCACGGCGACGGCTATTATCGTTCATAATGGTATTCACTTCATTCGCCCACCCGGTTCCGTCCTCCTACGCGCATGGCCAGACTGCTGCACGAACTGATTCTCGAACAGGCGGAGCGCGCGCCCGCTGCCGCCGCGGTCGTTCACCGGCAAGCCGGCCTGGATTACGCCGCTCTCGCCAGCCTGATTCAGGCTGCGGCCCGCGGCTTGCTGGCGCTCGACCTGCATCGGGCCGAGCGGGTCGCCGTTTACCTGCCGAAACGGCTGGAAACCGTCGCCGCCCTGTTCGGCGCCGCGCTGGCCGGCGGCGTGTTCGTGCCGATCAACCCCTTGCTGAAAGCCGAACAGGTGGCCTATATCCTGCGCGACTGCAACGTTCGCATCCTGATCACCGCGCGCGACCGGGCGGATCTGCTGGAACCGGTCCTGGTCGATTGCCCCGACCTGCACAGCCTGGTGCTGGTCGACGGAACCTCCGTCGCCCGTCGCCGCCTGCATCACATCCAGGTCATCGACTGGCCCGAGCTGCTGGACGCGGACGCCCGCCGGACGGCGGCGCGGACGATCGACATCGACATGGCCGCCATCCTGTACACCTCGGGCAGCACCGGCAAACCCAAGGGCGTGGTGCTGTCGCATCGCAACATGCTGGCCGGCGCCCTCAGCGTCGTCGACTATCTGGACAACCGGACCCACGACCGCATTCTGGCGCTATTGCCATTTAGCTTCGATTATGGCCTCAGCCAGATGACCACCGCCTTCGCCGTCGGCGCGCGCATCGTGCTGATGGATTACCTGCTGCCGCGCGACGTGATCAACACGGTCGCCCGCGAGCGCATCACCGGACTGGCGGCGGTGCCGCCGATGTGGGTGCAACTGGCGCAGTTGGACTGGCCGCCGGCGGCGGTGGACAGCCTGCGCTACCTCACCAACTCCGGCGGCGCCATGCCGCGCGCCACCCTGACGGCCCTGCGTCGGGCCTTGCCGAAAACCACCCCCTTCCTGATGTACGGCCTGACCGAGGCGTTCCGCTCCACCTATCTGCCGCCGGCGGAAATCGAGCGCCGGCCGGATTCGATCGGCCAAGCCATCCCCAACGCCGAAATTCTGGTGGTGCGCGAGGACGGCTCGTCCTGTACCCCCGGCGAGCCGGGCGAACTGGTGCATCGCGGCGCGCTGGTGGCGCTGGGCTACTGGAACGACCCGGCCAAGACCGCCGAACGCTTCCGCCCGGCGCCCGGCCAGAACCCCGGTCTGCCCCTGACCGAACTGGCGGTCTGGTCCGGCGATACGGTGCGCGCGGACGAGGAGGGCTTCCTGTACTTCATCGGCCGCAAGGACGACATGATCAAGACCTCCGGTTATCGGGTCAGCCCCACCGAAGTCGAGGAAGTACTCTACGGCAGCGGCCAGGTGGCCGAGGCGGCGGCGCTGGGCATCCCACACCCGATGCTCGGTCAGGCGGTGGTCGCGGTGGTCAAGCCGCTGCGCGACGATTTCAACGAAAACGCGCTGATCGCCTGCTGCAAACAGCGTTTGCCCAATTTCATGGCGCCGCTGCGGGTGATCGTTCGCCGCGCCGACCTGCCGCGCAACCCCAACGGCAAGATCGACCGCAAGCGCCTGGTCGAAGAACTCCGCGCGCTGTTCCTGGAACCGGCGATTTGAGGGTAACGGCCGAGAGGCTCTGCAAAAACGCCTCCGAGGATATAACGCCGATGGGTAAAACCTGTCCCATCCACTGGCCGATGAGCCAGTTTCCGGTCGTCGACGACTGCGTGCAGGTGGGCGGCATTCCGCTGACCCAACTGGCGGCGCGAGTTGGGCAAACGCCGTTCTATGCCTGCGACCGCCGCCTGCTGGACCAGCGGGTGGCGTTGTTGCGCGACGCGCTGCCGCCCACCATCGAACTGCATTACGCGATCAAGGCCAACCCGATGCCGGCGGTGGTCCAGCACATGGCCGGATTGGTGGACGGGCTGGATGTCGCCTCGGCGGGTGAATTGAGCGTCGCGCTGGACGCCGGGACGAACCCGACCCGAATCAGTTTCGCCGGCCCCGGCAAGCGCCCGCCGGAACTGGCCGCCGCCATCGCCGCCGGCATCACCATCAACCTGGAATCGCCCAGCGAACTGGAAACGGTGGCGCGGCTGGGACAAGAACAAGACCGGCAACCGCAGGTCACGGTGCGGGTCAATCCGGATTTCGAGTTAAAAGCCTCCGGGATGAAGATGGGCGGCGGCCCCAAACCGTTCGGGGTGGACGCCGAGCAGGTTCCGGCGCTGTTGCGGCGGATCGGCGAACTGGGGCTGGATTTTCAGGGCTTTCACATCTTCACCGGCTCGCAGAACCTGCGCGCCGAGGCCATCGTCGAAGCCCACGACCGCAGCTTCGAACTGGCGCTGCGGCTGGCGATCAATGCACCGGGACCGGTGCGCTTGCTCAACGTCGGCGGCGGTTTCGGCATCCCCTATTTTCCCGGCGACAAGCCGCTCGATCTCGCGCCGATCACCGCCAATCTGGAACGCTGGCTACCGGTGGCGCGGGCGCGGCTACCGGAAATTCGAGTGGTGCTGGAACTGGGCCGCTACCTGGTCGGCGAAGCGGGCGTCTACGTCGCCGAGGTGGTGGACCGCAAGGTATCGCGCGGCCACGTTTTTTTGATCACCAACGGCGGCATGCACCACCATCTGGCCGCATCCGGCAACTTCGGCCAGGTGATTCGCAAGAATTACCCGGTCGCGGTCGGCAACCGGGTGGTCGGAACCGAACGGGAGGTGGTCTCGGTGGTCGGGCCGCTGTGCACGCCGTTGGATATTCTGGCGGACCGGATGGAACTGGCCCGGGCCGATGTCGGCGACTTGATCGTGGTGTTCCAGTCCGGCGCTTATGGGCTGACCGCCAGTCCGACCGCGTTTCTCAGCCATCCGCCCTGCCTGGAAGTGCTGGTGTGACGGGTGGCGTAAAAAAACCACGATCATTCGCTTTCCGCCAATCACAAAGGCCATTATTTCCATCCGCTTAAACACCTTGCCGATTCCGTTGCGCCTCAATCGCTCTTGAGGTGCTCGACCGTGAAACTCCGCGGGATCGCGAGCGGTGGCCGGGCCAACCTCAGTGTGATGGATCGCCCAAGCCCCCGATGTCTTGGCCCAAGGGACGGGCAAAGGTGTAGTTGGCGGGTTGTACGACGAGTGTCTGCGCGGCTTGTTCGGTGCTGCCATTAATCAAGGTAAAGGGCAGCCCAACCACGAAGATGGCCGTGCCGAGCACCGTCGCCACGAGGCCACCGGGTCTGGCGAGCAGAAGGTCAGCGGTCGTGGCGCCGGCGGTCGCCTCCGGGTTTGAACGATTCTCTCCAGCGCTCGCCAGGCAGGGAGTCAAGCTCAGAGTAGCTGCCAAGATGAGGACGGTGCGGCGTGGAGTGATCACGGAATTCATCGCTTGGAACCTCTCAGTACGGTTTCTAGGGTGTGGGGCGCTCAGAGCCCGCCCAAAAAAATGTAACCAGATTGTGACCACGCGCCCCTACCTCACCGAAAAGCGCGGGGCGCTGGTAGGCATATAGACCCAATCAGTTGCCCGTGGGGCGCGGGATCGTTCGCCCAGCAAAGCCTCCTGTCCTCTCGGTTCGGTCAAGCGAGCAGCCAAGGCTACCGGCACAAGCGCTCACGGCACACCATTCCCGTTCTCATCCGGCGCGAGCCTGATCCCGTCATCGACCCGCTTACCGGCGATTATGGGTACCTGCCCAGACGGCCAGGGAGACCTCGCTGAGAAATAGACTCCAGGCCACCACCATCGCCACCATCGCCAGCACGAACAGGCCGGCGACGACCTGAGCCAACTCGACCGACAGCAGCGCTCCCAGAAACGCCCCCGCCACCACCAGGCACACCAGTAGCGCGCCCAGCACGGCGCACAGAATGGCGAAATAGATCAGATTGCCCCGGCGGATCAATTGCGTCATCTCCTGCTGCTGTTCCGCCGCCGACCCGTCCATGAGCGCACACAACCGTTCGTGGACCACGCGCCGGCGATCGACGATTCGCCCCAGCCGATTACTCAGGATCGTGATCAGGGTGCCCATGGCGACCAGCAGGAACGCCGGGGCAACCGAGAGCTGAATGACGCGGGTAATGTCGCTGAGGTGCGTTTCCATCACGGAGCAGGGTCTCTACCCCCAAAGCATAACTACTGCTTTACACCTTGCCGGTAGGTATGGGTGTGACGGGCGGCGGGAAGCCATCAGGCGGTTCCTCGATGATCCGCCGGTAGGTCTTGGCCGGTTTGGCCAGGGCGACGGCGCTCTGCTCGGCCCGACGGGGACAACCGGGCGGACATTTTGCCAGATGCGCCAGGGCTGCTTCCCGCAGGGCGGTCCCTCTTTGCGCCGGATCGGCCAGCGCCGGATCGGTCAGGACCGCCGACGCCCAGGGGTAGAGGGGATCTCGATCGAACCCGCTGCCCAGCACGAAGGCTAAGGCGAGGTAGTTCATCATGCCGGGTTCGGTGGTGACCCCGTGGCGCTTGGCGGTTTCGTAGCCGGAACGCACCAAGGCGCGCAGCGCTCCTTGGCCCAGCGCCTTGTACTTCTCCGGGGCCAGCGTTTGCAGCAGCAGCAACGCACGATGGCCGAAACTGGGCGCGGCCGGCAATCCCTCGAACACCTGCGGGTGACGCAACACGTTCAGCGTCTGCCGCAAAAACTCGTTGTCTGGCCCCGCCGCCCGATCCAGAAAGGCCATCGCCTGTTCGTACAAGGGCACGATGCGGGTGTCGGGCGTTTCCAGCGACCGCGCGGTAGCAGCCGGAACCGAAGCCACCTCGATTTGGGACTCCGACTGTTGCGGTTCTTCGCCAGGCGGCGGCGCGGGCGGTTGCAGCGGCGGCATCCAGGCCAGTTGGGGGTCTTCGTCGAAGGCGCTGCCCAGCACGAACATCAGGGCAAGATAGAGATAGATGCCGCGCTCGGTGTGCAAACCCCGGCTTTCGGCCCGTTCCAGGCCGTAGCGCACGACCCGGCCCAATTGGGTAGAACCCAGCGCGGCGGCCTGTTCCGGAAAAAAAGTCCGCAAATGCTCCAGCAGGCCGGCTTCAAAGCGTTGCACCGCGACCTGCTCGAAAACCTTCATCTGCGACTTGCGCAACACCAGCATCGCTCACTCCTTCCCCGCACCCTGGCCCGGTTCACCGGCTTGGGACCGCGCCGGGATCTCCAGCTCGATCCGCTCGCTACCGAGCTGACCGCCGGCAACCCAGAACTTCAGCAAGCCGCCGTCCTCGTCCTCGCCCAGCAGGCGGGAGATCGGGCCAAACAGCGTCCGCAGCTCGTCGGCGTCGCAGGTCGGCAGATAGACGCGCAGCACCCGCGGATCGTAGTAACGGAAATACAGCGGCTGAAAGTCCGGATCGTAAGCCATGACCAGACCGCACAAATGCTCGCGCATCGGCCGCCATTCCACCGGACTGAGGGCAAAAATGCCCCAGTGCCGTCCCCAGCCCTGTTGGAGCACCCAGGCCGTGAAGGGAGATTCCCGCTCCAGAACCACCTGATACGGCGCCACCCGGGCCAGTTCGGGGATCAGCTCGCCGCGATAGAGACAGACCGCCTCCATCCGGTGCTGCCGCAATGCCTGCGGCAAATCGGGAATGGCGGCGCCATCCAGCACCGCATAGACCCGTGTGCCGGGATCGGCGAACAGGTGCCGGGTCAAAACATCGAAGGGATTTTGGATAGCCATGGGCACTGTCTCTGGCGACGATCAGCCGTTCCGGTCAATCCCGCCCGGCGCGCGGCGTCGGGGATGACGACGGCCGGTCAGCCGGCGGGACAAATGAGGGCATTCCATCAGTCATGGGTAATTCGCCCCCCTCGCGGCAGCGCCGGCGGCGGTGGCTGAACCAAAGGCTTGCCGCTGTCGCTGGCATTCTGGGCCGCCTGGGCTTGTCCGGCCTGTTGCTGAGCTTGTGGCGCTTGTGGCGCTTGCGGCGACGGGCTGGAAGAAGCGGCGGCGGGCGGCGCGGCCGACGATCCGCTCCCGGTCGGCAGCCCATCATCCAGCAGTTCGATGTCGCCGACGTTGGCCGAGCCGGGGCTTTGACTTTGCTGCTGGGCTTTGGGTCCGGCCTGGGCATCGCTGGCCTGACCGGATTCGGCGGTGGCCGCTTCCTTGGGCTCCGTGGGCGCGGCCGGCGGCGACGGCGCGGCCGGCGCGCAGCCGGCGGCGGAACCCGCCCCGCCGCCGCGGGTGTTAAACACCAACGTGCCCTGAATTGACA